>JAZQNF010000117.1:0-14903 GCA_045627225.1 Bianqueaceae bacterium
GACCTTCTGTCCGTTGACCGTTTTCATCAGGCAGGTGCGGACAAAGCCGAAGTAGATGATCAGTCCCAGGCCGAGCGAGATGCCCGCGCCCAGCAGGGCCTCGCCGTTCAGGAAACGCTGAAGCTCCTCAGGACGCTCCACCGCGAAGAAATCCGTGCCGATATCGGCGATCAGGTTCATGCTGAAATCGGCGGTGATGCCCAGGATCACGATCAGGGCGGCCGACAGGAAGAGCGCGATGCCCGTGGATAAATCGACCGAGCGCTTCATCCGCAGGAATTCATGCTGACGGGTAGGATGGCGGTCGATGAAAAGGCAGACGAAAAGCTTGAGCATGTAGGCGAAGGTACAGCCGCCGCTCAGGAGGAAGAGGCCCTCCGCGGCGCGCATCGGAAGCGTGCTCATGCCCTTTTCGCCGAGCAGGGCCATGTATTCCAGCAGTCCGTCGTGCAGCAGGGTCTTGCTGACGTAGCCGGAGAAAAGCGGGACGCCGCTGATGCCCAGCGCGCCGACCGCGAAGGCGATGCCCAGCAGCATGCGCTTCCGGCCGAAGCCGCGGATATCGTTGAGGTTCAGCTTATGCAGCCGGGCGTAGACGACGCCGGCACACATGAAAAGCACGAGCTTGAACATCGAATGGTTGACCATGTGGAGCAGGGTCCCCCGGGCCGCGATGGCGGCCTCCTCGCCCAGAAGGCTGATGAGCCCCGAGCCGATCAGAATGAAGCCGATCTGCGAGACCGAGGAGCAGGCCAGCGTCCGCTTCAGGTCGACCGAGAACAGCGCCAGCACGGCGCCGAGCAGCATCGTGATCAGTCCCAGCAGAAGGATCAGACTGCCCCAGAAGGCATCTCCGCGGAAAAGCCGGCAGCACAGCACGAGCACGCCGAAGATGCCGGTCTTGGTCAGGATGCCGGACAGAAGGGCCGAGGCCGGCGCGGGTGCCGCGGGATGGGCCTTGGGCAGCCAGATGTGCAGCGGGAACATGCCCGCCTTGGCGCCGAAGCCAAGCAAAATCAGAATGCCGGCCGCGTAAAGGACAGGCGTACGGCCGCTTTGGACCGCCGCCTCGTACAGAAGGTCGATATCCGTCGTGCCGAGCAGATGCTTCAGCACGAGAATGCCGCCGAGCGCCATCAGGCCGCCGATGACCGCCACGGCCAGATAGGTCTCCGCCGCGCGGATCGCCTCCGCCGTCTCCTCCTGCGCCACCCAGACGAAGGAGGTGAAGGACATCATTTCAAAGAAGACCAGCGCCGTGTAGAGATTGCCGGACAGGAAAACGCCCATCGTCTCGCCCAGCGTGACCAGGCTGAAGAAATAGTAGCGCCCGGTGCGCTCGTGGCCCTCAAAATAGTTGTGGCCCATCAGGGTCGTCATCGTCCACACGAAGGAGACGATGACCGTGTAAAGCCTGCGGAAGCCGTCGATCTTGAGGAAAATGCCCTCGCCGGCGACCCAGTTGACATGAAGCTCGTAATCGGGATAGGTCAGGAAGGCGATGCAGAAGGCAAACTCCGCGACGGTGACGATGGTGGCGAGACCGTTGCGGGCATCCACGCTGCCCTTGCCGACCAGATAACAGATGACGGCGCCTATGACAGGAAAGAAAAACAGAAACGATACCATGATTTCCTCCTTACAGGCCTACAGACCGGCGGCGATGCGCCCGAGCTCCCGGAGCAGGGGCGTGCCGAAAAGGCCGAGAAGCAGGCAGCCCAGCGCGAGGATGATCATCGGAACGGTCATCAGGGGACCGGCCTCGGAGACCTCCTCGGGCGGCCGGATGCCGCGGGGCGGGAACCAGAGGGCGGCCACCGCCTGGAACATGTAAAGGGCCGTTAAAAGAGCGGAAAGGATGATGGCAAACGCACCGGCATACGCAGAGGGCGTTCCCGCTGCGGCTGCGGCGGTCAGAAGCTGCCACTTGCTGACAAAGCCGCCGAAGGGCGGGATGCCGGTCAGGGCGACCGAGGCGACCGTAAAGCAGGCGGCCGTCACGGGCATCCGAAGCCCCAGGCCGGAAAGCTCGCGCACCTGCGTCCGTCCGCTTTCGCAAAGCACCGCGCCGGCGCAGAAGAAGGCCAGGATCTTGATGGCGGAGTGATTGGCCATATGAGCCAGCGCGGCGATGAGGCCCTCAGGGCTCAGCAGCATCACGCCGAAGATGATATAGCTTAAATTGGCAACCGTGGAATAGGCCAGTCTCCTCTTCCAATGCGTCTCGCGGACAGCCATCCAGGAGCCGAACACGATCGTGACCGCGGCCAGAATGAGCGCCGCGGTCTGGACCCAGCTGCCGCGCAGAAAATCCGCGCCGAAGCAGTACCAGCTGAGACGGATGAGGGCAAATACACCGGCCTTGACGACGGCGACCGCATGAAGCAGGGCCGTGACGGGCGTCGGAGCCACGGCTGCCTTGGGCAGCCAGATATGCAGCGGAAAGATCGCGGCCTTGACGCCGAAGCCCAGAAAGCCGAGCAGGAAGAAGAAGCCGGAGACGGAGGCGCCGTCGGCGAAATCGGCGGAGACCCCGCCGAGAACGAACTGCCCGCCGCCGCCGTGACTGATCAGATACATCATCGCCGCAAAGGCGAAGGCGGCTCCGCCCAGCGAGAACAGCAGATAGGTCTGCGCGCCGCGGGAGGCCTCGCGGTTCATCGGCTGAATGATGAGCGGCACGGTGACCAGCGTCAGCATCTCGTAGAAGCAGTACATCGTGAAGAGATTGCCGGCAAAGGCGATGCCCAGGGTGATGCCGAGCGCCATCGTGAAGAAGCCGAAAAACATCGAGGTGTAGGACTCCTTCCGCATGTAGGCCGCTGCGTACAGGGCCGTGAAGGGCCAGAGCGTCGCCACCAGCGCGGCAAAGAAGCGTCCCAGTCCGTCCGTGAGGAGCAGAAACTCCAGGCGGTCCGAGAAGCGGATCAGCACCAGCGGCTCCGCTCCTCCGCGCAGGAGGCTCCACCAGACCAGGCCGGCAGTGACCAGAGAAACGCAGATGCTGTAGAGAGCCCGGGCCCGGTAGGCCTTGAGCTTCAGCAGATAAAGAGTGAGTCCGGCAGCGATCGGAAGAAGGATCGCCGCCAGCTGCAGATATGAGGTCATGGCAGCTTTTTCCTTACATCAGAGTTTCGGCCAGCGTCCGGAAGGACTCGGCCAGCGGCGCGGCAAACACGCCGAGAAGCAGGCACAGGCCTGCCAGCACCATCAGCGGCACCCACATCAGCAGGCCGCCCTCATTGCTGCGGGCGGGAGACTTGAAGTCCTTGCCGGGGAAAAAGCCCCGCACCGTCAGCGGCAGGAGATAGCCGGCGGTCAGCAGAGCGGAGATCAGCAGGATGACCGGGACCAGCCAGGTGAAGACCGGAAGGCCGCCGTCCAGGGCGCCCAGCGCGAGATACCACTTGCTGACGAAGCCGCAAAGCGGCGGGATGCCGATCAGTCCGAGCGAGAGCACCGTGTAGGCCCACAGCGTCAGAGGCATCACGCGGCCCACGCCCTTCAGCTCGGAAACGCGGCCCTCCTTCAGGTTGGTGAGGAAGGAGCCGGCGACCAGGAAGAGACCGATCTTCATGCAGGCATGGAAAAGCACGTGCAGAAGACCGCCCTCCAGGCCGGAGGGCTGCATCAGGAAGAAGCCCGTCAGCACGTAGGACAGCTGGCTGACCGAGGAATAGGCCAGTCTCTTTTTGAGAACGTCCTCGCGGTAGGCCATCATCGAGCCCATGAAGACCGTGAGGAGGGAGAGGCCGAGCCAGGTGTACTGGACCCAGGTGCCGAGCAGAAAATCCGTTCCGACGATGTAGTAGATCATGCGGAGCGCCGCCAGCGCACCGGCCTTCGTAATGACGCCGGAGAGCACGGCCGAGGCAGGCGCCGGCGCCACCGGATGCGCGGTCGGAAGCCATCCGTGCAGCGGATACATGCCGGCCTTGGCACAGAAGCCGACAACGCCCAGAAAGATGACGGTGAGCAGGAAGCCCTCGTGGCCGGAAACGGCCCCGGCATCCAGCGTGCCGCCCGCGGTGAAGTCCAGCGATACGGTGTAGTGCGAAAGAACAAAGATGGCCAGGAGGGCCAGAAAGGCACCTGCGACCGAATAAAACAGATATTTGAGGGCGGCGCGGATCGATTCCTCGCTGCGGTCGTGCAGGACCAGAGGCATCGAAAGCAGGGTCGCCATCTCAAAGAACATATACATGGTGATCAGGTTGGCGGAAAGATCCATGCCGATGAGCATCCCCTGAGAAAGCAGCATCAGCGCGTAGAAGGAGCTCTTCCGCTCGTCGTCCCGGAGATAACGGAGCGCATAGACGCCGGCAAACACAAAGCCGAAGGCGGCCACGGACAGAAAGACCTTCCCGACGGTGTCCAGCTTTAGGCTGACTTCAAGCTCCTCCGTCATCCGGAACAGCGTGATGCCGTCGGGCGAGAGGATGAGTACCGAAAGCGCCAGCGCGGCCTCAGCGCCGAGCGCCGACACGAACAGCGCATCGGCCCCCTTTCTGTGACCTTTCAGAAAGCACAGTGCTCCTCCCGCCAGAAGCGGAAGAAGAAGCAGGGCAAGTAAAAGCATTTCGAGACCTCCTTACAGTAAGTCGAGCCCGTACCGGACAAACTCCAGCAGAGCATCCGCGGCGATGCCGCAGCCGATATTGATGAGCACGAGAACCAGCGCGCTGATAATGAAGGCACGCTGCTCCTTCGGACGGACGCGGGTGATTTTTTCTCCGTCCTCATTCGGGCGGTAGACGCGAAGCACCATGCGGGCAAAGTAAAAGGTATTGAGCACGGTGCTGACAGCCAGGGCGATCAGCGTTACGACCGTGCGCGAGCTCAGCTCGAAGGCAGCGACCGCAAAACGGTATTTGGAGACGAAGCCGATCGTCAGCGGGATGCCGATCATGCTGAAGGCGCCGATCAGAAAGCCGACGCCGGCGGGCCGGTTCTTGTGAGCCGAGTCCTTCAGATCACGGTAAAACAGGCCGTCGGAGACATCCACGAGCTGCGCGGCCGATAAAAAGAGCAGCGGCTTGGTGAACGCATGCACCAGAATGTGGAACAGCGCGGCCTGCATGCCCAGCACGGGCGAAATGCCGATGCCCATGTAGATGTAGCCGATCTGCGCCGCCGAGGAATAGGCCAGCATCCGGTTGATCTCTTTTTCGCGCATGGCGCTGACAGAGCCGACGAGCATGCCGGCGATGCCCATGACGAAAAGCACGTTCTGCACTCCCGAGGCGTAGAAGACCTCCGTCCCGAACACATCGAAGATGCACTTGATCAGCAGGACCAGATAGCCCTTGCTGACGAGGCCGGAAAGGATGGCCGAGGACGAGGGCGTGGCGTAGCCGTAGGTGTCGGGCATCCACAGATGGAAGGGGCAAAGGCCGCTTTTGACGGAAAGCCCCAGCGTGATCAGGCAGATGGCGGTCACCAAGGGGATACGGTAGCTCCCGCTCTGCGCAAGCGCTCCGATCGCCTCCTTCAGGTTCGGCATCAGCAGATGGCCGGTGATGCCGTAGAGGATAATGACGCCCATCAGGAAGAGGCCGGAGCCGATCAGGCTGAAGATCAGATAGCGGACAGAGGCCAGCGTGGTGCGGCCGATCTCGCGGATCATCAGGATCCCGACCGCCGACAGCGTCAGGATCTCCACGAAGACGTAGCCGGTAAACAGATCGTTCGTATAACAGAGCGACAGAAGCGCCGCCAGCAGCAGATCGCAGAGCACATAGTAAAAATGACCGCGATTGGGCTGAAGGTCACGCAGAAGCTGCTTTTTCCCGCCCAGAAGGCTCAGAAAGAGCACCAGGGCAAAGCAGGAGGCCATCAGCGGCTCGATGACCGAGAAGCGGAGCTCGTTGCCCCAGGGACGGGGAAAATGCCCCATCGTAAAATAGCTGACCGTACCGCTCCGATAGCCGTACCAGAGCACGGCGGCAGACAGTCCGAGGCAGACGAGGGAAAGACCAAGCGACAGCGCACGGGCCGCCTTCTGCCCCAGCGCAAGGCTCACCGCCGAGCACAAAAGACAGAGCACGATGGCAAAAAGAGGGAAGCTCAGAATGAGGTTCATGACTCTTCTCCCTTCGTTTCGGACAGAGCCGCCCGGTAGATCTCATCGACATTCAGGCTATGATAATGACGGTACAGTCGGACGGTCAGGGCCAGCATCAGCGCGGTCACCGAGACCGAGACGACGATGCCGGTCAGCACCAGTCCGGCGGGCAGCGGATTGACATAAAGGGCCGCCTCCGTATCCGCACCCAGGATGGGCGCCAGCCGTCCGTCGATATAGCCGAAGGCCGTCAGCAGCAGATACGAGGCCGTATCCATGATATTGAGTCCGATGATCTTCTTCACGAGGTTCGGATGCAGCAGAAGGGTGCAGAAGCCGACGGCGAAGATGATGACCGCCACGCAGGGGATGCGGGCGTTCCAGATGCTTTCCCACATATCAGAGGCGCCCCCTTTTAAACAGTGAATAGATGCCGTACATCGTGCAGGCCACGACAAGCCCGACGCAGATGTTCAGCGGAAGGATCAGGCCGCCCGAAAGGATGCGGCCCGCCTCACCCGGCGAGATGAGGCTCTGAAGTCCGTTGGCTCCGCAGAAGAACGAATAGCCCTTGGCCAGGCTGTAGAAGCACAGCGCCGACACGACGACGGCCTTGAAGCTTTTCCCGCTGATCAGCTTTTCCAGCTTTTCAAAGCCGAAGGCAAGACTGTACAGGATCAGGCCGGCGCCGATGATGGCTCCGCCCGAAAAGCCGCCGCCCGGGCCCAGATGGCCGTTCACGATCGTGCAGAGGCCGTAGAGGATAACGGCAGGAACGAGAATGGATGCGGCGGTCCGGATCAGCGGATCGCGGTGCGCGAAGCTCTCTTTTTCGTCCGGACGGCCCGCGGGAGGCTCCTCGTCCCGGCCGGCCAAAAGCAGCACCAGCACCGCGATGAGCGCCGTATAAAGCACATGGCTCTCGCCGAGGGTATCGAAGGCACGGTAGTCCAAAATGACGCCGGACACGGCGTTGACCGCGCCCGTCTCCTCGCTGTTCTTCTCCAGATAACGCTGCATCACCTCATTGTGGGCAGGATTATCGGCGGCGCCGAAGGGCGGAAGCTCGATCGCGCACATCAGCAGAAAGGCCGACATCATGATCAGAAGCAGCACGGACATCACCGGATAGGCGATACGGAAGATCCGGTAGCGAAGCTCCACGAGCCGGGGCAGAATACCCTCCCCGCTTACGGTTTTTTCCGTTTCGGAGCGAAGCAGCTCGGTGGGCCGGGCGGTCCTCTCGGTCAGATCGAAGCTGCCCTCATCCCAGTCCTTCAGAAATTGTTTAAGCTTTTCCCTGTTCATCGTGATCCCTTCTGATATCGAGCAGCTTTTTTAACGTAATGAACATCAGGATGCCGGAGACGCCGGCACCGACGGCCGCTTCGGTCGCGGCCAGATCAGGCGCCTTCAGAAGCGCCCAGATCACGGACATAATGACACTGTAGGCCATGAAAATGATCAGGGATACCAGCAGATTTCTGCTGACGCAGGCCGAGACCGCGCAGACGATCAGAAGGCCCAGAAAAAGCAGCTCAAGATAATCCATCGCGATCCTCCTTTTCCTCCGGGCCCAGTAGACCCTGCTCCTCCGAAAGGCCGGCCACAAAATCCGGGGCACTTTCATCCGTATACAGCTCCATCCGGCTCAGCAGATGGGAGGTCAGAGGACTTCCGATCCACAGCGCCGCCAGAATGACCAAAAGCTTCAGCACATAGGAGACCGCGGGAGAGGCCAGCATCAGGCCGATGAGCACCAGCATGACGCCCAGGGTATCCACGATGGCCGCGCTTTGCATGCGGTCCACCACGAATTTGAAGCGGAATACCCCGAAAAGAGCCACGGCGATGACGCCGAGCCCGGCCAGGATGAACAGCGCCGAGGCAACGGTAAGAATCCACTCAGTCATGCGTCTCCTCCTTTTTCTGCTCCTCTTCCTCTTCCTTTTCCTGCTCCTGCTTTGCCCGGCGGCTTCGGCCGGCGATGATGAGGATGCAGAGCACCGCGACGGAAAGGAAGCTGATCGCCGCGTAGAGGATCGAAACGTCCAGCAGCCAGTTCTGCTTCAGAAGCACCGCCAGAAGGGCCAGCATCAGGATGACCAGGGTGCCGATCATATTGATGCCCATCACGCGGTCGGCCGTACGGGGACCGAGGATCGCCCGAAGCAGCGCCAGCAGCATGAAGAGGCCAAGCACGGCTGCGGCAGCCGGCAGAAAATACTCATTGAACCAGCTCATCGGACCGCCTCCATCCTCTTCAGCAGTTTAACCACGCGGCTCTCCTCCATTCCCTTCAGGGACTCCGGCTCCATCGCATGGATGAAGAAACGGCCCTCCTCCGCCTTGACGGTGATGGTCCCGGGCGTCAGTGTGATGCAGTTCGCCAGGAGAAAGCGGCCGAGCGGCGTTTCAAGCTCCGTATCCAGGCAGACCAGTGCCGGCGAGGCCTTTCGGGACCGCTGCAGGATCAGGCTCATCATCCGGAAATTGGCCTTGACGACCTCCGCGATGACCAGCCCCGCATACGCCGCCAGGAACGGCAGCTTCTTCCAGACCGCAAGCTCCCGCCGCGGCGTATAGCCGAACAGGGCCCACATCAGAAGCGCACACAAAAGGACCGCGATCAGGCCCGCGATCAGCCGGTCCGCGCGGAGCGAGCCGCAAAGGATCAGCCACAAAGCATAGAGAAGAAGATACATGGTTCCACCTCAAAATACGAAAATCCTCCCCGTCAAAGCAGCTCCGACAGGGAGGCCTCCGAAATGCAAGCTTAACCGATGACCGTGCAGCTGACCGCACGAAGCTCGGCGTTCTGCAGCAGATAGGTGCGGAGCTTTTCGCCGGTCATCTGATAACGGGTCTTCATGGCCACCTCATAGGTCACGAAGCCGTCATCATGATAGATGATCCGGCTGTCGGAAATCGAAATGCCCATTTCCTCCACCACCTTCAGGAGCTTCTCATGCAGAGGCTCACTGCTGCGGACGGTAAAGGAAATGCGATAGGACAGAAGAGCATCCGCGCCGAACACGAAGCGGTGCGTGATGATCTGCAGAAGCGCGATGAACAGGGTGGCGAAGCCGCCGATGACGTACATGCCCGCGCCCAGCGCCAGGCCGATGCCGGCGGTGGCCCAGATGCCCGCCGCGGTGGTCAGGCCCTTGACGGTGGAGCCGTTGCGGAAGATCATGCCGGCGCCCAGGAAGCCGACGCCCGTTACGACGGCCGCCGCGATCCGGGCGGAGTCTGCGCCGCGCGCCCCGTTATACAGGATGCCGGCCGCATCCGTCAGATCGACGAAGCCGTACTTGGAGACGATCATCATCAAAGCGGCCGCCGTGCATACGATGATATGAGTGCGGATGCCCGCCTCCTTCATACGCTTGCTGCGCTCGAAGCCGATGCAGGCGCCGCAGAAGGCCGCCGCCACGATTCTCAGCGCGAATTCCGCATACTGCAGATAAGTGAACTGCCAAAACATATATCCGGCTAAAGTGTCTGCCATATCAATATACCTCCGTTGGATAGTTTATCATATCAAATATTCCGGCTTCTGTAAAAGGTTTTTTTGTTACGAAACGGTTACAGCCTGAGGCCCATGACCTCTTCGGCGAAGCGGATGACGTCAGCGCGCGTCCCGGTAAAGGGACCGGGCGTCTCCATCTTGAGGGAAACCAGCGCGGCCGCAAAATTCAGCGACTCCTGAATGCCGTGGCTGAGACGCTCGCCCAGATAGCCCGCAAAGGTCGTGTCTCCGCGGCCGGTCCGTCCGGAGAGATTGCGGGGCATGAGCGGGGCACGGTAGATGTTTTTGCCGTCGCAGACGATGACCTCGGTGTTATGCGTGACCATGACCTCGCCGGCGCCCCACTCGCACATCAGGCGGGCAGCGGCCTCGCGGTCGGAAAGACCGGTCAGCATCTCGGCCTCGGCGGCGTCGGTCTTGAGGTAACGGATATAGGGAAGATATTCCTTTTTCTCGGCCCAGTCGTACAGCTTCAGGGTCTTGTCGGGCTCAACGGCGCGGAGCATGCACTGAACGTCCAGCGCGACACCCGCGTTCTCATAGCCCTTTTCGCGCAGCGCCTCCGTGCGGAGGCAGCAGGCCTTGATCATATCGCCGTCGATGTCGCCGGTGACCAGGCCGGCCAGGTGGTAGATCAGCGCATCGGCCTCGGGAAGATCCTCGGGACGGTAGGGGTCGATCGAGGTGGGCGAAACCTGACGGCGCCGCTCACGGTCGGGAGTGAAATAGGTGTTCTCCATGCGGGTGCTCTTTTCGGACAGGCGCGGGAAAACGCGGACGGCAGGGCAGTCCAGGAAGGCCTCCTCAGCGTCGATGTCCTCGGGGTTGTGCTTCGGGACCACGGCGGTACGGTGGCCGACGGCGCCGGCGGCATGGCCGGAGAAGAGAACGGCGCCGCCGTATCGGCGCTCGACGCGGCCGTCATAATCGGTGTTGGTGTCGAGGCAGATCTGGCCGATGATCATCGAGTCGTAGGGCTTCTTCAGGTCCTCCGCGCTCTGCTCGATGAGCTCCGCGAAGCCGGGGCACCAGAGGCTGAAGCGGCCGGCGCGAAGCTCGCGCTCCAGCTCCTTGGAGTCGTTCGGCAGATTCTCGAAGAAAACGGCGGAGAGGCCCTCGTCGCCGTCGCGGTGAACATCGGAGCCGCAGAGGCGCAGAAGCCCGCTGTGCTGCTCGGCAAAGGCCAGCGCCTTGTCGTTATCGCTCTGATGACGGGGATTGCAGTTGCAGATCTCGATGCCGTGCACGCAGTCCGGGAAGCATTCGTCATAATAGCGGAAGGGGTGCGCCTGGATGATCAGAAAATCGTTGTGATAGCGGTCGAAGAACTCCTGGCGGGTGCAGCGGAAGGGGAAGGGATGGCTGCGCAGCCACTCCTCGGTCACGCCGAAGGCCAGATAGTCGCGCTCATCGGCGGGGAAGCGGAACTCGACGCCGAAAATGACCTTGAGACCGAGGCGCTCGCCCTCCTCCCTGGCGGCGCGATAGCCCTGCATATGATAGTCCACTGCCTGCTGCCAGTCGCTGACCTCGCTCATATAGCCCTCGTGAAGATGGTCGGTGACGCAGAAGCCGTCGTAGCCGAGGGCCTTTAAGCGTCTGGCCTGCTCGGCGCCCGGCACGTGGCCGCAGTAGCTCGTTTCCTCGGTATGCAGATGCAGTTCGAATTTATACATGATTACCTCCTGAAACCCTTAACCTTCCTGATCGATCATTTTGCAGGAGCTGCGTTCGATCAGGGTCGGATTCAATATTTTATGGACAGGCGGGCTGTCCGGATTTTCGATTTTGGCGATGATACGCTCGACCGCGGCCAGCGCCATCTGTTCCTTGGGCTGGTCCACGGTGGTCAGATTGATGCGGGGGAGCTCCGTAAAGGAAATATTATCGAAGCCGATCAGCGAAATATCCTCGGGGATACGGATGCCGGCCTCATCGGCCGCCTGCATGACGCCGATGGCGAGGGAGTCCGTCGCGCAGTAGATGGCGGTGTGCCGGAGCGGCTTGGAGAAATAGTGCCGGGCCAGCAGATACCCCGTCTGGCGCGAGCTTCTCTGAAAGTTCGAGTCCTGGAAGGAGGGCTCGAGGCCGTTCTGCTCACAGGCATTCAGATAGCCGCGGGCGCGCTGCTCGTGCGCTGCGCTGTTCTTTCGGCGTCCCAGATAGAGGATGCTCCTGTGTCCCATCGAGAAAAGATAATCGGTCCCGATAAAGGTGCCCTTCGCGTTGTCGACGCTGACGCTGTCGACGGGCAGATCCGCGACGTTCTCGCTTAGGAACACGGTCGGGATGCGGGACAAAAGCGAGCCCAGAGAGGCAAAGCTCTCGTTCCCGGCGGGGATGATGATGATCCCGTCGGCCTGACGGCTGACCAGAAGCTCGAAGGCCGCCCTCTCCTGCTCCAGATCATAGGAGGAGTTGCAGAGCATCAGATTGTAGCCGCGCTCGCGGGCGAAGACCTCGATGTAGTTGGTCAGCTCACTCATGAACGGATTGTCGATGCCCGCCATGATGACGCCGATCGTGTTGGTGCGCTTTTTAACCATGGAGCGCGCCAGTACATTCGGCGTAAAGTTCATTTCTTCGCAGATGGAAAGGACACGCTTGCGCGTCGCCTCGCTGATTTCGCTGCTGCCGGAAAGGGCTCTGGATACCGTCGCGTAGGAGACGCCGGCCCTTTTGGCCACATCCTTCATGGTCACTTTTTCCATGAAAAAAACTCCGTAAAAAGGTTGAAAAAAAGAAGCTTTTTAAAAGCCGAAACGAGGAACGGGGAACCTTTCTGGGGTTCCTCATTCCTCATTTCAAGTGTCATATCTGCCGGAGAAAAAGCCGGTTTTTTATTTGATTAAGGTGAAGTTGGAGAAGACGGTCGCCAGGGTGTTGGCAACGGTCGACATGGACTTGATGAAGATATCCAGCGCGACGCCGACGACGTCCTTACGGGTATCGCCGATGGTATCGCCGGTAACGGCCGCCTTATGAGCGGGCGTTCCCTTTCCGTGGCCCTTGAGCGCGCCGATCTCGATGTACTTCTTCGCGTTATCGAAGGCACCGCCGGAGTTGCCCATGAAGATGGCACGGGGAATGGCCACGATGGTCGCGCCGACCAGTACGCCGCCGACGAACTCAACGCCGAACAGGAAGCCGCCCACAGCGGGGATGCAAAGCGCCAGGACGGAGGGGAAGAGCATCTTCTTCAGCGCCTGCTTGGCAGCCATGGCAACCATGCGGTTGTAATCGGGCTTGACGGTTCCTTCCAGAACGCCGGGGATGGAGAGGAGCTTGTCGCCCTCGTCAGCCATCAGCTTGGCGCCCCCGATGGTGTTGTCGGTCAGGATAGCGGAGAAGAACTCGATCAGGGCGCCGCCGATGATACCGCCGGCGACGACGACGAAGGAAGCAAAGTTCAGGACAGGCTCGGCACCCACAGCGGTGTAGTTGCCGACGTAGGCGACGATCAGGGAAACGGTCGCGAAAGCGGCGGAGCCGATCGCGAAGCCCTTGCCGATGGCAGCGGTGGTGTTGCCGACGGCGTCCAGCTTATCGGTGATGGCGCGGACATCCTCGGGCAGGTGGCAGGACTCTGCCAGGCCGCCGGCGTTGTCGGCGATGGGACCGAAGGCATCGATGGAAACGGTGGTGCCGACGAAGGCCAGCATGCCGAGCGCGGCCAGGGCGATACCGTAGGTGCCGGAGATCTTACCGGAGATGAACAGGGCGATACCGATGATCAGGATGGGAAGCATGCAGGAGCGGCTGCCGATGGCGTCGCCCTTGGTGACGATGAAGGCCTCGCCCTCGGTCGCCATCTTGGCGAGCTCCTGGGTGGGCTTGAAATCGGTGGAGGTGTAGTACTCGGTGATGGCACCGATGGCTACGCCGGAGGCAATGCCGAGAACCGCGGCGATCCAGGGAGAGATCCAGCCAAGCTTGAATTCGGCAACGGCGGGGACATCCTTGAAAACAAACCAGCAGGCGCCCAGGCCCAGCAGGATGGTCAGACCGGCGGAGATGTAGGTAGCCAGGTTCAGCTCTTTAGAGGGATCGTTGCCCATCTTCTTGACAGCCGCAAAGGCAAGGCCCAGCAGGCAGGAAAGAAGGCCGGCGCCGGCCAGAAGGATGGGGAAGGTCTGCATGCCGGAGAAGGCCGCATCACCGACCGAAGCGTCGCCCTTGAACAGGGTAACGGAGATCATGAGCGCAGCCGCGATGGTCGCGACGTAGCTCTCCAGAAGGTCGGAGCAGTTGCCGGCGATGTCGTTTACATTGTCACCGATGAAGTCGGCGATGGTGTTGGGGATACGGCTGTCATCTTCGGGCAGGTCGTTGCGGACCTTGCCGAGGATATCGGAGGAGATATCAGCGGCCTTGGTGTAGTTACCGCCGGCTACACGGTTGAACATGGCAACCAGAGAGCAGCCGAGGGAGTAAGTGGAAATACGCATCAGGGAGCCGTTGACACCGTCGATCTTGGTGAGGAAGCCGCCGCCGACGGAGTTGGGATCGATCTTCCAGATGAACAGGACGATCAGCAGACCAAGCATACCGAACGCCTGAACAGACAGACCGGAGATGGAACCGCCCTGCAGAGCGACCTTGACGGTCTCGCCGATGGACTTGGTTTCCATTGCGCGGTTGGAGGTACGCACGTTGGCGTAGGTGGCGGAGCGCATGCCGATGACGCAGACGAAGCTGCTCATCAGAGCGCCGATGATGAAGGTGATGCCTGCGGTCTTTTCAACGAACAGACTCAGGATGATCGCGATAACCGCAACAACGATGGCTACGGTCTTGTACTCGGTCTTGATGAAAGTGCGGGAACCGCTGCGGATGATGGCAGCCAGTTCGACCATTTCTTCATTGCCTTCGCCCAGCTTCTTGATCTGGAAGTAGTTCCAGAACACGTAGGCGATTGCGAGCAGCACGATAAACGTCATGCAACCCCATACCCAATACATAGTAGTCTCCCCCTTAGGAAAAATTATGATTTACCCGAAATTCGGGCATTGTAAAAATAATATCATAAAGGTCAAGAAAAAGCAAGTGCTTTCCGTTAAGGATGCACTTGCTTTCCTATTAAAATAGGTTAATTATGCGAGAGGATTTCCTTCGGCGTCGAACAAGGGCAGCTTCTGCAGGAACTGGATGTCCTTGCGGTCAGCGGCATCGCCCTCAGCGAGGATGGCCATGCGGCCTACGATGTTTCCGCCGCCGGCGGTGACGAGCTTCTCAAGGGCCTTCAGGGATTCGCCGGTGGAGATGACGTCGTCCACGATGAGGACGCGCTTGCCCTTCATGAACTCG
>JAZQNF010000118.1:0-24173 GCA_045627225.1 Bianqueaceae bacterium
CTGCCAGTGATTCATGCCGAGGGCCTTGGCGGCCTCGGTCTGGCCGGCATCGACGGAGAGGATGCCTCCGCGGACGGATTCGGCCATGTACGCGCCGGTATTGATCGAGACGATCAGGATGGATACGGCCCAGATGCTGCGGAAGGCGACACCGAAAAAGTAGGGCATGCCGTAGAAGATGAAGACGGCCTGCAGGATCATCGGCGTTCCCCGGAAGACCTCGACGTAGACGCGCAGGATGATCTGGATGAGACGGATGAAGAAGCGCTTCAGGAAGGGATCACGCGGGCTGACCGGAAGGGCCTGCAGGATGCCGCAGATAAAACCGATGACACAGCCGAGCGCGGTGGCGATGATGGCCAGCGCCAGCGTGTTGCCGATTCCCTCGAGATAGACGCTGCCGTAGTCCCGGAGCAGCTTCGCGATATCGGAAAAGAACTGGGAGGCCATCGGATCAATCCTCGCTCAGCGGCTGGATGGCGATGGCCTGGGCCATGAGGGCGTTGAAATCATCGGCGCTCATCGGGGCCAGATAGGCGTTGATCGCGTCGCAAAGCGTGGTGTTGCCCTTCATGATGGAGATGCCGATGTTGATCTCTTCTTCGGAAACGGTGAAATTATCGGAGCTTGCGTTGAAGTCAAGCAGGACGAACTCGGGGTAGGCCATCAGCGCGCCCGTGGCCGTGGGCATGTCGGTGCAGACGAAATCCACGGTGCCCGAGGCAAGCGCCATCAGCATGGCCGGTGCGGATTCGGCAGGGTTCCGGATGTCGGCGTTCGGGATCTGAGGCAGGCAGGAGGAATACCAGATCGTGCCGGACTGGCTGGTGCAGCTGCCGCCGCTGAGGTCCGAGATGCCCTTGGCCGAGGCAAAGGAGGAGGTGTTTTTGGTCAGGCAGACGATGGTCGCGTACAGATAGGGGCCGGCGAAATCAACGGCCTCCATACGGTCCGCCGTCATGGACTGTCCGGCGATGACCGCGTCCACCATGCCGCTCTGCACGGCGGGGATGAGCGAATCCCAGTCAAGCTGGACGATCTCCAGCTGCCAGCCGTTGGCCTCGCAGATGGCCTTGGCCATCATGACATCGTAGCCGTTGGCATAGAGATTGGAGCCTTTGATCGGGACGGCGCCGTTGGCGTCGGTCTGCTGGGACCAGTTGTAGGGGGCATAGGCGCATTCCATGGCGACGGTCAGGATACCGTCCTCAACGCCGCTTTGGACCTTCTTTCCGCAGCCGGGAAGCGCGCAGAGCGCGGTGAGGCCGAGGACCAGTACAAGGACAAGAGAGGTGATTTTCTTCATGACAGGAGTCTCCTTTTTGTGTTTTTAATTAAACAGCAAGGGCAGGCCATGACTATCATGACCTGCCCGGAATCAAATGCACAAAAAGGACAAAAAGTCAGGATAGCGCTCCGCATTGTTATGCGACAGTCGGACGGATGTTTTCCGTACGCCCAGGATAAGCGCCCCGGGATGGGCTCTTTCCTTCGGCGGCATTCCCTTTCGGCTGCCCCGGTTTTCCCGAAACCGTGGGAGCAGCTGTACTCATGTTTGCCGCGCCTCTATCATGGTGCTTGTTTAATTATGCATCGTACTATACACGCAACTGCATAATATGTCAAGTTTTTCTGCCGATAATTGTATTTTTTGGAAAAAGCTGACAGGCCTTGCCTGCGGATCCCGGCGGCTTTTGTGAAAAATATCGGGAAAGGGAGGCGCCGATGACCCCCGGCGTCCGTGCTTCCCTGCCTGCGGGGATGTTTTGGTTGCAGGCCTGTGCCGAGTGTGATATAATTACCCTGATGTAGTGTCACCGGCAATTTTACAAAGAAAAGGAAAAACGTCATGAGCGAAAGGGTCCTGCTCCTGGATGGCCATTCCATCGCCAACCGGGCTTTTTTCGGAGTGCCTCTCCTGTCGTCCTCCGCGGGCGTCTATACGAACGCAATATTCGGCTTTTTTTCGATCCTCTGGAAGGTAACGGAGGAATACAAGCCGGACCGGCTGGCCGTGGCCTTTGATACGCATGCGCCGACCTTCCGCCACGGGATCTTCGAGGCCTACAAGGGGACCCGAAGCCCGATGCAGGAGGAGCTTCGCATGCAGATCCCGCTCATCCGCGGGATGCTCGAGGATGCCGGCATTCCGATCTTCTCTCAGGCAGGGCTGGAGGCCGACGATATTCTGGGCACTCTGGCCAAGCAGCGCGGGGCGCAGGGGGACGAGGTCTTTGTCCTCTCCGGCGACCGTGACCTGCTCCAGCTGGTCGATGAACACATCACGCTTCTGATCCCGAAAACCAAGAAGGGCGGCACGGAGGTCGAGGTCTATCATGAGGCTGAGGTGCTCGAAAAATACGGTGTCGGTCCGACCGGTTTTCTGCATATGAAGGCGCTGATGGGCGATACCTCCGACAATATTCCGGGCGTGCCCGGCATCGGGGAGAAAACGGCGTCCCGGCTGATTGCCTCCTTCGGCACGCTGGAGAACGTTCTGGCCCATCGCGAGGAAGCGGGCGGTGCCAAGCTGGTGCAGAGTCTGAAGGATTATGAGGAGCAGGCACGGCTCAGCCTGGTGCTGGCCACCATCAAAACCGATTGCGAGCTGTCCGGAGAGCCCGTTCTTCTGACGGAGGAGAGCTTTACCGGAGACGCTTTTATTGAAGATCTGAAGACCTATGAGCTGAAGAGCCTGCTTTCGCGGGTTCTGGAAAAGCGTAAGACGGCCGGAGCCAAGGAGGCCCCGGCACGGGCGGAGCTTCGGGCGGCCGGGTGCGCGGCGCAGCTGATCTCGTCGCCGGAGGAGTGGGACGCTTTTCTCGGCCATTTTCCCGACGGGGCCGATACCTTTGCCGTCGAGGCCTTCCTGACGGAGGAGGATGAGCTGGCGGGCCTTGCGCTCGGTGTCCGGACGGACTCCTCCGAGGCGCTTTACTTGGTGCGTCCGGGGGCTTCCGCCGGCAATCTGTCCCTTTTTGACGATCCTTCGGAGGAGCTCGGCGCCGAACGGATCCTCAGCGGTCTCGCGCCGCTCATGCAGGATCCCGGGCTGTTTAAGCTGTCCTTTGATACCAAAAAGCTTTGCCGCCTTTTCATGGCTCGCGGCATCCGTCCTGAGCGGCTCGTTTTTGACGGCATGCTGGCGGCCTATCTTTTGAATCCGACCAAATCGGTCTATGCGCCGGACGAGCTGTCGTCGGCGTATCTGAACGAGCAGGCGCTGTCCGCCGAGGAGGTCCTGGGCACGGGCGCGCACCGTCTGGCCCTGACGGAGCTTCCCGAGGAGCTGTGTCTGCGCTTTACCACACAGGTCCCGCATATCATGCTGGGCGTTTATCCGGTCATGGAGTCGCTTTTGGCTGAAAACGGCATGGAGCGGCTGTACTGCGATATCGAGCTTCCGCTGGTCTATGTGCTGGCGGACATGGAGAACAGCGGCATCCGCCTGGATACAAAGGTTTTGTCCGAATTCGGCCGCTATCTGAACACAGAGACCGAAAAGCTCAGCGAGGAGATCTTCGCGCTGTCCGGAGAGTCCTTCAATATCAATTCGCCGAAGCAGCTGGGAGAGATCCTCTTTGAGAAGCTCGGCCTTCCGGGCGGAAAGAAGACCAAAACGGGCTATTCGACCTCGGCGGATATCCTGGAGAAGCTGGCGCCGGATTATCCCATCGTGGAAAAGATCCTGACCTACCGTCAGCTGACCAAGCTGTCCGGCACCTATGTCGAGGGCCTGGGGGGCTTCATCCGACCCGAGGACGGCAAGATCCATACGCGCTTCAATCAGACCGTTACGGCCACCGGTCGTCTGTCCAGCGCGGAGCCTAATCTCCAGAACATCCCGATCCGCATGGAGCTGGGCCGGGAGCTTCGCAAGGCCTTTGTGCCCTCCGGCCCGGATTATTTGTTCATGGACGCCGATTATTCGCAGATCGAGCTCAGGCTTCTGGCCCATATGTCCGGCGATGAGCAGCTGATCCGTGCCTACCGGGAGGGTCAGGACATCCATCGCGCCACGGCGGCCTCGGTGCTGCACAAGGCGCCGGAGGAGGTCACGCCCGCGGAAAGAAGCTCGGCCAAGGCGGTCAATTTCGGCATCATCTACGGCATGAGCGCCTTCGGTCTGGGGGACGGTCTGGGCATCTCGCAGAAGGAAGCGGGCGAGTACATCCGCCATTATTTCGATCAGTACCCCAAGGTCGAGGGCTTCTTAAACGAGTGCGTGCAGAAGGCGCGTGAGACCGGCTATGGGGTGACCCTGTACGGTCGGCGCCGTCAGATCGACGAGCTGAAAAACTCGAACTTCATGCAGCGCTCCTTCGGAGAGCGCGTCGCCAAGAACATGCCCATCCAGGGCACGGCGGCCGATATCATGAAGATCGCGATGATCCGCGTCTGGACGCGCCTGAAAACGGAGGGCCTGAAGAGCCGCGTGCTCGTGCAGGTCCATGACGAGCTGCTGCTCGAGGTCTATCGGCCCGAGGAGGAGGAGGTCCGTCGGATCCTGAAGGAAGAAATGTGCGGTGCCGCATCGCTTTCGGTGCCGCTTGAAGTCGATATTCACACAGGAGAAAACTGGTATGAAGCAAAATAAAAAGAAAATCATCGGTCTGACCGGCACGATCGCGGCCGGCAAGAGCACGGTCGCCGCCTATCTGCGCGAGCAGCACGGCGTCCCCACGCTGGACGCGGATGAGGTCAACCGCGAGGTCCTGGACGTCCAGCAGGTCAAGGATACGCTGGTCGGTCATTTCGGACTGGGCATCATCGACCGGAACGGAAAGATCAACCGTCCCGCGCTCGCTTATCTGATTTTTCAGGACGAAAAGGAGAAGGATTATCTGACCTCGGTGACCTGGCCGGTCATCGTGGCCGCCATCGCCGCCTGGATCGAAAAGACGGAGGGAGAGCTTCTGATCGTGGAGGCGATCGATCTTCTGAAGACCACGCTGCCCGGCGGCATGGATGAGATCTGGGTCGTCACGGCACCGGAGGAGGAGAGGCTCCGCCGTCTGAAGGAGAACCGCGGCATGACCGAGGAGGAGGCCCGCGCGCGCATCGCAAGCCAGTGGAGCGATGAGGAATACATCGAGCGCGCGACCCGCGTCATCGATTCCGGCTGCGAAATGAAGGTTTTTCTGCGCCGCATCGAGCGCGCCTACCGAAGAGCAAGGAGAAGCCGCTGAAGCCATGGGATACTGGAACAGCCGCGGGCTGCGCGGCAATGCGTTTGAAGAGACCATCAATATGTCCAATGAGCGCTATCTGCGCGAGAAGATCGCGCTGATCCAGAAAATTCCGACGCCTGTGGTGCCGGTCGAGATGGACCAGAGAACGCGCATCATCACCAAGGCTTATTTTGACAAAAAAAGTACGGTCGACTACATCGGCGTGATGGACGGGACAGCGCTTTGCTTTGATGCCAAGGAGACCGGCAAGAACTTCCTGCCCTTCTCGAACATCCACCCGCATCAGGTGGAGTTTATGAAAAACTTTGCCGGGCAGGGCGGTCTGGCCTTTCTGCTCGTGCATTTTTCGGCCAGAGGGCTGTACTATCTGCTTCCGCTCGATACGCTTGTCCGCTATTTCGATGACAAGGAGGGCCGCCGGAGCATTCCCCTGGAGGCCTTCGAGGAGCGATACCGCATCGCGGAGCCCTCGCCCTATCTGCCTTTTTTAAGCGTCGTGTACGCTTACCGGGCCGATCTTGCCCGCGCGCGGGAGGAAGCCGCGCAAGGCAAGGCTTGAAAAAACGAAGGAATGCGTGTACAATAAGAAATCCGGACTTTCATTTCAGAAGGAGAAAAGCATGATCACAATTGCCGTGGATGCTATGGGCGGCGACCACGCTCCCGAGGCCCCTGTTCTGGGCGCGCTCGAGGCGCTTCGCCGCGATGAGGAGCTTTCGGTCGTCCTGACCGGAGATGAGGAAACGATCCGTGCACTCTTAAAGGGGCAGGACTATCCTGCCGGGCGCCTGACCGTCCGCCATACGACGCAGCGCATCGAAAACGAGGAGCATAACCCCGCCGAGGCCGTCCGCGACAAGCGGGATTCGTCCATGGTCGTGGGCTGCAGCATGGTTAAAAGCGGCGAGGTCATGGGCCTCGTCTCCGCCGGCAATACCGGGGCCCTGCTTTCTGCCGCCACCCTGTTTACGGGACGTCTGAAGGGCGTGCAGCGTCCGGTGCTTTCGGTCGCGCTTCCCGCCGGCGATACACCGACCCTGCTTCTGGACGTCGGCGCCAACATGGACGCCAAAAGCCTCTGGATGAACCAGTTCGCCCGCATGAGCACCATCTATATGAAGAAGTATTACGGACTGGAAAGCCCGAGCGTCGGTCTGCTCAATGTCGGCACCGAGCCCGGCAAGGGCAACGCGCAGGCCAAGGAATTTTTTGACGAGCTGTCCGCTCTGGAGGGCATCCGCTTTATCGGCAATGTCGAGGCGCGCGAGGCGCTGTCCGGACGGGCCGACATCATCGTCACCGATGCCTTTGCCGGCAATGTGCTGCTGAAAAGCATCGAGGGAACGGCCGACTACATCGTGAAGCTGCTGAAGGGCGGCATCTACGGCTCGCTGCGCGGTAAGCTCGGCGGACTTCTGCTCAAGCCCGTCATGAAGACCTTAAAGGGCAAGCTGGATCCCTCGGCCGTCGGCGGTACGCCGCTGCTCGGCGTCAAGGGCGCGGTCATCAAGGCGCACGGAAACTCCAAGGCGGCGGCCTTTGCCAATGCCATCCTGCAGGCGCGCGATTTCGCCTGCTCGGATATCAACACCGAAATCGAAAACAGTCTGAACGCATAAAAAGAGGTTGTCCCATGAGTGAATTTGACAAACTGAAGCAGATCATCGCCGAAGAAATGGATATCGATCCCGAGGATATCAACGAGGAGCAGTCTCTTCGCGAGGATCTTGAAATGGATCAGATCAGCGTCATGCAGGTCATGATGGCGATGGAGGTCGATTTTGACATCGAGCTCGATCCCACCGATATCGAGCAGATCAAGACCGTCGGTGACTGTCTGAGCTATATTACGGACCAGTACTGAGAGGCATACGATGCAAGAGGAGCTTGCGCGCCTGGAGGAGATCATCGGCTACCGTTTTTCGGATCCGTGTCTGCTTACCGAGGCGCTTACCCATTCGTCCTACAGCGGAGAGACCGGCTGCGGCTATGATTATGAGCGGCTGGAGTTTCTCGGCGATGCGGTGCTGGAGCTTTTAAGCTCCGAGTACCTCTATCGGAGCAGCTCCCTCAGCGAGGGTGAGCTGACAAAGCGCCGGGCCCGTATGGTCTGCGAGCCGTCTCTGGCCTATGTGGCCGGTCTGTACGGCTACGGAGGCTTTCTGCGCCTGAGCGTCGGAGAAGAAAAGACCGGCGGCCGGGAGCGCAGCTCGATCCTATGCGATGTGACCGAGGCCATCCTCGGAGCGGTCTATCTGGACGGCGGACTCGAGGAGGCACGGAGACTGGTCGAGCGGACCGTGTTTGCTCACGAGGCCTCCCTTCCCGGCGAGCGAAGCAAGGACGCGAAAACGCTTTTGCAGGAGTATGTCCAGCAGACGGGGCAGGAGCTTCCCTGCTATACCGTTACGGCCGAGGAGGGGCAGCCTCACGAGCGCCTCTTTTTTGTCGAGCTTTCCTACAAGGGTGAGGTGCTTGGCTCCGGTCAGGGAAAAAGTAAAAAAGCAGCGGAACAGGATGCGGCCGCCAAGGCGCTGACCATCCTGCAAAACCGCTGATGCCGAGGTTTTTATGGAACTGAAAAAAGTTGAGCTTGTCGGATTCAAGTCCTTTCCGGACCGTGTCTCCGTCGTATTCGATCCGGGCGTAACGGCCATCGTCGGCCCCAACGGCAGCGGCAAGAGCAATATCGCCGATGCGGTCCGCTGGGTACTGGGCGAGCAGAGCGCCAAAATGCTGCGCGGCTCCAAAATGGAGGATGTGATCTTTGCCGGTACGGAGCGCCGCCGCCCTGTCAATTACGCGCAGGTCACCCTGGTGCTGGATAACTCCGACCGAAAGATCCCCGTCGATTATGACGAGGTCTCCATCAGCCGCAAGGTCTTCCGCTCCGGCGAGAGCGAGTATTCCGTCAACGAGAGCCGCTGCCGTCTGCGCGATGTGCAGGAGCTTCTGATGGATACCGGCATCGGCAAGGAGGGCTACAGCATCATCGGGCAGGGTCAGATCGACCGCCTGCTCTCCAACAAGCCTCAGGACCGCCGCGCCATTTTCGAGGAGGCGGTCGGCATCACGAAGTACAAGAGCCGCAAGGAAGAGGCCGAAGGAAAGCTGGAGGCTGAAGAGCTGACCTTAAGCCGCATCAGCGATATTCTGAACGAGCTGTCCGCCCGTCTCGAGCCGCTGACGGCCGAGGCCGAAAAGGCGGGTGTTTATCTGTCCTTAAAGGAGGAACTGAAAAGCTACGAGGTAACGGCTTTTCTGGGCCAGTTCAAGCAATACCGCGAGCAGTTCGAGCGCGTCGAAAAGAACCTGAACGAGCTCAACGCTCAGCTGGAGGAGGCCCGCGAGCGCGGCGCCAAGGCCAGAGAGCTGTCCGAGCAGTACAAGCAGGAGGCGCAGGAGGCGTCCGATGCCTACCGCAGCCTGAACGAAAACCATCATGAGCTGGAAATCGCTCTGCAGCAGAAGGAGGCTCAGAAAGCCCTGATCTCCTCCCGCGGCGAGCAGTTCGAGCGCGAGGAGAGCCGTCTGTCCCGCCAGATCGCGGAGACCAAGGCGGCGCTGGCCGCTCTGTCCGAGACCCTCCGCCGTGAGGAGGAGCGCGTCGCGGCCAAAAAAGCCAAGCTGGCCGAGACCGAGGCTTCGCATACGGAGTCTGTGACCCGTCTGCAGTCAAGGGGCGAGGCCAGGGAACGTCTGCGCGCCGAAAGCGCCGAGGCGGCCGGGCGGCTGGAGGAGGCCCGTGCGGCCCTGGCTGCGCTTCGGGCCAAGGGGGTCGGCTTCGGCGAGGTGCTGGAGCTGGACCGTACGCAGCGCCGGGCCATTGAGGAGCAGCAGGAAAAGCTTTCGCAGGAGGCCGCCGGCCTTTCCGATAAAGAAGAAAAAAAGCAGCAGGAGATCGCGGAGGTTTCCCGCGCCTATGAAGCGCTGGGCGCCGATATCTCTCGCCTGAACAATGAGATCCAGGAGCTCCGTACGAGCGTCCGGGAACGTCAGACGGAGCTTTCTGCGGCGGCGTCCGCCCTGCAGGAGACCGTGAGCCGCGTCAAGTGGCTGCGGGAGCTGGAAAAGGATTACGAGGGCTTCTCCGGCAGCGTCAAGGCCGTGATGAGCCTGGTCAAGGCCGATCCGGCCCGGTATAAGACCGTGCGCGGCACCCTGTCCGATCTGATCCGCGTCCCGCAGGAATACGGAACGGCCGTCGAGATCGCGCTCGGAAACTCCCTTCAGAATATCGTCACCGATGACCTCGAGACGGCCAAGGCGCTGATCGAGACCCTTCGCCGTGAGCAGAAGGGCCGTGCGACCTTCATGCCCCTTGACCGGGCCGAGGGCCGCGCGCGCTTTGACAGACGCGCCGAGGTGCTGAAAATGGAGGGCGTACGCGGCTTTGCCGATGAGCTCATCAGCTGCGACCGCGCCTACACGGTGCTGACCTCGCGCCTTTTGGGCAACGTCATCGTCACCGAGGATTTCGACAGCGCCGCTGCCGTGGCCGCCCGCTTCGGAGCGGACCTGCGCGCCGTGACCCTTAAGGGAGATATCTTCAACATCGGCGGCGCCGTCACCGGCGGCAGCACCCAGAAGGGGGGAGGCATCCTTTCCCGCAAGGGTGAGCTGGAGGAATTAAAGAAAACCGAAAAAGAGCAGGAGCAGGCCGTCGAGGCGATCCGCAGGGAAGCCGACCGTCTCTCCGCCGAGCGCCAGGCGAAAAACGCCGAGCTTGATGAAAAGGCGCAGGCCTATGACCGGGACCGCGAGAAGCTGATGGGTCTGAAAAATGAGCTGGCAGCCTTTACGGCGGCCCGGGCTCAGATCGAAAGCCAGATCGAGGCGGCTCGCAGGAGCGTCGAGGACCAGAACCGCACCCGCGAGGAGCATGAGGCCTGGATGGCCGGCTTTGCCGATGAGCTTGCGCGAGCCGAGGCCGGCGAGCAGGAGCTCGCCGAGGCTGCCCGTGAGGCCGAGGCCGCTTACGTGGCCTCTGAGGCCGAGGGCGAGACCGCCCGCACCGAAGAAATGAACCTCCGCATCGAGGCAAAGGGCCTTGAGCAGGAGATCCTGTATCTGATCCGCTCCATGGAGCGCGAGCGCGACAGTGCCGAGGGCATGGCTGCGCAGATCGAAGCCTTCATGGGCGAGCTCGAGGCCTCCCGACGCGGCCGCGAGGATGATCTGTCCGCCCTTTCGAAGCTTGCTGCCGAGATCGAGACCCTGACCGGCCTCATCGAGCAGCGCGGCGACGAGACCGCCGAAATGGACCGCACCCAGAACGAGAAGCGCGAGCGCTGGGAAGCCAGCATGAACGAGGTCAGCGCCCGCGTCAGCGAGATCGCGGCCCTTGAAAAGGAGCAGCTGCGTCTGGAGAACCAGAAGACGCGCGCCCAGAAGGATCTGCAGGATCTGCAGGACCGCATGTGGGAGGAGTATCAGCTTACCTACAACGCGGCGCTCAGTCTGGAGAAGCAGGACCTTGGCTCTCCCGCGGCCATGAAGCGCCGCATCGGAGAGCTGAAGGAGAAGCTGCGCGAGCTGGGGCCCGTCAATGTCAACGCCATCACCGAGCTTCAGGCGCTCAAGGAACGCACCGAGACGCTTTCCGCTCAGCGCGACGATATCGTCAAAACCGAGGAAAGCCTGCGCGAGCTCATCGCCCAGCTGAAGACCAGCATGGAAAAGCAGTTCAACGAGGGCTTCAAACAGATCGGCATCCTTTTCGAGGAGAGCTTCCGGAAGCTCTTCGGCGGCGGGCATGCCCTGCTGCAGCTGAGCGAGGGTGAAAACTCGCTGGAGGCCGGCATCGAGATCGTCGCCCAGCCTCCCGGCAAGACCCTGCAGAACATGATGCTTCTGTCCGGTGGCGAGCGCGCCCTCACGGCCATCTCGCTTCTTTTTGCCATCCAGCAGCTCAACCCCGCGCCCTTCTGCATCCTCGACGAGATCGAGGCCGCGCTGGACGAGGCCAATGTCAGCCGCTTTGCCGATTATCTGACCGAGCTCTGTGAAAAGACCCAGTTCATCGTCATCACCCACCGTAAGGGCACCATGGAGGCCGCTACGGCGATGTACGGCGTGACGATGGAGGAGAAGGGCGTCTCCAAATGTATTTCTGTCCGATTTGAAGGGGAACTGTAATGTCTTTATTTTCCAATCTGTCCAAAGGCCTGTCCCGGACCCGCAAGGGGCTTGCGTCCCTGTTCGGCGCCTCGGTCCTGGATGAGGACTTTTATGAAAGCCTCGAGGAGCAGCTGATCCTGGCGGATGTGGGGGCGGAGACCTCCTGCCGCCTCGTCGATGAGCTCCGCAACGCCGTGCGCGTCCGGGGCATCACCGAAACGGAGGAGGCCCGCGAGGTCCTGGCGGATCTGGTAGCGGAGCTTCTTTCGCAGGGAGATCCGTCGCTCCTGCAGGAGGGGAAGATCAATGTGGTCATGGTCATCGGCGTCAACGGCGCCGGCAAGACCACGACCGTGGGCAAGCTGGCTGCGCTGGCGATCGCCGGAGGGCACAAGGTCCTGATCGCAGCGGCCGATACCTTCCGTGCGGCAGCCGCCGATCAGCTGGAGACCTGGGCCGAGCGCGCCGGGGCGGAATTCGTCCGCCGCGCCGAGGGCTCCGATCCCGGCGCCGTGCTCTACGATGCCTTTGCGGCGGCCCGTGCCAAGGGCTGCGACTGCATCTTCGTGGATACGGCCGGCCGCCTGCACAACAAAAAGAACCTGATGGAGGAGCTTGCCAAGCTCGGACGCATCCTGGACAGGGAGCTGCCCGAGGCGCACCGCGAGGTCCTTCTGGTGCTGGACGGCTCGACGGGCGGCAATGCCAAAACGCAGGCTGAGCTGTTCTCGGCGGCCACTCCCGTCACCGGTCTGGTGCTGACCAAGCTGGACGGTACGGCCAAGGGCGGCGTCGTCGTTTCGCTGATGGACACGCTGCCGGTGCCGGTCAAGTTTGTCGGCGTCGGCGAGGGCATCGGCGATCTGCTGCCCTTCGATGCGTACGAATTTGCCTCGGCGCTTCTGAAAGCGCCCGAGGAGAGCGGAGAACTTGCCTGACACGGCAGTTTTCTGACCTGCCATGTCAGAAAACCGATGTTTTCGAACATGGAGCGTTCTGTTCAAAACGACCTCTCTTTGCTAAGCTTTTTACACAAGAAAAGCTGGGAAAGAGAGGTTTTGTTTTATATGTCCAGAAAGGCCAGAGCCCGCTCGGAAAGCGGACTGTACCACATCGTGCTGCAGGGCAGCCGCGGCGCCTGCATTTTTGAAAAAAGAGAGGACAAGCTCCTGCTGATCGACCGCCTGATGGAGTACAAGACCGTCTGCCGGGCGGAGCTGTTTGCCTTTTCGGTGTTCGGCAATCATGCCCATCTGGTCGTCCGGGAGGGGCCCGAGGGCATCTCCAGCCTGATGCGCCGCATCACGGTCAGCTTTGCCCATCGCTATAAGAAGCTGCACCCGGCCGGGCAGTCGGTTTTCCGCGACCGCTACCGGAGCGAGCCCATCGAGCTGTGGGAGCTGCCGGGCGTGATCTCCTATGTCGAAAACGAGCCGGTCCGTCTGGGACTGTGCCTGACGGCGGCGTCGTATCCCTTCGGCAGCGCTGCCAGAAAGCTCTGTCCGGAGGAGCGGCTGCGTCTGTGCACGGAGGAAAGCACCGTGCTTTCGGCGGCGGAGCCGGAAAGCCCGTACGGTCTCCGGCCGGTCTTTCTCGAGCATATGTCCGATAAATACGGAAAGAGCGAGGAGGAGGCCCGGGCAGCTCTGAAAAAGCGGATCGGCCCGGAGGGCTCCCTCGGTCTTCATAGGCTCAGCCGCCCGGAAACCGACGAGCTGATCCGGAAGCTTCGCTTTGAGGATCACATCAGCATCCGGCTGGTGTCCTCCGTGACGGGTATCGGACGGGGCATTGTGCAAAGGGTGCGCAAATGAATATACAGAATCGCAATTGCTTGGACAAAAGAGGGTAAATCAGACCGGCAGCCCGGTTTCGGCTGCCGGTTTTTACGTTTTTTCGGCGCTTTTGCTTGCTTTCGTCAGGGAAAAGTGATATTCTATCCGATAATCATGGTAAAATGCCATCGAATCGGTTTTAGGAGGATTAGCTATGAAAATGTTTGTATCTTTAGCTTTGAATTCTGCTGTTCCGGGTCCGGCCACGGTCATTCTGCTGGGTCTGGGAATCGTATTCCTCGGCTTGATCTGCATTATCCTTCTGGTCACTCTGATGGGCGCCATTCTTCGAGGCACCGCTAAGGAGCAGAAAGATAATACGCAAGCCGCCGTTACGAAGCAGCAGGAGCAAGCGGAAATTCCCAACCGTCCGGAGTTCGTTGCCGCTGTTTCGGCAGCCATCGCGGAAGAGCTGGGGACCGATATTTCCAAGATCCGCATCGTTTCCATCCGTCGTCTGTAATGATCTACAGCTTTCCGGGTCTGTCCCGTTGTTTTATACCCATCTTATAAAAAGTCGAAAGGAAGTTTACACTCATGAAAAAATATCGCGTTAATGTTAACGGAACCGATTATGAAATCACGCTCGAGGCACTGAAGGACGGCGAGGATTTCGCCCCCAAGGCCGAGGTCAAAAAAGAAGAGAAGGCCGCTGCCGCTCCCGCCGCAGCCGGTGCCTCCTCCGTCAGCGCTCCCATGCCCGGCAACATTCTGAAGGTCAACGTCAAGGCCGGCGATACCGTCAAGGCCGGTGATGTCCTCTTCATTCTGGAAGCCATGAAGATGGAGAACGAGATCCAGGCGCCCGCCGGCGGCCGCGTCGCCTCCGTATCCGTCTCTGCCGGTGATACCGTCAAGACCGGCGACGTTCTCTGCACGCTTGCTTAATTAATTTGTCGGACAACTATACGTCCCTTTGCGGACGCTATCTGGGAGATTAACTATGGAAACTATTCTGAACTTCATCCGTCAGACCGGTTTCTCTCTGATCAGTGAGAACTGGCTGAGTCTGATTATGATCGTGCTCTCGCTCTTTCTGATGTTTCTTGCCATCAAAAAGCAGTTCGAGCCGCTTCTTCTGCTGCCGATCGCGTTCGGCATGCTGCTGACCAACCTGCCCGGCGCGGAAATGTATCATGAGATCCTCTTTGCCGGCGGACACATCCATTGGGATCTTTTCGGCGGCGCGGCCGTTACCGAGGAGTTCCTGGCCGAAATGACAGCTGCCGGCGTTTCCGAGACGGTGCTGGCCACGGTCACCGTCGGTGAGAGCATCTCGGTCGGTCTGATCGATATCCTTTATCTGGGCGTCAAGCTGGGCATCTATCCCTGCCTGATCTTCATGGGCGTCGGCGCCATGACCGATTTCGCTCCGCTGATCGCAAACCCCATCAGCCTGCTGCTGGGTGCCGCTGCGCAGCTGGGTATTTTCCTGACCTACTGGGGCGCTATCGAGATCGGAAAGCTCGGCATCCCCGGCCTTGAGTTCCTGCCCACCGAGGCAGCCTCCATCGGCATCATCGGCGGTGCCGACGGTCCTACCGCTATCTTCGTTACGAGCCGCCTGGCACCCCATCTGCTCGGGCCCATCGCCGTCGCGGCTTACTCCTATATGGCTCTCGTTCCGGTCATCCAGCCTCCTATCATGAAAGTCCTGACCACCAAGAAGGAGCGACAGATCGAAATGAAGCAGCTGCGTCCCGTCTCCAAGACCGAGAAGATCATCTTCCCCATCGTGGTCACGATCTTCGTAGCGCTTCTGGTTCCCTCCGCGGCGCCCCTCATCGGCTGCCTGATGCTGGGCAACCTGGTCAAGGAGAGCGGTGTTACCGAGCGTCTTTCCAAGACCATGCAGAACGAGCTGATGAACATTGTCACCATCTTCCTGGGCGTTTCCGTCGGCGCCACCGCCACGGCTACGACCTTCCTGAGCTGGAAGACGATCGGTATTCTGCTGCTCGGCGTCGTCGCCTTCAGCTGCGGTACCGCGGGCGGCGTGCTGCTGGCCAAGTTCATGAACCTCTTCCTGCCTGAGGGCAAGAAGATCAACCCGCTGATCGGCTCCGCCGGTGTTTCCGCCGTTCCCATGGCGGCCCGTGTTTCCAACACCGAGGGCCAGAAGGCCAAGCCCGGCAACTTCCTGCTGATGCATGCCATGGGCCCCAATGTGGCCGGTGTTATTGGCTCTGCCATCGCGGCCGGCGTTCTGATGGCCCTGTTCGGCTGATTATAGAATCGAGGAATCTCTTATGGCAAACAATCCCTTATATATTACCGAAACCATTCTGCGTGACGCGCATCAGTCTCAGGCGGCCACCCGCATGAGCATTGAGGATATGCTGCCCGCGTGCGAGCGCCTTGACAACATGGGTTACTGGTCCCTGGAGTGCTGGGGCGGCGCCACCTTCGACAGCTGCATGCGTTTCCTGAATGAAGATCCCTGGGAGCGCCTGCGCACCCTGCGCAAGGCCATGCCCAAGACCCGCCTGCAGATGCTTCTGCGTGCGCAGAACCTCTTAGGCTACAAGCACTACGCCGATGACGTTGTCGAGGAATTCTGCAAGAAGTCCATCGAGAACGGTATCGATGTCGTCCGTATCTTCGACGCACTGAATGACCCCCGCAATCTGGAAGCGGCCATGAAGTACACCAAGTTCTACGGCGGCCACGTCGAGGGCTGCATCAGCTACACGCAGAGCCCCGTCCACAACGAGGACTATTTTGTCCGCCTGGCCTGCCAGCTGCAGGACATGGGCGCCGACACCATCTGCATCAAGGATATGGCGAACCTGCTGCTTCCCTATGATGCCTACAGCCTGGTCAAGCGTCTGAAGAGCGAGCTCTCCGTCCCGCTGCACCTGCATACGCATAACACCACCGGTACCGGTGACATGGTTTATCTGATGGCCGCGCAGGCCGGTGTCGATATCATCGATACCGCGCTGTCTCCCATGGCCAACGGCACCTCCCAGCCGTCCACCGAGGCGATCGTCGCCACCCTGAAGGGCACCGAGCGCGATACCGGCCTCGACCTTGAGAAGCTGGCCGACGTGGCGGTCCATTTCCGCGGCGTTGCGAAGCGCCTCCAGGACGCCGGCATTCTGGATCCCAAGGTCCTCCGCGCCGATGGCAAGACCCTCATCTACCAGGTTCCCGGCGGCATGCTCTCCAACATGATCAAGCAGCTGAAGGAAATGGGCCAGGAAGACAAGCTCGACCTGGTACTGGCCGAGGTTCCCAGAGTCCGCAAGGACTTCGGTTATCCTCCTCTGGTCACCCCCACCAGTCAGATCGTCGGCACGCAGGCCGTACTGAACGTCGTCCTCGGTGAGCGCTACAAGCAGTTCACCAAGGAATCCAAGGGCCTCCTGCACGGTGATTACGGCACCCTGCCCGGTGAGATCAACAAAGAGGTCCAGAAAAAGGCCCTCGGCGACACCGAAATGATCACCTGCCGTCCCGCCGATCTGCTCCAGCCTGAGCTCGAAAAGGTCAAGGCCGAAATCGGCGACAAGGCCAAGAGCATGGAGGATGTCTTAAGCTATGCCCTGTTCCCCCAGGTCGCGCCCAAATTCTTCGAGGCCCGTGATAAGAAGCCCGAGGACGAGGTCCGCGTTCTGTATGTTCAGGACATGGGAAACTGATCGAATGAATATCATAAAAGCGTCGGCTCTGCGGGGACCGGCGCTTTTTTAAAACGGGTGGACAGCCCTGTCCGTTTTATGGTATAATAGACTCAACCATTTTTCAGGAGGTTCATCATGAATTTTGTTGCTTACATCCTTGTCGGTTTTCTGGCCGGACTTCTGGCCACCAAGCTGATGAAAAAACCCAAGAAAAACTTCTGGAAGAATCTTTTGCTTGGAATCGCGGGCGCGGTCGTCGGCGGCTGGGTCACCAGCCTTTTCGGTATCGAGCCCAACGGCCTTTTGGTCGAGATTCTGGTCGCGGTCGGCGGCTCCTGCCTTGTTCTGTGGCTTTTGGACCGCCTCAGCTAAAAAAGGAGAACACCTTGAACAAGAAAAATATCCGCAAGATCCTGGCGGCCGTGCTGGCGCTCTTTATCGTCTTTCCGGTCCTGTCTGTCCCTTCGGCGGCTGACAGCGGCATGCCGGAAATCGTCTGCGCTCCCCAAAACATCCGCTGGCAGGCCGGGACCGATGCCAGCTATACCTGCTTCTGCTGGGGGGACGAATACTGCGAGTACTATAACTACGAGTGGTTTCTGGAATATGAGGGCAAGGACTACAGCCTGACCTATCTTTCCTTCGATTATCCCTGGATCGGCTTCTGCAATTTTGAGGATCTTTCCAAAAGCCCGGTCAACGGCCCCACGGTCACGCTGCCCGGCATCCAGAAGGGGATCTCCGGCGCGCACATTTACTGTGTCGTGACCAATCCGTCCGATCCCTCGCTCACGGTGACCAGCCCCAAGGCCGTCATCATGGTCGGGGATGCCTGGATGCGCCAGCCTCCGCGCGAGATCGCCGTTCCCGCGGGCGTTTACTGCTATCCGGGCGACGAGGTCATTCTGAACTGCGAAGCGACTCATTATGATCCGCTGGATCCCGAGTTCCGCTATGCCTGGTACGAGAGCCCGGACGGCACGCTGGAATCGATCCGCCTGATCGAGGACGCCCACGGCAACAGCTTTGAAACGAGCAGCTATAAGCCCGATACCTCCCATGTAGGTACCCGTTATTACGTCTGCATGGTGGAAAACCCGGGCGAGAACGCCAATATCAGCTATTCAAGCGTCATCTCCGTCGAGGTGCGGGAGGAATATCAGCAGCCGCAGATCGTCGGCATTGAGCTGATCTCCAAGCCCAACCGCCTCAGCTACGAGATCGGTGAAACGCTGGATCTGACCGGCCTCACCGTCCGTGTCTGGAGCTCCGAGGGCTTCCGCGACATGTACGACGGCGCCGGAGTCGATGTCAGCCCCATGGTCGTCGAGGGCGCCGGCAAGAACGATATCACCGTCAGCTACGAGGGCCATGTCGTCAGCTTTTCCGTCACCGGCTCCGAGCCTGAGGGCAGTCCCTTCGATACCCCCTATTTCGGCGCCATCCTGACCGAAAATCCGCAGAATTACCGCTGGAACGCCGGCGAGGATGCCTGTTATCAGGCCGGCGTCGAGATCGATACCGAGGGCATCGAGCTGTACCCCGACTGGTATCTGATCTTTGAGGGCGTCGAGTACAAGATCAGCCCGGTCGACTTTTCCCAGCCATGGACCAAGTATGTGGATCCGGAATCAGGTCCCTTCGGCGTCGGTCCCATAGATATGAGCTATTTCCTGGGCGGCATCCGGCCCGGCCTTGACGGCGCCGAGATCTTTGCCCGCTTCGAAACGCCCGACTGCCCGCTGGAGACCGCTCACGCCATCATCATGGTCTCCGAGGAAAAGATCTACACGCATCCCACGATCTCCGTCCCCGCGGGGCTGGTCCTCGAGGCAGGAGAGACGGTGTTCTGTCAGGCCTCCGGCAACTCCGGCAACGTCAGTGAGATCCGCGATTTCATCTTCTACCAGTGGTACCGCTCTGACGACGGCACCCTTCGCGGCATCCATGCCATTGAGGGCGCCACCGATTCCGAGTATATGCCGCGGGAGACCGGCGTCTACTTCTGTGCCGTCATCGACGGAGAGCCGGATGACCCGATGCGCAACATCAGCTATTCCAGCGTCATTCCGATCGTCGTCAACGGCAGCTTCCCGGAGGAAAGCGAAGCGGACAGCGAGCCTGAAAGCAGCCTTCAGCCGGACAGTGAGCCGGAGAGCGCTTCTCCCGAGGAGAGTCTGACGGAGAGCGAGACCTCGCAGCCCGGGGCTGAGGAGTCTGAGAACGGCTCTTCCTCGACCGGTCTTACCGGCGGACAGATCGCTCTTCTGGGCGGGGCAGCCGTGCTCATCGCGGCCCTGATCTTCTGCCTGGCCCTTCTGCTGAAGAGAAGAAAATAAGACAAAATAAAACTCATGCCATCCCGGAGACGGAGGACCGTCCCTGAGGGGGCATGAGTTTTTTGCTGTTAAGGCGGAGCAGGGGCCTGTCCCGGATCAGTCGGCGACGATGAGGGGCGCGCGGTATTCGAAGCCGCGGCCTCGCGCATCGGGGCGGGAGAGACCGCCTGCGTAAATATCCGTGAAGCGGCTTTCGGAGCGAAGCATCGCAAGGGCAGGCTCCGGCATCACGGGCGGATGCGCATAGGAGAGAACGACCGGCAGCCGGCTGTTCTGAGTGAGGCGCGAGAGCAGCGCCTCCTTTTCTTTCCGGAAGCCCAGCACGCGGATATAGCCGGGCCCTTCCTCAAAGCCGACGCTTCGGCGATAATCCTCGTTGATGCCCAGAAGCGTGTGCAGCAGGATGCGGCGCAGACGCGCGGTCGGATATCGCTTGGTCGCGATGCGGGCGGTCAGCTCCTCCCAACCGGGATAATCGGCAGCCTCGCGCAGGATGCGGTTCTCAAGGCCCTCTGCCACGGCGGCGACCTGCGAGAGCGTGGCCGGATCGTGCAGGCTCAGGATGTAGTTGAGCGCGGCGGAGTAGGCATCCGGCAGCACCGGCGCCAGTCCCTGCGAAACGGCGGCGTCCCAAAGATTCTGCGTTTCCTCGGGGAGAAGATCGGTGATATCATGGCCCTGCCGGATCTGCTCGCGCAGCGCGAGCGCCGAGGCAAAGGGCGAATGGATGTCCGGATCCTTATAGCCGCGCGCCTGACGCGGAAGCATCAGAGGCTTGATCCGGGAGCCGGAGCGGAAGAGGCACAGCAGATACTCGAGCCCGAGGATCGCGTTGGGCACGGTCAGCGCCTCGATCTTTTCGGGCGGATAATCCGGCAGAAGCGCCCCGAGCGCTTTTTCGCGCGCCGAGGCGAAGCTGAGAGACTGGCCGAGATAGTCGGAAAGCAGGGCCTCGTAGCGGTCGGATTCCAGGACCATCGCGCGGGCAGCGGGCTCCAGGATATCGAGGGCCTGGTGCTCGGTGCCGAAGCAGAGCGTGTCGATGATGCCGCTCTTTTCGGCCAGACTGACCGAGCCGAGGGCGAAATGCGCCGCGCCGGCCGTGCTGTAGACGGTGGGCAGCTCGATGACAAGATCGGCCCCGGCCGCAAGAGCCATGCGTGTGCGTACCCATTTGTCCGCGATGGCCGGTTCGCCCCGCTGGACATAGTTGCCGCTCATGATGCAGACGATATCCTGATCGCCGGTCCGGCGTCTGGTTTCCTGCAGTTGATAAAGGTGACCGTTGTGAAAGGGATTATACTCGCAGATGATGCCGCTCGCCATAAGCTTTTCCTCCCGTTGTTGATACTATATTATACAGTCTGGCTGTGTCCTTCGTCAATTCCGTGGCTGTCCGGCAAAAAAAGAGAAAAGAAAAGAAAAACAAAGAAAACAGAAGGAAAAACGAGAAACTGCGCGATATTTCGGCGCGCGTCATTTTCTTTTTGCTTGCGAATCTGCTATACTGCGGATACAATAATCAAAGGTCGGTTAGCACTCATGTGCAAAGAGTGCTAACAACCGAAACGAATCAAATGGTACTTTGTGAGGAGGTTTATTTATGAAGTTGGTTCCTTTGGGAGATAAGGTTGTCGTAAAGCAGCTGGAAGCCATTGAGACGACCAAAAGCGGCCTGGTCCTGACCGGTGATGCGAAGGAAAAGCCCCAGGAAGCAGAAGTGCTTGCGGTCGGCCCCGGCGGTATCGTGGATGGCAAGGAAGTCAAAATGGAGGTCAAGGTCGGCCAGAAGGTCATCTACTCCAAATATGCCGGCACCACGGTCAAGCTGGAGGGTGAGGAATTCATCATCGTAAAGCAGAACGACATTCTGGCAATTGTAGAATAAACTATTTACGTAAGGAGATACAAAATGTCTAAGGATATCATGTACGGAAGCGATGCGCGCACCGCGCTTCTTCGAGGCGTTGATGCGGTCGCCGATACCGTCAAGGTCACGCTTGGCCCCAAGGGCCGCAATGTAGTGCTGGATAAGCAGTTTGGTGCTCCCCTCATCACCAACGACGGCGTTACCATCGCCAAGGAGATCCAGCTTGAGGATCACTATGAAAACATGGGCGCTCAGCTGGTCAAGGAAGCAGCGACCAAGACCAACGATGTGGCCGGTGACGGTACCACGACGGCCACGGTCCTGGCTCAGGCCATGATCCATGAGGGCCTTAAGAATATCGCGGCCGGCGCCAACGCCATCATCCTGCGCAAGGGCATGAAGGCCGCCACCGAGAAGGCCGTCGAGGCCATCAAGGGCATCGCTACGCCCGTCTCCAGCTCCGCCCACATCGCTCAGGTCGCGGCTATTTCCGCCGGTGACGAAGAGGTCGGCAAGATGATCGCCGAGGCGATGGAAAAGGTCACGAACGACGGCGTCATCACCGTGGAGGAATCCAAGACGATGAACACCGAGCTTGAGCTGGTCGAGGGCATGCAGTTTGACCGCGGCTATCTGTCCGCCTACATGTGCACCGATATGGACAAGATGGAAGTCGCCATGGATGCGCCTTATATCCTGATCACCGATAAGAAGATCTCCGCCATTCAGGAGATCCTGCCCGTGCTGGAGCAGATCGCTCAGAACGGCGCCCGTCTGCTCATCATCGCCGATGATGTCGAGGGCGATGCGCTGACCAACCTGATCGTCAACAAGCTGCGCGGTACGCTGAACGTCGCCGCCGTCAAGGCGCCCGGCTACGGCGATCGCCGCAAGGCCATGCTGGAGGATATCGCCGTGCTGACCGGCGGCCGCGTCATTTCCGAGGAGGTCGGCCTGGAGCTGAAAGAGGCGAGCATCGAGCTGCTTGGCCGCGCCAAGTCCGTCAAGATCACCAAGGATAACACCGTGATCGTCGACGGCGCCGGCAACAAGAAGGCCATTGCTTCCCGCATCGAGATGATCAAGGGCCAGATCGCGGCGACCACCTCCGATTTCGACCGCGAAAAGCTTCAGGAGCGTCTGGCCAAGCTGGCCGGCGGCGTAGCGGTCATCAAGATCGGTGCCGCGACCGAGACCGAAATGAAAGAAAAGAAAATGCGCATGGAGGATGCTCTGGCGGCCACGCGTGCCGCGGTCGAGGAGGGCATCGTCTGCGGCGGCGGCAGCGCCTACATCCACGCCATCAAGGCGACCAAGGCCTTTGCCGATACGCTGAGCGGTGACGAAAAGACCGGCGCCGGCATCATTGTCAAGGCCCTCGAGGCGCCCCTGCGCCAGATCGCCGCGAACGCCGGACTGGAGGGCTCCGTCATCATCAACCACCTGCTCAAGTCCAAGAAGGGCACCGGCTTTGACGCGCTGGGCGAGAAGTATGTCGACATGATCGAGGCCGGCATCATCGATCCCGCCAAGGTAACCCGCACCGCGCTCCAGAACGCGAACAGCGTAGCCTCTACCTTCCTGACCACCGAGGCTGTGGTAGCCGACAAGCCCGCGCCCGAGCCTGCGATGCCTGCGGGCGGCGCCGGCGGCATGGGCATGATGTAAGAGAGGAGCGGACATGGGCTTTGATCCTGAACGCCGCAGCGTGATCGCGGGGGGGCTTCACCGTGAGACCTCGCCTTATGACGGCTGCTGGTTCGTCTGCATGACGATGGTCGTCACACCGGCGCTTTTGTATGTGATCCTGCGCTGGGTTTTCTCCGAATGGTCACATGACTCTCTGCTGATGCAGAAGGCTCAGTGCATGGCCTTCGCCGGCGGGATCGGCTTTTTGATCGCCCTTGGCTTTGCCATTTCGGGCGGACTCAAAAAGCCCTTCAAGATCGTAAAAGCCCGGGTCAGCGATTTTTTCAGCGACCTCGCCATCTCCCCCCGCCTGGCCTTTTCCGGCTATCTGAACGCTCTGCGTACGGGCGGTGTCGTGTTCTGGCTGTATCTGATCCTGATCGTGCTGAACCTGCTGTTCTGTGTCCTCGGCCTCAAGAATTTTTTCAAGCTGTATTAATAAGAGTAAAAGAAAATGCCATCCGACAGACGCGGATGGCATTCTTTTCACGAAGGATTTTCGCGGATGAACTTCGCGGAAGAAAGGATAAAACATGCTGAAAATTGCGATACCCTCGTTCGCGGTCCCGGAAAGCTACCGCGATGCCCTGCTGCAGACGGCCGGGACTTTGGGCCTTCCCCTTACCTGTGTCTTTGTGACGGCAGCGGACCGGGAGGCTCCCGAGGGCTTCCTGACCGCCGATGCCTTCGATGTCCGCGATTTTGACGGCCTCCTGCTCCCCGGCGGCTGCGACCTCGATCCCTCCGGCTACGGCGAGCCGCTTCTCGGCAGCGTCGGCCTCTGCCCGGAGCTCGATAAGCTTCAGTTTGCTCTTCTCGATGCCTTCGTCAAGGCGGGCAAGCCTGTCATGGGCATCTGCAGAGGTCATCAGCTCATCAATGTGTACTTCGGCGGCACGCTGATCCAGGACCTCCCGGAGAAGGCAGCCCACGCGCCGCTCGGCGGCGAGCCGAATCATCATGAGGTCCTGGCCGAGGAGGGAAGCCTTCTGTCGAGGCTGTACGGCCCGTGCTTCCTGACCAACAGCACCCATCATCAGGCTGTGAAGCAGGCGGGCGTCGGTCTGCGCCGGACGGCGATGAGCCCCGACGGCGTCGTGGAGGCTTTGGAGCATGAGAGCCTGCCGGTTTTTTCGGTGCAGTTCCATCCGGAACGGATGTGCTTCGCCTGCGCCCGCGAGGATACGGCGGACGGAAGCAGGCTTCTGGAGGCTTTCTTGAAGCGGCTGGTGCGATGATCGCAGGAAGTAATAAAAAACTCATGTCCGAATGCCATCGCCGCATAAGGATATTTTTGACAAAGTAAAACCCGCCGAAAAGGAATTGATCTTTCCTTCCGGCGGGTAATTCTTTTGTCCGACAAACCGGGATTGGTCATTTCATAATACTATTACAAAAATCCTTTATTTCATCAATTCTTTTGGCTACATCTTCTTTATATTCAACGGAGCATAGACCTAATTTGCCACAAGATTCAATTTCCAAATGACCATAAAAGTGTT
>JAZQNF010000119.1:0-2742 GCA_045627225.1 Bianqueaceae bacterium
ACGGCATCGATGCCGAGGTCGGTCAGGAAGGTAGCTACCATGCCGGCAAAGCCCCACAGCAGGTTCTGTCCGAGCCAGAACAGGTTATAGGTGCTGTGCTCCGCACGGGTCGCCTGCCAGCCGGGATGCTTTGCGCTCCAGCGGGCGGCGCCTTTCGTTTTATTATCCATTTTGTATTTTCCTTTCACGGAGTGATATCAGTAAAATAATAAAGAAAACGGGCTGATTTGTCAACCCGTTTTCTTCCTGCCGTTAAAGAGAAATCAGCTTTTCGCCGCCCCTCCAGCGGACCTTCAGCGTGACCGGTCGGTCGGAGGAGGCCCGGATCACGGGCTCCTCTTCCTCGCTCTCGCGCGCCTCACACAGAAGAGAAAGCGCCGCATCACCGAGAGGATACTGACGGACTCCGTGACGCTCGGTCAGACGGACGTCCCACACGAGCTTCTGCTCCTTCGCATCGGGATGAAGCCCGAAGACGTATTCGAAAAGAATACTGATCGGGAAAAGGCCGCTCCAGCCGACGAATTTGTCCTTGGCGCAGTTGCCCTTGGAGGCTTTTTCAGGCGCATAGTTCTCAAAAAGCGTCCCCGTTTCCCGGAAAACCCGGGAGACATGATCGACGCAGCTTAACGCGATCTCATGAGCCAGCTCATCATAGCCGTATTCGTGGAGACCGCAGAGCACCATATAGTTGGTGGGAGCCCAGATGCTGCCGCGCCAGTAGGAGCCCTCCGCGCTGTACAGGGGATGATCGGCGGAAAGCGTCGGCACGCGGTTCGGGCGCTTGAACTCCTTCTCGTTGTCCAGATGGGCCACAAACGCATCTCGCCGCTCCTCGGGGACGAGACCGGCGAGAAGCGTCCAATAGGCGCCGACGGTCTTGACATCCGACAGGGAGCCGTCGCGGAAGCGGTCGAAATAGAACTTTTTGTCATCGTCCCACATCTGCTCATTGATGACATGCTTAAGGAAGCTATGCTCCTTTTCCAGCCAGCCGACCTCGTCCTCGCGACCGAGGATACGGGCCATTTCGATGAGAACGGTCCCGGACAGATACTGCTGCGCGCAGGTATCGATCCAGCTCATGAAGCCGTGATGATGGCTGACATTATAGTCAGACTGCAGGCGGGGCTGATTGTCCATGCCGCAGCCCCAGCCGGTCGACCAGTAGGTACCGTCCGGCCAGCTGCGATGCAGTCTGAGCCAGTTGTGATACGCCAGCAGCGGATCGAAGACCCTCGAAAGCCTCTCCCGGTCGCCGGTCGATCTGAAATATTCCCACTCGGCCCAGGGAAGGATATTGGGGCCGGTCGAGCAGGGATCGTCGCGCGTAAACTGCTCGCCCATCTGCGTCTCGCAGATCTCCCGGCAGATGAAGCCGTCGATATGCTGATGGGAGTAAAAATTGTCCAGCGTGCGCTGAAAATCGAAAATCCGGCTGGCATACTTGCCGAACATCACGATAAAGGACGAATCCCACATGAACAGATAGCCGTTGAAGGCCGTATCGATAAAATCGGACACGAAGCCTGCCGATTTTCTGGCCTTTCTCAGATTGCCGAAGGCGATCCTCCAGGCATAATCGTACGCTGCGACCGTATCCTCATGGCCCTCCCATAGCGGAACGGGAAGCTCTCCCTTGATGTCCCGGTACTTCGGCAGCGGCTCCGCAGAAGGCTCCTGACTCAGAAAGCTGTTCTTCTCCACATGCGGATCGGGCACATAGGTAAGATTGTCGTTCATCTTGAAATGCTTCATCGTGATCCTCCGAAAAAAGCCCTCTCCGGACCGGAAAGGGCTTTGTCATTTTATTCGCTGATATCCCACTTCAGGCTCAGTTCCTTCATCTGCTTGTCATCGACGGAAGAAGGAGCCTCGCTCATCAGGTCGGAGGCGTCCTTGACCTTCGGGAAGGCGATGACGTCGCGGATGCTCTCGGAATTGGACATGAGCATGATCATGCGGTCAAGGCCGAAGGCCATGCCGCCATGAGGGGGTGCACCGTAGGAAAATGCATCCAGGAAGAAACCGAAGCGCTGTCTCGCCTCCTCCATCGTGAAGCCGAGGGCACGGAAGACGGTCTCCTGCACATCGCCGCGATGGATACGGATGGAACCGCCGCCCAGCTCAACACCGTTCAGGACGATATCGTAGGCCTTGGCGCGGACGCGGCCGGGATCGCTCTCCAGATAGGGTATGTCTTCTTCAAAGGGCATCGTGAAGGGATGATGCATGGCCAGGAAGCGGCCTTCCTCTTCGCTGTACTCGAACATCGGGAACTCGGTGACCCAAAGGAACTCATGCTTGTCGGGATCCATAAGGTTGAGCCGGCGGCCCATCTCAAGACGGACCTGTCCGAGCGCATTGCGGGCGGTAGAGAGCTTATCGGCAACGATCAGGATCATGTCGCCCTTGGAAGCGCCCATGAAGCGGATGATCTCCGCCAGCTTTTCCTCGGTGAAGAACTTGGCGATGGGGCTCTTGACCGTGCCGTCCTCGCCGACGGCGATGTAGGCGAGACCCTTTGCCTTATAGAGCTTGGCGACATCGGTCAGGGAATCGATCTGCTTACGGGGCATAGAGGCGCAGCCGGGCGCCACAATCGCACGGACCACGCCGCCGTTGGCGACAGTATCTTCGAAAACGGAGAAGCCGCAGCTGCGGACAAGCCCGGAAATATCGCTGATCTCCATGCCGAAGCGAAGGTCGGGCTTATCGGAGCCGTAACGGTCCTCAGCCTCG
>JAZQNF010000120.1:0-21892 GCA_045627225.1 Bianqueaceae bacterium
GGGATGGGCCGTGGAGCAAGGCGCGTGGATGGGCCGGTGTGACCTCCGCCCCCAGGCGTCCCGATCACACCCGTCGCGGCGGCAGGCTGTTGAAGCGGTAGATCATGCCCGCAAAATGACATTGCTCTGCCTGTTATCTGCCGGAGACTCATGCTCCGGAGTGACCGATAGGTGGACTTTCCCAAAAAACGGTAAAAAAACCACAAATTCAAAAAGCAGTTGAGTGGAAAATCATTTTGAAAACCGATTCCACCAATATTTTTCTTCAATTTGAGTGTTTTGCGCCCCAAAAATCGTTTTCCACCTATATCATGCCCGAAAATGTGGTTTTTTTACGTCAAAATGACAAGTCTCCACCTATCATCCGTCGGAGGCGCAGTTATCCGTCGGAGGCGCAGTTATCCGTCGGGGCGCAGTTAACCGTCGGGGGCGCACTTAACCGCCGAATAGCGCAGCCGTCTGGCAGGTTTTATAAAGCACAAAAACGGCTCCGCGTCCCGCCTGAATCACTCAGGCAGAAAGGCGGAGCCGTTTCGGCATTCGCAAATCTTGATTATCATCAAAGAGCGCTGCGGAGCCGTTGGCAATATCAAAGCACTGCGGAACCGTTCTCCACACGGCCGCTTACTGCAGCACGAAGGTCGCGCGCTCCATCTCGGAGACGGAGGTGATGCCCTGCAGAACGAGGGCGCGGGCGGAGTCGGCCAGGGTCTGCATGCCGTTCTCGCAGGCCTTCTGCTTCAGTTCGTCGGCGGTGCAGCCGTGGTTGATCATGCTCTTGATCTCGGGCGTCAGGACCAGAACCTCGTGGATCGCGTAGCGGCCCTTGAAGCCGGTGCCGTTGCAGAAGGGGCAGCCCTCACCGCGCATCAGCGTGGCGGACTCGACGCCCAGGGCCATGCACTCGTACTCGGTCGCGGGAACGGGCTTCGCGCAGCGTGGGCAGATCTTCTTCACAAGACGCTGAGCCACGATGCCGGCGACGGCGCTGGTCACCATGTACTTCTGGATGCCCATGTCGATCAGACGCGTGACAGAGCTCGCCGTGTCGTTGGTATGAAGGGTGGAAAGCACGATATGACCGGTAACAGCGGAACGGATGGCGATCTCGGCGGTCTCCTCGTCTCGGATCTCACCAAGCATGATGATGTCAGGGTCCTGTCGCAGAATGGAGCGGAGGCCGCTGGCGAAGGTCATGCCTATCTTCGCGTTCACCTGCACCTGGTTGATGCCGAACATCTGGACCTCGACGGGGTCCTCCAGGGTGATGATGTTCTTGTTGATGACGTTCAGGTCCTTCAGCAGGGAGTAAAGCGTGGTCGTTTTACCGCTACCGGTAGGACCGGTGACCAGGACGATGCCCTCGGAAATGTGCATCAGCTGATCGATCTTTTCGGCGTTGTAGGGGGAAAGACCCAACTGGGAACGGTCCAGGATGCCGGTATTGTTGTTCAGAAGACGGATAACGCACTTCTCGCCGAAAACGGTGGGAAGCAGGGAGATACGCATATCGACGACCTGGTCGCCGGAACGCAGCCGGACACGGCCGTCCTGAGGACGCTTGGTCTCGGCGATGTTCAGGTCGGACATGATCTTGATACGGGTCACGATGCCGGACAGGGTGTTGCGCGGCAGCTGCATGATCTCCTTCAGATCGCCGTCGATACGGACGCGGACGCGGATGAACGCCTCGAAGGGCTCGATGTGGATATCACTGGCCTTCGCCTTGACGGCCTCGGTCAGGATACTGTTGACGATTCGGACGATAGGCGCGCTGTCGACGTCGGCCGAGACGCCCTCTTCCTCCTCCGTCGTGTCGTCCGAGGCCTGGAAGTCCTCGATGGCCTGCTCGGTGTCCTCGGTGCTGCGGTAGTAGAGGTCGATCTTCTCCTGGACCGCGGTGGGCGTGGCCAGGACCGGGATCACGCGGCGGCCGGTGATGATCTTGACGTCATCGAGGACGCTCAGGTCGGACGGGTCGGAGATCGCGATCACGACGCCGTTTTCATTCGCGCTGACCGGGATAATCTTGTGCAGACGGGCCAGTTTCTCGTTGACCAGCTTCAGGGCCGCGGTCTCGAACTCGACATCGTCCAGATCGACGTATTCCATGTCGAGACTGCTTGCGATCGCTTGGAGAAAGCTGAGCTCCTCCGCGGAAAGGTCTTCAGGACACATAAAAAGGATCCTCCTTCGCTCAGGCGAAGAGGATCCTTAACAAAAACGTCATTATCCTCTCACCGAAGATATTCATCAAAAATGTTGCAAGACAAATGGACGGACCGAGGGGCATTTCGGTTTTCATACCGACTTTCTTATCCCGGATCGCCAGGATGACGATAAAGATGATGGAAACGTACGCCGTCAGGAACGCAGTGACGATCATCTGATCCCAGGGAAGCCAGAAGCCGATTGCGCCGAGCAGCAGCACGTCGCCGAAGCCGAGACCCTCCCGTTTGAAGACCCAACGCGCAATCACGTAGACCAGGCCGTAGAGCGCGAAGCCGGCCGCGGCGCCCAGCAGAATCTGCCAGATGCTCCTGCGGGCCAGCAGGCTGAAAACGAGGCCGCTCACGGCGATCAGGAGCGAGAACAGGTCCATGATCATGCCGGTTTCCCAGTCCATCACAGCCACGATGAAAAGCAGCGACCAAAGGACCAGGAAGGCGATCAGGCTGAGAACGTTCCCGTTCTGAGCGAACAGGTGGAACGCGCCCACGAACAGGGTGCCCACCGTCAGCTCACTGATCAGATACCAGGGAGAAAGCTTCGCCTTGCAGTAGCGGCAGCGCCCGCCCAGAAAGAGGAAGCTGAAGATGGGAATCAAATCCCAGATCTTAAGCTTCGTCCCGCAGGACGAGCAGCTGCTCCGCACGCGGATGACGTCCCTTCCTTCCGGAAGCCGGTCGATCAGGACGTTGTAGAAACTGCCCATGGCGGCTCCCAGCAGGAAAAACCACAGGCTTGGTAATATCAGGGTCATAAAGTTACGCTCCGGGAAATCACCAGACGAGCTTGTCCAGAATCTGATAGACGATCAGGAAAATGAACATCGCAATGACCGGCGGAATGAACACCGCGAGAGGCGACTTCTTCTTTTTCTTAGTCGCAACAGATCTGTCGTGGCGAACAGCAACGGAGACAGCTTTGGAGTCAGTTTTTCTGACATCCTTAGCCACAGGCTTCTCCTCAGAACCAAAAGGGACGGTAAGTGTCGCGCTCTGCTCAGCCGGAGCCTTCTCCTCCTTGAAGAAAAGATCGGGCTCGTCCGCCTGAGGAATGGTGGGCTTCAGGATCCCGAAATCGAAATCGTCCGCGGGAGCCGCAGGGGCCAGGGTAGGAGTAGGAGCGGGAGCAGGTGCCGGCGCGGGCTGCATGGCAGGCTGCGCGAAAGCGGGCTGTGCGGGGGCCGCGGACTGCGCCGCCGCGAACTGCTGGAACATCGCGGCGAAATCCTGAGGCTGCGCGGCGGGCTGAGGTGCGGGCTGCGTAAAGACAGGCTGCGCGGGCGCCGCGGGCTGAGTGTAGTTGGTCACCACGTTGTAGGAAGGAGCCGCGGGCTGGGCGGGCTGCTGGACCGGAGCGGTAAAGACCGGAGCGGCAGGCTGCTGGACCGGAGCCGCGGGCTGAGCGGAAGCCGCGGAAAATGCAGAAGCCGCGGCAAAGGCAGAAGCCATGTCGAAGAAGGAGCCGGGGTCATTGGCAGTCGCCGCGGGCTGTGCGGGAGCCGCGGGCTGCGCGAAGGCAGCCGGATTGAAGGCCGCGGGAGCCGCGGTGGGAGAGACCCGCAGAGACTCGTTCATCAGGTTGAACGCGTCGGAAGCCAGGGCGTTGTTGACCATGGCCTTCTCGGGAGAATCCTCGCGGGGGATCATAAAGGTATGACCGTCCTTCAGCGTCAGGGACTGAACCTTGCCGTCCTCTTCGATGTCAGCGCCCTCGATGGTGCCGAAATTGAAGAGCGCCAGGGAGCCGACCTTGGCGGTCAGGGGCGTCCCGATCAGCTTGCAGCTGGTCTCGACGGGCAGGCGGTAGGACGCGTCCGGCAGCTTGACCATCGTGCAGATGTCGTTGATAAACAGGATGCAGTTGTAGGGGATCGCGAAATGCTCTCCATTGTCCTGCAGCAGGTCGAGAGCGATCAGCTCCATTCTCTCCCGGTCGAAGCAGGGAGTAAAGGAACGGGCCAGAACGCGGCCGGTCTCCATGTTGACCACGGGCACGTGGCAGGTGGCGCTAGTAATCGTAAATTTCTTCATATCAGGCCTGAGCCTCCGTTCTCGTCAGATTTGCCAGCAGCGCGGACGCCTCGAGCTTCGCCTGTTCGTCCTTGCCGTAATAAGCAAGCATCTTCAGATATTTCTTTGCTTCTTCAGTACGTCCGTCCGCGATCATCTTCTTGATGAAATCGAGCGTGATGTCCGTCTTGACCTCACTCTTCGCGGTCTGTCCATCGGCGGCCGGGGTCGAGAGAATGTTGATGGGCGACACACGGAACTCTTCCTGACGCTTCGCGATATCGTTGGCCTCTGTCTTTTTCTTGCTCATGAAAACGCCGAACATGATGAAGACCAGGATCATATTACCGAAGAACAGGATGGCGGACGCGACCACCATGCCGAGGTTCTCATTGCCGATGCCCATCTGCGAGAAGATTCCGTTGAAGAAAAGCTTCATTCTCTCGTAGAAAACGGCGCACAGCACCTGAGCGGAAATGCAGACGGCCCAGGGAACGATCGGCTGGGATTCGCGGCGGATCATGACCAGATAAACAACCAGGAAATAAACGACACCGCAGGCAAGTATTTTGACTACATCAATCATGTCAAACATGTTGTTTTCCTCCCGGTTTTATTTGAACAGATTCCCGAGCAGTCCGGCCAGACCGGACGGGGTAGTGCGGTAGGTGTGGTTCGTAATGTTCGCATAGGGGAATGCATAGGGCACAAGCGGCTCAGCCGTATACTTCTCCGCGTAGGTGTTCGCCGCGGGGATATCCACGAAAACGAGCGAAACCGTGAAAGTGCAGTTGGGATTGTCCCGGACCGCTTCTTTTGCTTTCGAGCCGGTGGGAATGGTTATGCTCTCAGGCAGTTCGACGGAAAGGCTGTCGATAATGATGGTCTTGCCGGTTTGCTTGATGCTCGTCAGGAAGCGAAGCAGATCCGTGTAGCTGCCGGATCCGCTCAGGGTCATCGAGGTCGTCTTGATCTCAGAGTTCAGGCGGCTGGAATCACCCTTCATGGCATCGAAAGCCTTCTTGAAGGCGCTCTCAGTCAGAACCGCTTCTGTACTGCCTTCCGGAATCAGGGAAGCATAGGCGGCCGACATGTTGCCGGTTTCCTTAAGCTGAGTGGCCAGCTTGGCCTGGTTGGTTTTCGCCGTAAGCGAAATCAGGACGAGCTTGTTGTCCGAAAGGTTCTTCCGGATATGGTCGATCAGATATTCCTCGTTAAGAGCTGAATAGAAAACGCCGTCCCAGCCCTCGATCGCTTCCGCCACGACACCCAGTCTTTCAGCCTGCGTCGGATACGAAGTGGTCGTACCATAATTTTTCAGAAGGATTCCTTCCGCATCCGCAATCTGAGCCTCGAGATCCGCATTCGCAGTCTTCAGCGGCTTGATGAGATAGGTAATGGCCGCATAAGCGCCAAGAGCCAGGATAAGAATGACCAGAATGAGCGTTTCAGTGGAATTGGATTTTTTCTTCATTGTCCCTGCACCTCCTTCAGAGTAAAGGTCATGCTGAAGGAAACGGAGTTCTCACCGTTCCGGCCGTCATGTTTGACAGAACTCACGAAAACATTTCGGAAATAGTCGGAGTTCGCGACGAGCGCCGATTCTACGGCAATCACATCGGCCATGGTCATGGCAACTCCCTCGAGGGACACGCTCCGATTCGAGATATTGAAGGCAGTCACACGCGCTCGTGTACCGAAGCAGGTCATGATCTGCGTAATGACATCCGCACTGACGGTGGTCCGGTTCCCGACCAGCCACTCGGCCGTACCGAGCATCGCGAGATCGTTCTCGGCATTTGTCACAAGCTTGTTCAGAGAAGAGACCTGCGAAAGCTGCTTCTTGAAATCCTGGTCGGTCGAAATAGACAGCAGATACTGAAGATCCTGCTGAGCCGCCAGATTCTTTTCCTTCTCCATCAGATACATGCCGCCCAGCACCAGAAAAACGATGGCCGCCAGACAGCCGCAGATCATCGGAATGTTCAGCGCCTTCTTCTCTTCCTGTGCGCCTTCAAAAAAGTTGAAATAATTCATGCGTTCCTCCTCAATCCATCAAAGAAAGATTCAGCACGTTCAGGTACGCGGAGATATCCATATCCTCATCGCCTGCCACGTTTTCGGTGTTGTACAGCGAGGTGTCAGTAATCAGCTTGGTCGGGATACCCACAACGCTCTCCACATACTGCGCCAGCCAGAAGTTCTGGGGGCTGCCGCCGTAAAGGAGGATCTCACGGACAGGATCGTTGGCATGATCGAAGTTGAAACGGGTGATCGCGGTATTGATCTTGGACAGCCAGTCCTTCACGGCCTGGGCAAAGGCGCGCTCCTCCGCCGTCGTATGCGTGCGGTTCAGAAGATTGCAGATATCCTGAGGCGGCACGACGATCTTGTTAGCGTTGGTCGGATCGGTGATACGGGTACCGGCCGCGCCGCGGGCCGCCTGGACAAGCTGGGTGTCGCCCAAATCCAGCACGGTTTCGTTGACGAAGGTGCCGTCATTGAAGAACAGCAGGTCGGTGTGGGTCATGCCGTAATCGATGCAGGCAACCGTCCAGCCGCGGGTCTCCTTGCGGAGCGAATCGTCAGCATTCAGAAGACGCTTCATTCCGTTCGCGTGGACATCCATGACCATGGGCTTCATCTTCAGACCTCTCAGCAGGTCGAAGACCGCGTTGCACAGCTCTTTGGGCATCGCGATGGCCCATACCGTGCAGGTTTTTCCGTCTTCCTTTTCCTCGTTCACGGAGAGCAGCTCATGCTGGAACACGTAGGCGTTCACGTCCAGGGCCAGAAGCTGGCTCATTTCGGAGGCTACGACGCCGTTGCGGTCAGCCGCGTTCTCGACGTAGGGAATCTCGATCTGACGGTGGATGTAATACTTTCCGCCGAAGGTGCAGACGGCGATATGATCATCGGGAATGATGCTTCGCACGGAAAAGGCACGCTGCAGAAGCGCACGCCAGTTCTTCGCGTTCTGATTGTCGAGCTTCGCAAGATTCTCCTTGTTCTCGACCGTGAACAGGTTCCGGATCTCCACCTCGCCGCGGCGAAGCTTCAATAACGCCACCTTGATGGAATACTCTCCGAAGTCGAAGGCAAACACCGGCTTACCCGCGGTCTTCGTGCGGAAGCTCACGGAACTTTCGGCCTTTGCCGCGCTCATTTTAGCGAACAGACTTAACGCCATTAGATCCTCCTTGCAGCTGATTCACTCAGCATGTTTTTTGATCTTGATTATCTCCTGAGTTCGTACTTATTTATCGGGTACCCGGTTATCTGAGTTCGTACTTATCTGCCAGGTACTGGATAATTTCATCTATTTCAGTCTCTGTCGGATTGTTCACGATGATCAGCTCGGCTAAATCGAACTGTTCTTGCCCCGTCCCGGAAGAAAGTTTATAGTTATTTCCGTTTCCGTTTCCGTTCGGAGTCTGGGTACAATGTTTGTAAACCAGGTACCAGGGTGAAAATCCACTTTCCGAGTACGGTTCACCGGTTCCCCGATATCCTGTATCATACAGAATGCCATCTCCGGTGAAGTTCGTAATATAACCCTGGCTTCCCCTGGGACTATTCGAACTGGAATATCTCGCCGCAAGCTTATCCCGAACGACCATGAAAATGTAGTCATTTGCGTTCGGCTTGATGTTGGCTTGGACATTGCTGCAGTCGACCCGGTAGAATCTGGACTTGTAGTCGAAATTCGACGAAATCCGCGAGCCCTCCTGATGGAGGACCACATGCGAGGAATTATGCACGGAAAAGTAACTGGTCCCCAGCCAACTCTGCAGAGAAGAAGTATTTAGAAGATGATTCTCCGATTCAGCTGCCCAGACCAGAGAAGGATCGATGACCGCCCGGTACTTCGTCGTTCCGTCCGCTTTCGTCAGTACCGGCAGCGCGCTCAGATAGACCAGATTGCTGACGACGGCCTTACCCATCGCGTCATTGACGGACTGGGGGGTGACCGTGCAGCAGATGAACTTGCCCAGATCATCCGCCGTCACAGTGTATGACGAAACACGTTTTACGGTTTCATAGACACCGTCGAAATTAGAAGGGAAAACAGCCATGGTTTCCGAAATGATGCTGTCATCAGAACCTATCGATCCGGTCACCGGGTGTTCAGAATCCGAAAAATAGACACAATGGAGTTTCCGCGAATCCACGATCTCCTTAAGCTGCACCTCATCCATATCTGCGGCCACAGCAGGATCCGGATAGGCCGGGGAGGTATACCAAAGATAATGGTCCAGTTCCTGGTCCTCGTTCATGGCACGGTAATCCAGATTCGCGTCATCGATGTAGGTCGGCGTGCACCAAAGCGTCGTGCCGGTCGCGTCGTAAAGCACGTAAACCGGGGCTCCGCCCTGCATATCCGAAACCGTCACATAATCGATCAGCGGAACCGGACGCTCATAACGGACACCGCTCGCGGTGCCGGCATAGAAGTGTACGGTACCGACGCCCTCGATCTCCTCATCGAGTTCGAAGCGGTACACATTGACCGTCTTGCCGAAAATCTCGGTGGTGTAATGCTCACGGGCTCTGTTGCCCTGCTCTCCGCCGACAGGGCCAACCAGCTCGGCATTGATTGCGGCAAGCCGGTTGATGAGATCCTGATCCGGTTGAGTCTGAGTCGCGATCGTCTTCTCGATAATATATTTTTCCTCGAGCAGAGCGTCTAACTCGGCAAGCTCATTTTCGACAGCCTGCTGGCCGGCGTAATAGACGGTCGGCAGCTGCTGGAGCTTGTAAGAGGTCTGATAGGTCGAGGTGACAGCACCGGAGACCATGACGATCAGAATGCTCACCAGCGCGAAGGCAATCACGACCTCGACCAGGGACATGCCCTTTCTTTGTTTCATCATTACGTTTTCGGTCCCTCGTACGCCCACATGACGTTTTTAATTTGATTGATGATACTAAGGAAAAATTCCCGGAACACGTCCGGATCGGTCAGATCCACGTCGGACACCACAAAGCCCGCATCCCGAAGCGCATTCTTATCCGCGGTGCTCATTCCGCTGTACATGGAAGCACAAACGGTCCAAAGACGGCTGTCGATCTCATTGCCCCGGGCGGTCCAGGTGAATTCATCGATGATTGCTTCAGCCCAGTAGGACATATACTGCCGTCCTTTTGCCGTGACAGACTTGGAAGCGATTGTCCGGGAATAGTTCGCATCCCCGGCGAAGACATGATCCTCGAGATTGGCGGGATAATAAAAAGCATTCACATCGGATTTCGGAGCGGTGTAGCAATTCACGGCGCCGTCCGTGAGAACAACGATGAAAATGGGATCGTTGCCAATCTGGCCCTGAAACTCAGCTTCACGGAGCTTCACGAAGGCGTAGCGAAACCCGTCGCCCAGATTCGTATTGCCTGAGGCCTGAAGGGAAAGAACCGTATTGCTCAGTTCCTCGACCTGAGAAGCCTTTACGAATTCCTTACAAGGCTCGAAACCGGGGTCCGAAACAAGCGCGGCGTTGTAATTGCCCGGAGTAACGGCAAAACCGCTGAAGGGCACAAGCAAAACATTCAAATCCGCGAATTCCGACAGCATTTCGACAAAACCGATTGCATTGTCTTTCAAGGTTTCCATGCGGGACGCGGTCATGCTGCCGGAAACATCCAGAAGCATGACAACCGTACCGCGAACCGTGACGGTGCCGCTGGTCGGCATGAAATCAGAACGGAACGCAAGAGCAACCGCCGGATTGGAGGCGCTTCCCTGATAGACGACCTGCACGGCATTGAGAGCCTGAATCATCGTTTCAAAGGTATTGACCCCCATGTCCTGACCGTAATCCGCCGTAGTATTCAGCGTCCAGCGCACCGACTGAGGTGCCTTGAGAGAAGCATCGGTAGGCTCGAAAATCAGTCTGTAATGATGCTCGATTCCGGAAAGGTCCGTAAAATCGTGCGCGATAATATGCTGAATGAAAACACCGTTTCCGTCATCACGCCGGTCTATGATGTTGACGACATTCAGGTCATACACACCCGCATCCGGGAGCCGATCACCGATCCACTCAAGATAGACAAGCGCGGCTGCGTCCGAAATTTCTTTCCCTGTCCGGCTGGCACCGGCCGGAATATGGACATGATCCAGAAGTCCGAGATAAGACCATTCACGCGTCCAGGTCAGATAGGGCTGGCCTTCGGTGCCAATCTCGTTGAAAGAATCATGGGGAATCGTAAAGGAGGTGGTGCTCTTCCGAACCGCTTCGCTGACCTTCGCGGCAAAATCCGCATCTGCCATGGCGGTATTCAGATTCTGGTCCGCGGAGGTTACGCCCTTCACGGTAAGCGAAATGAGCGACACGCAAATCGTCACAACCAGGGACATCAGCACCATGACGATGACGAGCTCGACGAGCGAAATGCCTCTCTTCCGATTATGCTTCATAATAACTCCCGCTAAAAAAACTTGCTTCGTCAGGTTTCGGGGCCGGTATACGCCCACATATTCTCAGTGATTCGGTTGATGGCCTCGGTGAAGAAGCGGTCAAAATCCGTAAGATTATCCAAAGTAACGTCACACAGTTCAAATCCGGCATCGAGATAAGTTGTTGCTGCATCATAGGTTAACCCGAAATATCGAGTTCCGCTATTCCATGCAGTAGTAAACGGTACGCCCGAACTATTGGTAAACTGAAGATTGAGCCCCCGAGCTTCCATCTCGAGTCCCTGGCTACGGCTCCAGCCTTGACGGTTGAACATAGGGGCCGCAATCAAGGTCAAGCGATTGTGGGGAAGTCCACTATCGTCAGAAACAAACTGAAAATCCTGCAGCAGATGACTGGCACACTCTTCAAAATATCCATACGATCTTTGATAAGGAGCGGCCTCACCTATTCCATAGCAATGGAACACATAACTATACATAGTATGTTTCTGGGTAGTTCCATTGCTCAGATAATAACCCGGACTGACTTGATAGGTATTATTATTTGTGCATAAATACCTAAACGGAATCTCCTTATAATTCGGCGCTATATTATCGCCGTAAAAGAAATGCTGCGAATAATCAGTGGGAAAATAATACGGCGCAGTTTTGTTTAAGTTGGTATAACTCGTGCTGAAATAAGTACCGATATCTGTCTGCCAATTGGGCGCATTGGATTTATAGGTCCTGGTCACTGTCGGCTGAATAGTATATTCGCACATTGCGCCGTCTGAAAGCGAAATCACCATAATGGGATCGTTTCCGACAAGGGAGGCTCCGCTGTGCGCATCTTCCTGAAGCTTATACCAGATGCGGCGCATACCGTCGCCCGTATTCGTATTGCCGTATCCCACCAGACTTTCGATAGTCTGGATGAGCCAATCTTCATTATCGGCCACATTCACGATATCGAGGCACGGAACCCAGTCACTGCCGACCGCCCCTCCGGTCACAATCTGCGAAGACTTGATAATCTCGCAGCCAGTGTAATATTCATAAGCATAGGTTCCATAGGGAGCAATCAACAGATTCAAATCCGGATTCACCGCTAACTGACGGATAAAATTCTTGGCTGCGTCTTTCATAATATCCATACGCATCACGCCACCGACCTTTCCGCTAGTCATGGAGCCGGAGCAATCGAGCAGCAGGCAGATGGTACCCTTGACACGGTTCTCCGTCACGACGACATTGCCGTCGGTAGGCTTGAAATCAGAACGGAAGGCGAGGGCAACCGCCGGATTGGCGGCACTTCCCTGATAGACGACCTGCACGGCGTTGAGGGCCTGCATCATCGTTTCGAAAGAGGTGACGCCCTGATCATCGCCGTAATCGGCCGTAGCTGTCAGCCTCCAGGTAATCGCCTGCGGCGCGTTGAGGGTGGCATCCGTGGGCTCGAAAATCAGCTGGTAATGATGCTGCACGCCGGAAAGGTCCGTATAATCATGCGCGATGACATGCTCGATGAAGACACCGTTGTTGTTGTCATCGCGTCGGTCGATGATATTGACGACATTCTCATCATATTCGCCCGGCTCCGGATAGCGGTCGCCGATCCACTCGATGTAAACAAGCGCGCGAGTGTCCTCAATTAATTCCCCGGTCCGGCTGGCGCCGGGCTTGACCGTGACATGATCCAGAAGTCCGAGATAACTCCACTCCTTCGTCCAGGTCAGATTGGGCTGGCCGTCGGCGCCGATCTCGTTGAACGAATCGTGAGGGATCGTGAAGGAGGTGGTGCTTTTCCGGATTGCGTCATTGACCTTCGCGGCAAATTCCGCGTCGGCCATGGCAGTGTTCAGAATCTGCTCCGAAGAGGTTACGCCCTTTACGGTAAGTGAAATCAGCGACACACAGAGCGCGATGACCATGGACATCAGCACCATGACAAGAACGAGCTCGATGAGCGAAAGACCCTTTCTGCGGCTATGTTTCATAAGAAAGCTCCTTGCGGCATATTTTCAGCCGGACAGAAGTCCGGACTATCATTCATTATCATGCTCCTCGATTATCTTCAGAAGAACATCCGGATCGATATTGTAAATCTGGATCAGAGGGTTGTCCTTCAGAATAACGGCTGTCATCATATATGTAAACTGCCCGGTCGTATTCTCGGGCCGAGGATCTTCCAACGTCGTGTTGACCGTAATGACGATCCAATCCTTGTTGACATGGTAGTACTCGCCCACGGCGCCTTGCATCGTGATGTGGCTCTGCCCTATGGTCTGGTTGTGATAGATGTGATCCATCGTGCTTTCCAGAATTTCGACACTCCAATCGGTGGTATCGAGCAGACTGGCAGTGTCATCCATCAGGAGCGCAGACACGGCCGCGGAGGTTGCTTCGTCCGCCAGGAACTGGGCCTGCATCTGCAGCCGGTAGGCGTGCATCTGATAGATATCGTTCTTGATTACGGCAATAATGTAAAATGTCAATACAGAGATAACGACAAAGGCGCCGATGGCAAATAGCGAAACGACGCCTTTTCGTTTCTTCATGCGGATCTTTTTCATCGGGATCCTGACCTCCATTGTACAAAAACTAAGGTTAGTTTGTCAAACTGTTTTTGCCGTTGCAGAGAATGCTTTTTAGAGAGCAACCCCTCCCCCCGGGTTTCCGGAGGGAGGGTCTCATCAATTAAGCTTGATTGGCAGAGAACAAATCGTTTCTTTCAGGTCTGCTGATTAGTTGCCGGAGCCGGTAGGAGTGGTGTTGCCGGGAATCTGAGGATAAGTGAAGGTCTCAGTGGTACCATCACCGGCAGTCCAGGTGCTGGTGAAAACACCGTTGCTGTAGGAATACTGCGCGCCGGGGCGAGTGCCGGTAGCATCACTGTGGGGGAAACCGCCGCTGATGTAAGCAGCAAAATCAGCTTCGCTGGTGGGCATAGTGCCGTTGTGGCCGGCTTCGTACATGGCAATACCGGTCACGACAGCCTGGCAGTTGGAGTTCCAGGTCTTCTTCTTCGCGTCCTCGGTAACGGTACCGAACTGAGGCAGGATCATGAGGGCAAGGATACCGATGATGGCGACGACGATGACGAGCTCGATGAGGGAGAAGCCTTTGTGCTGCTTCTTAAGGTTGGTCTTTTTCATTTGAATACCTCTTTCCATTTTTTTGAAATTGTTTTATACCAAGCGGGCCTCTCTGCAGAACCCGCGTATGGCTGAAGTGGGGTGGATCAGACGCCGTTCTGAATCGCGGTGATGGATTCGAACATAGGCGCGTACAGGGCGATGACCATGACGCCGACCATCAGACCGACGACGACGATCATCACGGGTTCCAGGATGGTGGTGAGCTGCTCGATGGTGGCGGCAGTCTCATCATCGAAGTAATCGGCGCTCTTGGAGAGCATGCCCTCCAGATCACCGGAGCTCTCGCCGACGGAAAGCATCGAGATCAGCAGGCTCGGGAAAACGGGCGATTCGGCCATCTGGCCGGAAAGGCTCTTGCCCTGCCGGATGCCCAGCGCGATCTTGTCGATCTCTTCCTCGACGTAGAGGTTCGCGACGCTCTTCTTGGTGTACTCCAGGGCCTGCACGATGGGCACGCCGCTGGAGATCAGGGTGTGGAGCGTACGGGCGAAGCGGGAAGCCGTAAGCTTGAGCATCGGCTGCCGGATCATAGAAAGCGAAAGCTTCAGCTTATCGAAGAAATAGCGGACCTTTGGAAGCTTGAACACCCGGATCAGAAGAATGACGATCACGGGCGCGACGAGAAGGACGATGTACCACTTGGTCGTCAGGAACTCGCTGATGTCGAGCAGGCCCTGCGTCAGGGCGGGCAGATCGGAATCCAGCGAATCGAACACATCCTTGAAGCCGGGCACGACCTTGATGATCATGAAGATGCAGGCGACGATAGCCACGAGCATGACGACGATGGGGTAGGTAAGCGCGCCCTTGACCTTCTGGTTGATCTTTTCGCTCTTTTCGTACTGGTCGGCCATTCGGTTCAGAACGCCGTCCAGGTCACCGGTGACCTCGCCGACCTTAATCATTTCGGTCAGCATGCCGGGAAAATCGTCCGGATACTTCTCCATGGCGGCGGAAAGGGTGGAGCCGGCCATGACGTCGTTGGTCAGATCGGTCATGCGCTTCTTCATGATCTTATCATCGGACTGAGAGCCGACGATGTCGAAGCACTTCGCCATCGGGATGCCGGAGGTGAGCATGGTGGCCATCTGACGGCAGAACAGGGTGACCGACTTCTTCTGCATGTGCGAAGGGCCGATGTCCATGTTCCAAACGCTCTTCTTATTGACCTCCTCGATCTTGATGACGCGGTAGCCGCGCTCGCGGAGGATGCTGTTCAGCTCGTTCTGGTCATCCGCTGTGATGACTTCACTGACGATCTGATTGCTGGCGTTCATGTAACGGCATGCAAACTGTGCCATGAAACTGACTCCCTTACTAATTTACTGACGTCCCGTGAGCCGGCGGATCTCCTGCGGGTCCACGCAGTAACGAAGCATCGTATATTCGTCGATTTTTCCGGCCCGGAACAGCGAGATCAGCGACTGGTCCATCGTGACCATGCCGGCGCTGTTGTTGAGCTGGATGAGGTTCTGGATCTGGCCGACCTTGTCCTCACGAATCAGGTTCGCGATAGCGTTGTTGGAGAGCATGATCTCCAGCGCGAGCTCCCGGCCGTCGCCGTCGATGTTCGGAAGCAGCTGCTGGGAGATGACCGCCTCGAGGACGGTGCTGAGCTGGATCCGGATCTGTCCCTGCTGCTCGGCGGGGAAGACGTCGACGATACGTTCCATGGTCTGGGCGGCGCCGACGGTATGAAGGGTGGCCAGCACGAGGTGGCCGGTTTCAGCGGCGGTGAGCGCCGCGGAGATGGTGGCGAGGTCTCGCATTTCACCGACCATGATGACGTCGATGTCTTCACGGAGGGCGCTGCGGAGCGCGGTGTCGAAGCTTTCGCAGTCAGTGCCGATCTGGCGCTGGTTGACGATGCCGCAGCCGTGGGGGAAGATGAACTCGATGGGGTCTTCCAGGGTGATGATGTGCTCGTTTCGGGTCCGGAGCATGTAGTTGATCATGGCGGCCAGGGTAGTGGTTTTACCGCTGCCGGTGGGGCCGGTGACCAGGATCAAGCCGTTCCGCTTGATGCAGAGGTTGCGGAAGACGGTGGGAAGGTTCAGACTTTCGAGCGTGGGCAGTTCGGAGGGGATCAGTCGAAGGACCGCTCCGTTGTGTCCCTTCTGCCGGAAGACGTTCACACGGAAGTTGTTGTTATCACCGATGGTATAGGAGGTATCGCACTCGCCGTGCTCCTGGAACCGGGCCCACTGACGGTCCGGCAGCAGTCCGCGGACGTAGATGTTCATGACTTCGTCCGTCAGGAGCTCCTCGCCGAGGTGCATCAGCTGTCCGTTGATCCGGAGGATCGGCGGGACGCCTACGGTCAGGTGGACGTCGGAGGCCTTTTCCTTAATGGCGATCTCCAGGATGCTTTCCAAACTCAGTGCCATCTTCCAAAATCCTTCCGTTTCTCCGCCCGAATCGCCGGGTCGGAGGCTTTTTTGTTTTACGCGTATTATGTTAACGCTGCTTTACCCACACAATACCCACGCTTTTTGGTGGGTGAATGTGGGTTTTCGTGGTTTTTTGGGGAAAAAATTGTATTTTTTTGAAACAACGTGGGAATTTCGCCCGTTTTTGCCGTTTTTTCGGCAGGATATTTGGCCGGAAATCCGCTTTTCTTCTTTCCCAAAATGCAAACCTATGTTATATTAGGGACAAGTTGTTCAAGCAACACACAATATGGAGGAATCGTGATGAAAAAGTTTTGGAAAGTTTTGAAGATCGTCCTTCTGGTGCTTCTTGCCCTGATCGTCGTCATCGGCATCGCCATTGCCATCTTCTCCGTCAAGAACGGCAAGCAGATGGATGCCTGCGTCGACGCCATCCTGGAAGAGGTCTCCAAGGACCATGAAATCGAAAAGAAGGATGCCGGCGACCTCACCGAGATCACCCTCTTCGGCCCGGTCAAGATCAAGAACCAGCAGTACGAGATCAAGGGCTTCGGCAACATGACCATCATGACCGCCAACGCCGGCGTGATGCAGATGGTTTCCGCCATCTTCTCCCCCTTCGACAAGGACGTCGCTCTCTTCTCCCTCGACTACATGTACATGTTCGCCAGCCGCACCTGCTACCTGGAGTTCTATGATCTGGTCGATGAGAAGGATGCCGAGTACATGAGCTGGATGAACAAGCTCGAGACCATCCGTTCCAAGTACGGCGAGCTCGAGGACACCCAGGCTTCCGGCGGCTGGTATGACGATCTGATCACCGTGGCCATCTACAAGAAGGCCGGCACCGCTGACAACGAGAAGATCATCGACATGCTCCGCGACACCATCGACATCTACACCGACATGGCCGACGCGTATCCCCGCATGTTCGGCACCGCCCGCTACCAGAAGATCAACCGCGTCAAGGACTACAGCGACAAGCTGATCGACAACGGCGGCGTTTCCACCGACATGATCGCCGGTATCCTCGGCGTGGACAAGACCCGCGAGTTCTTCGATCAGGTGTTCTTCGGCACCGAGAAGTACCGCTGATTGACAAGCTTTGAAAATGAAGAGCGCCGCTGACGCGGCGCTCTTTTTTTGCGCTCCTCCCAGGGGCGCGCGCCTCGATGAGCGCCGCTGATGCGGCGCTCTTTTTTTGCGCTCCGAGCCGCAGCGTCTCGCGTTGAGCGTTGCCGGGGCGCCAACGCGCGCCGGGAGGCGCCAACGCGCGCCGGGGGCGCCAACGCGCGCCGGGGGCGCGCGGGCACTTCAAAATACCGGAAGGCCGCTCCCGCGTGCCGGCAAGATCTGTCCCCCGACAGCTTCGTCTCATTTTTTTGAGTGCATTTTCGTTTTTTACGACAAATCGTCTCTTTTTCAGATTTTTGTCGTAAGCGTTTTTTCGCGTTCTCGGAGGTTTACGACAAATACCGTTGATTAGAGTAGATTTGTCGTAAATTTGATGCATCAAGCTTCCGAAAATCACGGCTGCGCTGTTTCGAGCCCGGCAGGAAATGCCGATGAACTGAATAGACAGGTAAAATTTACGACAAATGAATCGGTTTATGCTGCTTTTGTCGTAAACCTGAAAATCGGCTCTCGACCGTTTACGACAGATTACGCAATTGGGGCTGATTTGTCGTAAAAATTCAAAAATAGCCCTGAAAAATGAAACGAAAGTGCCTTCCCGGGCGGCACACCGCACGCGTATCAGGTTGTCCCTCCCCTTTCGCGCGCCGGGGGAAGGCACCCCCGCGCGCCGGGGGCGCGCGTGCACTTCAAAACACCGGAAGGCCGCTCCCGCTTGCCGGAAAGAACTGTCCCTCCGGAACCTTCGTCTCATTTTTTGAGTTGTTTTTTGAAAATGTCTGTCAAATCTAAGAAAAGAACGCTTTTTGACAGAAGGCCGCAATGTCGTTTTTGAGCAAGGCTGTCAAAAGCGGGTCATATATGCGGATTTGCCAGAGATTTGATGCGTCAATTTCTGTCAAAACCAACACTTCTCACGGTTTTGCCATTTCCCCACTCACAGGGGGCAAAATAGACAGGTAAAATGTCTGTCAAAACCTCGCAAAAACATCAATTTGACAGATGCTTGGGAAAAGCACTTCTCACACTTCTGGCAAAAAGTTCATTATAGGGCGTTTTGACAGCAAAAACCGAAAAACAGCGAAAAAAATGAGACGAAGGCAGCACAAATCTGCCGCCCAGCCGTGCAGTCCGCCCCCGCATCCCGCCCCCGCATCCCGGCCCCGCAACACAGCCCTGCAACCCGGTCCGGCAGTTCAGCCCCACTCCAGACCCACCCAAAAACCCGCCGCCCGATGCTTGCATCGGGCGGCGGCGCACTTTCATGTGATCAGAAGTTGCTGCGGCCGTACCATTCCATGATGTCGCCGAGGATGTACTCACCCCAGGAATACTCGGACATGAACTCGCCCTCGAACTTGTCGAGGTCGCGCATGTTGGAGTCCAAGAGGTTGTAGTAATCGCAGTCGAACATCTCGGTGTTCACGCGCTGGCCGCGGGTGGACGAAATCAGGAGCTCGGACAGGCCGTACTCGGCGAGGGCCTCCTTCAGGCGCTTCAGGGCGTTGTAGTAGACCTTCATCGCGTCGTTGTTGTAGGGACGGTCCTCCCAGATGGCGCTGTAGATTTCTTCGTTGCTGACCTCCCGGCCGCGCTTGGTGACCGCGTAGGCCAGGATCTCCTTCGCCTTGCCGGTCAGGTTGACGGGCATGCCGTCCAGCAGCACCGAGAACCGGCCGAAGGTCTGGATGAACAGGCGCTTCTGCTGCCGCTTCTGGAGCAGCTTCATGCGGGAGACGGTCATCTCCAGCACCTCGCGCTTGTAGGGCTTGACGATGTAGTAGTCGCCGCCGATCACGTTGGATTCCTGGACGTAGTCGTCGAAGGCGGAGATGAAGACGATCAGCAGGTCGGGACGCATCTGCTTCAGGATCTTCGCCATCTCGATGCCGGTCATGTCCGGCATGACGATGTCCGTGAAGACGATTTCGAGCTCATGCTCCGCCACGAACTGGATGGCATCCGTGGCGCACTCCAGCTGGCCGATCACGGTGAGATCGGGGATGCCGGCGCTCATGCGCATGAAGCTGCGGATCATCAGCGGTTCGTCGTCGACAATGATCGCTCTCATTCTTCCTCTTCCTCCTTCTGCTCAGGAATCAGCACGGTGACGGTGGTGCCGACACCGATCTTACTGTCGAAATAAACCTTGGCCTTCATGACCTTCTCCAGACGGAGGGTCAGATTGCGGATGCCCGCGGAATCGCGCTTGTGCTCGCGGATCTCACGGGTGATTTTCTCATAGTCGAAGCCCACGCCGTTATCCTTGATGGCGATCACGTGATAGCCGTTCTGCAGGTAGGCGGAGATTTTCACGAAGCCGGGGCCCTTCTTGGGATAGAGGCCGTGACGGATCGCGTTCTCGACCAGCGGCTGGATGCTCAGCGGCACCACGGAGAAGTCGTCGTTCTGGATGTCGAACTCGACCTGCATGCGGTCGCCGAAGCGCATCCGCTCGATGTTGACGTATGCCTTGATGTTCTCGACCTCCTTGGCGAAGGGGACCAGATCATCATTGGAAAGAGACTTGATGCAGGCACGCAGATGCGTGGTGAAATCGCAGATCAGATCGGACGCGTACTCGGGGTCCTCCAGAATGATCTCGCGGATGGAGCCGAGCACGTTGTACAGGAAATGGGGCTGCATCTGGCCGGTGGAGATCTTGACGCGGCTGCGCTCCAGCTCCTCGGTCAGGTTGACGATTTCCTTCTCGCGGGTGATTTCCTCGGTGCGGTCGCTGAGCACGCAAAGCGCGGCGACGTGACCGGTCCGAGTATCGGTCAGGTAATAGGTCTGCCGGATCTCGCGGACGCTGCCGTCGAGCCAGTTCGCCGTGCAGTCGAGTTCGACGAGGCGGTTGCCCTTTTCGTACTCCTGGCGCAGGAAATCGCAGTCGTTCTTGGTGACGAATTCCTTGCCGTCGGCGGCACTGATCCGCTGGCTCCAGTAGGCGAGCAGCTCGCGGAAGGTGAGATACTTCTTCACGCGGGGCAGATCGAGGGTGCGCATGTCGCTGCCTTCCATGATGAAGGGGCCGTCCACGACCGTGCCCTCGGTCAGATCGAGCTCGACGTAGCCGAGCATGTTGCGCAGCAGCGCGCGGCGGTAGACGTCGACGCGGCGGAGGGCCGTATCCTTCTCCGCCAGCAGCACCTTGTCGCGGCTGACGAGCTCGTCCACGTTCTTGAGGCCGAGCACGAGATTATGCTGACCTTCCACGTCGGAAAGGCATGCGCGCAGATCGCAGTAGGCGGTCTTGCCCTCGACGGTCATGCGGAAGCGGAGCCGGTTGGTCGCCTCGCTGCGCGCGTTTTCGAGCAGCTGCTTCCGATTCAGGAAGCGGCGGACCTCCTCGCGGTCCTCCTCGACGGCGCAGCCGATGAGCCAGCCGATGACGACGCCCCAGAAATTGACGCCTTCGTTCAGGCGGGACTTTCCGCGGTTCTTGGCGGCGGGCACGAACTCGATATAGTTATCGTCGGCCAGGTCGACGGTATAGATCTTGACGTAATTCTGCGACAGCATGCTGGCGACCTCCGAATAGGACATCGCCTGCTTCTGAACCTTCCGGCCGGCCTGGTCGCTCTGCGACAGCTTCAGCTCGCCGGCTTTCTTATAGGAAACGGAATACTGGACCGTGATGATGACATAGCCCAGCACGATGACGATATACGCGATGCTCAGCAGCCAAAGGGTCTTCACGTATTCGGAATTGCGGCTGTACGGCTGCTCCGCGTCCTGCTGATGCATGACGTAGAACAGGCGGAATTCCTTCTCCAGCGGCCGGACCACGACGGTTTCCTTCTGGTTTCCGGTCACGCAGAAATCGAACACGGAGCCGCTGATCAGGGAGGCTTTGAGCTGCTCGGGCGTGGTGCCTTCGTAGGCATCGGACGCGAAGTTATCGAAGAAATTGCTCTTGGGGACAGAATAACGCGCCAGCTCGGTCCGGGCGAGGATTTTGCCCTCCTCGTCGGTCAGGAAGACGACGCAGTCGGTGAAAACATCCGACTCGCGCATTGGCTGCAGATACGCGTATTGGTTCGCGGGGTCGGCTTCAGAGCTTTCGCCCTCACCGCCCGCGGGATCCTTCTGAGGAACGCCGGGGTCGACGGTTTTCCCGTTATTGCCGGTTTTCCCGGTGTTCCCGGTATTGCCGGTATTTCCGGTATTGCCGCTGCCTTCGCCGGCGGCGTTCAGAGCCGCGATCTTCTCGCGGAGGACACGTTCGAAGATGACCGCGTCGGACTGCATGCTTTCCACGGAATACAGATGGGTGCTCTTGGACACGAGATGTCTCGTCTGGAAGAAGGCGGCCAGAACCCCGAAGATAATGACGAGGCCCAGCAGGACGATTTTGAAGATAAACTGCCCGAGCTTGAGAGTTTTCGCTTCTTTCGGCGACATGTCACTACCTCCTTTCCCGGTTTCTGTCTTCCCGCGTACCCTGAATTGCCTGTTAGGGTATGGTACATGGTAAGCGTCTACTTATAATACGCTTTTGCGCGCGCTTTGTCAACGGATTTTTATGCATTATTCAGGTATTTGTACAGAGGAAGGCTGGCGCGGGACAGGGGT
>JAZQNF010000121.1:0-3824 GCA_045627225.1 Bianqueaceae bacterium
TGAAAAACCCCACGCCGCCCGCGTTCCCGTCTTCGACCGCACCCCCGGCGAGCGCCTCGAGGCCGAACGCCTCGAGGAAGAGCTCCGGAAGATGCTGCCGTAAACCACGCAAAAAAATCCCCTGTGCCCGGCCAAAAGCCGACACAAGGGATTTATTAATCCATTTTTCAGTCTTCCTGATCTTTCGGGGCTTTCTTTTCCACAAGCGCCACCGCCTGCGCAGCGATGCCCTCGCCGCGGCCGGTAAAGCCAAGTCCCTCCTCGGTCGTCGCCTTGATGCCGATCTGCGAAGCCTCGCAGTGAAGGACCTCCGCGATCCTCTGCCTCATGGCCTCCAAATGAGGCGCCATCTTGGGGCGCTGCGCGATAATGACCGAGTCCAGATTTTCGAGCCGGTATCCTTTTTCCTCCATGCGCTCGTAAACGCGGGCCAGAAGCTTTAAGCTGGAAATGCCTTCATAGGCGGGGTCCCTGTCCGGAAAGAGCTGTCCGATATCAGGCTCCCCCATGGCGCCCAGGAGCGCATCCATGATCGCATGGACCAGCACATCGGCGTCGGAGTGGCCGAGAAGGCCCTTCTCGAAGGGGATACTGACACCGCCGATGATGAGCTCGCGCCCCTCGACCAGACGGTGAACATCATAGCCGGTTCCGATTCTCATAGGCACCTCACAGAGCTTCGATCACGCGGAAGGCGTTCTCCAGCTCAGCCGTATCGACCTCCTGGATCAGACCGCTGTCGCAGCTGGCCGTAATGGCCGGATCGATCGGAAGGCGTCCCAGCACGGGGATATCCGTCCCCTCCAGGATTTCCTCCAGATGGCTCTCTCCGAAAAGGCTGATGCGGTTGCCGCACTCCGGGCATTCCACATAGCTCATGTTCTCGACTACGCCCAGCACCGGAATGTTCATCAGCTCGGCCATCTTCATCGCCTTTTCGACGATCATGGCGACCAGGTCCTGAGGAGTGGTGACGACGATGATGCCGTCAAGGGGAATGGACTGGAACACGGTCAGCGGCACGTGGCCGGTTCCCGGCGGCATGTCGACGACGAGAAAGTCGATGTCCTGCCAGATCACATCGGTCCAGAACTGCTTGACAACGCCGGCAATGACCGGGCCGCGCCAGATGACAGGATCACTGGGATTCTCCAGCAGAAGGTTGACACTCATGATGTCGACACCGCTGCGGGTGGGAACGGTCAGGATGCCCTGATCGGTGGCCGTGGCGCGCTCTGAGGCGCCGAAAAGCTTGGGGATGGAGGGGCCGGTGATATCGGCATCCAGCACGCCCGTGTGGAAGCCGCGCTTCTGCAGACCGCAGGCGATCAGCGAGGAAACGAGGCTCTTGCCGACGCCGCCCTTTCCGCTGACGACGCCGATTACCTTATGAATAGAGCTAAGCTCGTGGGGCTTCTCCAGAAAAGATTTTTTCTCCCGTGAGCCGCAGTTCAGACTGCAGCTGGAACAATCGTGTGTGCATTCTTCGCTCAATTTCAAAAACCTCCTACTGCATACTGCTTTCTATTATACCCTTCCGCGCGTCTTTTTTCAATCATTAGTTGGACGAAGATATTGTATTTGAATAGCCCGTATGCTACAATATATTGAAGAAAACAGACAGGGGGAGGCGCTCATGAAGGGCAGTCGATTTTGCATCGTCCCCGCTGCCGGCTGCGGCCGGCGGATGGGAGGACAGGTCAAAAAACAGTTTCTGAAGCTTGACGGATGCGAGATCCTGAAGCTCACGCTGACCGTCCTGTCCGCCTGCGATCAGGTAGACGGAATCATCGTCCTGTGCGGTAAAGATGATCTTTCGCAGACCGTGGCTCTCGTAAGCGATATTCGTCCCCGCAAGATCTACGCCGTTCTTCAGGGCGGCCAAAGCCGGGAGGAATCCGTCGCCATCGGGCTTCGCGCCCTGCCGCAGGAGGCGGAGCTCGTCGCCGTCCACGACGCCGTTCGTCCCTTTGTCACCGGCGAAATGATCAGGGCCTCCTTTGAGGCTGCCGAGCGCTTCGGCGCCGCGCTGACCGCCGTCCCGGTCAAGGATACGGTCAAAATGGCAGACAGCTCTCAGGCCTTTGTCCGGAGCACCCTGCCGCGTCCGCTGCTGTATGCGGCTCAATCGCCCCAGACCTTCCGGGTCGCTCTCCTCCGCGATGCCTTCCGCGCCGCCGAGGAGGCCGGCCTTCTTGCCACACTTACGGATGATGCCTCTGCAATCGAGCAGTTTACCGACGTCCCCGTCAGGCTCATCCCCGGCTCGGACGAAAACATCAAAATCACGACGCCGCGCGATCTTGCGCTGGCTGAATTACTTCTTGATCGGAGGAATTCTCATGAACAGCACCGTGAAAATCTATGACAGCAAGCCCTATTGCCAGACCTTCTCCGCGCAGGTCCTCTCCTGCGTCGTCTGCGAGGGCGGTTGGCGCGTCGTGCTGGACCGCACAGCCTTCTTCCCCGGCGGCGGCGGCCAGGATCCTGACCGAGGGAGCATCGGTTCCTGCCGGCTGGTCGGGATCTTTGAAGAAAAGGGCATCATTTATCACATTCTGGACGGTCCCATCCCCATCGGAAGCTCGGTCAAGGGCTCCATCGACTGGGATTTCCGTTTCACCAACATGCAGAATCATTCCGGAGAACACATCCTCTCCGGCATCGTCCACAGCGAAATGGGCTACGACAATGTCGGCTTCCACATGAACGATCGCTTCATCACCATCGATTTCAACGGCCCGATGAGTGATGAGGAGGCCCTCCGCATGGAGCTTCTGGCCAACCGCCGCATCTACGACAATCTGCCCATCCTGATCTCTCATCCCTCCGCCGAGGAGCTCTCGCACATGAAATACCGCAGCAAAAAAGAGCTTTCCGGCGATGTCCGCATCGTCCAGGTCGGCGATGTCGATATCTGCGCCTGCTGCGCCCCCCACGTGGCCCACACCGGCGAGGTCGGTCTGATCAAGATCATCGCACGCGAGAACTACAAGGGCGGCGTCCGCCTGACCGTGCTTTGCGGCGAGCGGGCCCTGCTGCGCTTCCGCCAGCAAACCGAAACGCTCTCCGAGCTGTGCGCGATGTATTCGGCCATGCCCGAGCGTCTGACCGAGGCCTGCACACGCGAGCAGGAGGAGCTGGCGGCCCAAAAGGAAAGCATCGGCCGGCTCTCCGACGAAATCGTCGAGGCCCGTACGGCTCTTCTGGCCAACGGGCGGACCTCCGTCTTCCATTACGAAACCCTGCTTGACGATATCGCGGCCCGAAAACTGGCCAACCGTCTGGCCCAGGCCGTCTGCGGCCGTACAGCCGTTCTGACCGCTCGTCCGGAGGGCGGTTATCATTATATCTTAGCCTCCTCCTCCCAAGATATCCGTCCCTTCACCGCGGCCTGGAACAGCAGCTTCAACGGTCGCGGAGGCGGCAGTGAGCACATGACCCAGGGCGCCGTGTCCGGCAGTCTGGAAGAAATGAAAGCCTTCTTTGAGGGCTACGAGGACTAAGACGCTTCTTAAATACAAAAATCCCTTTGCCGCAGAAAACCGAATGGTTCTCCGTGTCAAAGGGACTTTTAGTATAGCATGTACTTAATTATTGACACTCCGCACGGCTAAAGCCATAAGATTCTGAAGCTCCAGCGGGTAGACCCGACAGTCCGGAAGATGATGCGGCTCCCCTCCAGGAGGAACGGTCTGCAAAAAGATTATTCCCACTCGTACCAGTCGCCATAAAAATGTTCAAGGAATGCGCCAAAATCTGTACCGGCAAGAAGAACCGAATCTTTTTCCTCCGTGCTGTCACAATATATGCCAATACTTACC
>JAZQNF010000122.1:0-6074 GCA_045627225.1 Bianqueaceae bacterium
CGTCGCCGGTGAAGCCGGCACGGCCGCGCGTGGGGCAGTCGGTCGGGATGCCGACGCAGTTCGATTTCATGCTGCGGACGGTATTGCGGAACAGCTGATTGACCGCGGGCACGCCGCAGGTGAAGGCGGAAAGCTCGGGCAGCTCGGAATAGACCGCGATGCCGGTAAACCAGGACGGGTCGACCTCAAGCGTGGTCTCGAGCTTGACATAACGGAAGCCGAAGCAGCACTTGGTGGGACGGTAGTCGTTTTCCTCCTTGCGGCAGATGTAGCGGACCGTCTGAACCGAGCCGGACCTTCCGTCCGGATCCCGGAAATTATCCATCGTAAAATTGCCGTTCCCGTCAAGGGATTCGCCGTGAAGCATGATGAGCGGCTCGCCCGGGTAAGCAACGTCTGCCGGGATCCGCACGCGGACATAGCCGGCAAAATTGACGCCGAAATCAAGCACTTGCTCACCGGCGGGCGTTTTGAAAAGGACGGCGGAAAAGGTCTCGTTTTCGAGGATGGCAGGGCCGTCGGAGGGGACCAGATCGGCGGTCCCGAGCTTTTTCAGGACACGGACGGGATGGTACGCAGCATCGATATGATAGCGCTCCGGCTCCTCATAACGGGCATCGTAGACCTCTCCCTCCATGGGATCGTTCGCGAAAAGCGGGCCGGTCTGAGTGGCCTCCCAGCTGTCATCCGTGGCCGCAAGGACCGTATCCCCCGCGCGCAGCTCGGCAAACAGAGCGAGATCCCGGCCAAAGCAGCAGCGCTTCCGCTCAGGACCGACAGAGCCTCTCCACCAGCCGTCGCCCAGGCTGACCGTCAGGGTGTTTTCTCCCTCCTGCAGGAAGGACGTGACCTCGTACGCCTGCACGGGCAGACGCTTGTCATACTGCGCGGGGAAGGGCGCCAATACGACCCTGCCCTGCACATTCTGTCCGTTCAGAAAGACATTGTAGATGCCGTGCGCGGTGATGTAGAGAATGACCTCTTTGTTTTGTTTTTCATATGTAAAGCTCTTGCGCAGATAGGAGGCCGCGGCGCGCTCGTTCCCGGAGGGCTCGTGAAGCTCCGGCGAGATCCAGAGGGCCTGAAACTGCTCAGGAAGGCTGACTTTGATCATGTTCATTACCTCTCATTATGTGGGTATTCCTTATTATACACAAGCCGCACGCCCGTTTCAAGCCGTTTCGGACCATTTTATCTCAGTTCTTGAAAAAGCTCTCTGCCCTTGTTATAATTGGCTCAGCACACACGTGAACAAAACAGGGTAAAGTCTCCGCCGGAGGCTTTATCGTGCACAGCGAAAGGAGACACCATGAAACAAGAAACCGCCGAACAGGCGGCCAAACGCAGAGAAAAGGAAGCCCGCGAGCTTGCCCGACTCAGCAAAATGGCCGAAAAGCCGATGACCCGACTGTACTTTCCCATTCTTCTGATCGCGCTGACCGTCATCTACATCGTAGACGAGCTGGCCTCCAGCATGAACAGCGCCATGCAGCCCTACATGATCCTGGACCTCTTCAGAATCCCCAATCACGACATCAATGAGCCCGCCTACGGCGAGGCCGTCGGTCTGATGACCGCCGTCACCATCCCCGGCTACCTCTTCATGCTCATCACGCCCTTCTATAAATCGCTGGCGGATAAGCTCGGGCGCCGCCTCTTCCTGATCCTCAACACGCTCATCATGGGCGTCGGTCTGTTCATCTGCATGATCGCCCCGCATTGGATCGTCTATTCGCTGGGTATCCTGATGGTCCTGTTCGTGCAGTCCAACGACATGCAGGTCATGTATATCATGGAGACCGCACCGGCCGAGCACCGCGCCAAGATCTGCTCCATCACCAAGGGCATCGCGCTGGCCAGCTGCTCGCTGATCGGCGTCGCCCGCAGCCTCTTCTACAATGACAGCGTCCCGAGCTCCTGGCGATGGGTCTTCCTGATCCCCGCCATCATGGGCATCGTCGTCGCCGTGCTGGCCATCCCCTTCATCAAGGAGACGCCGGTCTTCCTGAAGCAGCGCATCGAGTATCTGAAAACCAGCGATGAGGAGCGTGCGGCCAGGGCTCTGGCCGCGGCCGAAGCCGAAAAGGCCGCCGAGGAAGAAAAAATCGGCGTATTCCCCGCCATCAAGTACATCTTCACGCACAAGCAGCTGCGCAACATCGTCTTTGCCTGCGTCGTCTTCTGCGTCGCTACGGGCGTTACGAGCTATTACAGCACCATCATGGAATCCGCGAAATCCGCGGGCAGCTTTACAAAAGAGGATCTCGACCTCTTCGCCATCATTTTCCCGCTGGTCAACGCGGCAGTCACCATCGCCTGCGGCTTCCTCAGTGATGCCGTCGGCCGAAAAAAGAGCTGCATGATCCTGAACGGCTGTGCCGCGCTGGGTCTGCTGGGCTTCGTTCTGGGCGCCCGCTTCGGCTGGAACAGTCTGCTGGTCGGCTGCTTCTACGGCTTCTTTATCGGCACCCTGTGGTCCGTTTCCGACACGATGGTGCTCGTCATGCCCTCCGAATCCGCGCCGACCAAGCTGCGCGCCTCCATCGTCGGAAGCGTATCGCTTCTGGTGGCGTTCGGCACCCTGGTCTCCATGGTCGTCTTCGTCGTCGCGCAGACCGTCTGGGGCGCCTCCTCGCTCGGCACGATCAGCCTGGCGATCTGCGTGCCCTTCCTGATCATCTCGACGCTGATGATCTCGTTCGGTGTTAAGGAAACCGCAGGCAATGACCTGACCGCGATCTAAAGCCGCACTTCGTGCAGGACAGGGCGGCCCTGTCCTTCCCCTCAAAAAAATTCGTCCCTCAGAGGCCGGTTCTTCCGGTGTCTGAGGGACGTTTTTATGACGTAAAAATGCACAAAGGCTTACAGGATCCTTTGGCCTTTGACAAACTTCGCTTCGATACGATCCTTGTCGGCGCGCAGATACACGCTTCTCTCCAGGCGCTCGATGAGGCTGAGCGGCTGCGGATGAGGCTCCTCCTCGTCCGCCAGCACGACCGCATCCAGCTCGAAGCCGGGCTCGAAGGAGCCGACACGGCCGAAGAAGCGTCCGCCGGAAAGCGTTGCGAGATAAAAGGCCTCGGGAAAGGACAGCGGAGCGGCCCCGGGGTCGAGGTAACGCGTGCAGAGCTTGGACACCGCGATCGCGGCGCGGATCTCGCCGAAAATCGACTCACTCTCGCCGGCGGCCACATCGCTTCCGAGTCCGACGCGGAGCCCTTCCTCCAGATAGCGGCGGATCGGCGCGATGCCGCTCGAGAGGTTCATGTTGGATGAGGGGCAGTGGGCGACGAAGACGCCGTTGTCATGCATCAGCCGGACCTCCTCGGGCGAGGAGTAGATGCAGTGCGCCATAACCGTGCGGGCCTCATCGCCGAACAGGTCGAAGCGGGCATAGCCCTCGCCGTAGAATTCGCTGTCGGGCATGAGCTTTTTCACCAGCTCGATCTCGCCTGGGTTCTCGGAAAGATGCGACTGGACGGGGATATCGTAGCTGTGCACGATCTCGCGCAGCTCGCCCAGAAGCTCGTTGGAGCAGCTGGGGATAAAACGCGGCGTGAGGATAGGAAAGCAGCGCCGGAAGCGGCCAAGGGCCTCGTTGATCCAGCCGAAGGTGTGGAAGGCACTCATGTCGGCGGACTCATCGAGGATGTCCTCGGGCGCCTCGCGGTCCATGTTGACCTTGCCGACATAGCTGATGAGACCGCTTTGCTCCATCTCCTCCATCAGGATGAGCGTGGCATCGCGGTGGACCGTTCCGAAGATGCAGGCGCGGGTCGTGGCCGAGCGGCGCATGGCCTCGGCAAACTGATGATACGCCAGGCGGGCGTAGTCCGGATCCGCGTAGCGACCCTCCTCGGGGAAGGTGTAGCTTTTGAGCCAGCTGAGGAGCTCTTCATCCATGTGCAGGCCGCGGAAGGCGAACTGAGGCGCGTGAATGTGAAGATCGACCATGCCGGGGATGATGAGCCGGCCGGTGAAATCATACAGCGGGAGGCTGCGATAGGCCTCGGGCAGCTCATCAAACACGCCCGCCGAGCAGCCGTTCACCGAAACCAGATAGGCGTTTTCGCGGCTTACAAGTTCATTCGGGCCTGCGCTGAAGACGAAGTCCCCCTTGATGACGAAGTTCATGGCGCTCTCACTCAATCGTCAGGATCTCGGAGAAGCCGGTGATCTCGAAGATGTCCATGACATCCTCGCAGACGTTTCTGACGATCAGGGAGCCGCGCTCGCGCATGCTCTTCTGGGTGAGCAGCAGGACGCGGAGGCCGGCCGAGGAGATGTAGCTAAGCTCGGCCATATCCAGCACGAGCGCCTCGCAGTCCTCGGGAACGGCGGCGATTTCAGCCTCGAGCGCGGCAGCCGTATTGGTGTCGAGGCGTCCGCAAAGCTTAAGCTCCACGGTTTTTTCAGTATCGTTCCGAACGATTTCCATAACAGTCCTCCTTAAAAGTCAAGGGTTTTGACCCGGGCGCAGAGCTCGGTCAAAAGACCGGAATAATAAGCCATCTGCTCACGGCCCTCTTCGGTGCCGAGCTTGTTTTTGCGGACGAGACGGGCCAGCTGATGCGCGTAGGCCACAACGCGGGCCTTGTCCTCGACCTCCGCCAGACGGGCGGGATCCTCGCTTTCCAGATAGAGGCTCAGCGACTTGTCCCAGATGGCGACGGCCGTCTCATAGGGGATACCGAGGAAGTCCGCGATGATCGAATGGTCCTTCTCTCCGTAGCCCTTGTAGGCCAGAAACATCGCTTCGAGCTCAAAAATCGGGTGGCCGATGCAAAGCGTGTCCATGTCGATCAAGAGGACCTCGTCGTCCTGCATCATGACGTTCTTGATGTGATAATCACCGTGCATCAGGGTGCGGCTTTCGGGCACGCCCAGGAAGAGGACGCAGAGCTTTTCGAAGAGATCGGCGTCCAGGTAGGGCTTGAGCGTCATAAGGCGGCGGATCGAGTCCTCGCGGCAGTCGCTCATCGTGCCGGGCGCGGGCACCGTGGCGTGGATCTTTTTCAGCAGCTTCACATAACGGTCAACGATCCCGTCGAGCTCCTCGGGCTGCTCCGCGATCAGGCTCGCGAAGGATTTGGCGTTGAGCAGCTCGAAGACCGAGCCGTAGGAATTGCCGACGCGAACCACATCGTAGGGGATGGCCGTGGGGATGCCCATGACGAAGGCCGTGCGGGCCAGCTCACGCTCGCGGCGGATGTCGTCCAGACTGTCCGGATCACGGTAGACCTTGATGATGGTATCGGCGTCGAGGCGGTAAACGCAGCCGTTGGCGCCCTGGCCGATGATCTCGCAGCCCTCGACGGACATGCGCCGGTAAGCCTTTTCGACCGGCAGCATCTCGGTGAAGCCGGTCATGTCAAAGATATCGTAGATATCGCTTGAGACGTTGATGAGCTTTAGCGTCGGCTCCGCCTTGAGGAGGCGCAGCACGACACGGAGACCGGCGCTGGAGATGTAAACAAGATCCTCGGCGTCCATGATCAGGGCCGTGTGCGGATAAGCCTCCCGCGCGGCGGTGATTTCAAGCTCGACCTCGGCGGCATTGCCCGAGTCGATGCGGCCCTGAGGCTTCAGGGTCAGGACCTCTCCCTGTGTTTCCGTAATCATTCTTTTACTCTCCTTCACCGAATACTTTTTGGATCAGCTCCGTAAATTCCAGATAGGCGGCCGTGTCCGCAAGCTCGGACACACAGTCGGCCACTCTGCGGTAATACCAGGCGTGCTTCCGGGGATCCTTCTGGTTCATATGGCTCCAGAGGACATCGCCGTGCAGACGCGTTTCGCGGTAAAACGAGCGGAGATTGGACAGCTTGTCGGCCAGCCAGAGCCTTTTGACATCGAGGTCCCTGGTGTGGGCCAGCATGAGGAGCGAGTCCTCCTTGCGCTCCTGCCAGGTCTCCGCCGGAGGGCGGTCGGACCTCTTGTCCTCGGTCTCGCTCTGCACCAGCGCCGACACACGGGCACCGAAGCGGGCCTTGATCAGGGCCGGATCGATGCCGCTGTCCTCGACGGTATCATGCAGAAGGCCGGCGATCAGCAGCGCCTCGTCGTCCGACAGG
>JAZQNF010000123.1:0-2905 GCA_045627225.1 Bianqueaceae bacterium
TGTACGACGCCGTGATCGGTGATCGCGACGGCGGGGCTGCCCCAGCGGAAGGCCTGGTTCACCAGATCCTTCGGCGATACGACGCCGTCCATTTCGGAGATCGTGGTATGCGCGTGCAGCTCGACGCGGCGGCGGACCGCCGTCTCCGCTCGTTCGGGCTTCAGATTGACCTTGTGCGGCGCGATGGACGTCGCCAGAAGCGTCGGCTCATGGGAAAACTCGTCTTCCTCAACGGTGCCCCGGATCAGCAGCTGCTTTCCGTTTTTCAGATCGCCTGCGCGGTTTTCCATGGTCTCCGCGCTGACAAAGGCCTTGACCGTGATCGACGCGGTATAGTCGGTCAGCTGGATGATCAGAAGCGTCCGGCCGGAACGGGTCTCGCGGGAATCGGTCTCCAGGATGTCGCCCTCGATGACAACGGGCCCCGGATAATCGTTTCGGAGCGCGCGGACGATGCTGATGACGCTCTCCCGCTTGACGGGCTTGCCGAGCAGCATTTTTTCCAACTCCGCCTTGCGTTCGGGATCGACGTACATCGGCGTCCCGCTGACCGTGATGGCGTTGGCCATCAGCACGAGCTCCTGCGAAAAGCTGTCCATTTCCAGGTTGCCCTTGACCAGAAGGGTTACGCCTTTCTGCAGCTCTTTCTCCATTTTGTTCTGAAAGGTCTTCAGCACCACAAAGGCCTTGCAGTGCACCTCCGAGCAGTAGTTTGTCAGGGTAAAGCTCAGAAGAGCCTTATCGCCGCGCACGGCTCTCCACTCAAAGGTCGAGAGGATGCCCCGGATGACGATGCCTCTTTTTTCCTCATCGCAGGCGTCCAGCGCGGTCTCGCGGCCGGAGATCGGCTTGCCGCACAGGATCTTGTTATGCGGTTTTTTCTCTTTTCCCTTGGCCGCCTTCGGAACGGACGGCGACGGATCTTCCTCTTCGACCTCCTCCGGCCCGGCGGTTCCGGGGGAGGTCTCCTCCGCGGCTTCTGCATTTTCGGCAGGCTTTACGTTCTCCTGTGCCTGCGCTTCAGAGGGCTCCGGCGCTTCCTTTGCTTCCGCCGGAGCGGGAGAGGAAGGCAATTCCTCCGCGACAGGCGCCTCAAAGATCCAGCCCTCCTCGGCCGGCTCCTCCAGCAGGTTGGGCGCCTGGACGATGCTTACATGCACCGAGCCCGCAAACTCCGCCTCCAGATCGCCCGCCAGAAGAAGGATCTCCTCGGGCTGAAAACGTCTGGCCGCGATGATGCGGATCTCCAGCAAAAATCGTTCCGCGTAACCCTCACAGGAGAGCACCTTCGCCTCTTCGGCCAGCGACGTCTCCCGGAATGAAAAGACCTGCGGAAAAAGGTCCTTCAGGGATCCCTTTGTTTCAACCATATCGTCCTCTATTGTTTAGCTTTGGGCTCAGTATTGTTCGGCCAGTTCCACCAGCGCCGCGATGATCTCGTCCTCGGGAAGACGGCGGATCAGCTCGCCGCGGCTGAAAAGAATAGCCTCTCCGTGGCCGCCGGCGATGCCGAAATCAGCCTCGCGCGCCTCTCCGGGCCCGTTGACCACGCAGCCCATGACCGCGACCTTCAAAGGCTTTTTGATATGCGCCAGCGCTTTTTCGGCCTTTTCGACCAGACCGATGATATCGATGTCCGTGCGCGAGCAGGTCGGACAGGAGATGATCTCGACGCCGAAGCGGCGAAGTCCCGCATACTGCAGGATCTTTTTCGCGATGACGACCTCCTCGACCGGATCGCCCGTCAGCGAGATGCGCATCGTATCGCCCAGTCCCTCGTCCAGAAGGATGCCCATGCCCATGGCGGATTTCACGATACCGTCCTGCATGGGACCGGTCTCGGTGATGCCGACGTGCAGCGGATAAGCGCTCTGCCCGGCAAAAAGCTCATACGCGCGGGCGCAGAGCTTCAGATTGGACGCCTTGATCGACACGACCAGATTGTCATAGCCAAGCTCCTCGATGGCGGCGACGTTGCGGAGGGCGCTTTCGCAAAGCGCCTCGGGGCTGACGCCCTTCTCGGCCAGCAGGCTCTTTTCGAGCGAGCCGGCATTGACGCCGACGCGGATGGGGATATTGCGCTCCCGCGCGACCGAAACGACCTTTTCCAGATTCTCGCGCGAGCCGATGTTGCCGGGATTGATGCGGATCTTGTCCGCGCCGCCCTCCATGGACGCCACGGCCATTCTCCAGTCAAAATGAATGTCCGCGACCAGCGGGATATGAATGTTCTTTTTGATTTCGGGGATGGCATCGGCCGCGGCCTGATCCGGCACACTGACGCGCACGATCTCGCAGCCGGCCTCCTCCAGGCGAAGGATCTGCGCGACCGTGGCCGCGGCATCCGCCGTCTTGGTATTGGTCATCGACTGAATCCGGATCGGCGAACCGGCGCCGATCGTTACTCCGCCGATGCAGACCGCCTTTGTGTTTTCATGCGTAAACATGCCTGTTTACCGTCCTTTCCCGCGAAATCGAAGATGAATTTTAAATCAGCTTACGGATATCGCCGATGGCCACGGCGACCATCAGCGTGATCAAAAGGATAAAGCCGATCAGATAGATCAGGCTCTCGACCTTCTGATCCATGGGCTTTTTCCGGATTTTCTCGATGATAAGAAAGATGATGCGGCTGCCGTCCAGACCGGGGACCGGGAAGAGGTTCAGCACGCCCAGATTGGCGGACAAAAGCACCGCCAGGCTCGCCATTGTCCCCAGAACGCTCAGAAAGCCGTATTCAGAGGCCTCGGTGTAGGCATCGTTGACGACCGACACGACTCCGATGGGGCCGGAGAGCGCATCGAGCCCCAGCGCTCCGGTGATCAGGCTGACCACGCTTTTGATCGTGACCTCCACCTCAAACCAGAGGTTCCAGAAGCTTTCGCCGATGAGCTCCAGCAGTCCT
>JAZQNF010000124.1:0-21064 GCA_045627225.1 Bianqueaceae bacterium
GGGTCTGCTCCTGCTCGGCGGCGGAGAGGGCGTCGGCGATCTTGCCCATTTCGGTCTCCATGCCGGTGGCGGTGACGACGGCGCGTCCGCGTCCGTAGACGACGGTGGAGCCGCTGTAGATCATGTTGCGGCGGTCGCCGAGCGGGATATCGCTCTTGCCCTCGCGGCACATCAGGACGTCGACGATCTTGGTGACGGGGACGGACTCGCCGGTCAGGGCGGCTTCCTCGACCTTCATGCTGTAGGATTCAAGGACACGGCAGTCGGCGGGGACGGCATCTCCGGCCTCCAGCACGATGATATCGCCGGGAACGATCTCTTCGCTCTTGATGATGTTTACATGGCCGCTGCGCACGACCTTGGAGGTGGCGGCCGTCATCTGCATCAGAGCGTCCATGGCAGCCTCGGCCTTGGCCTCCTGCACCAGACTCATGATCGTGTTGATGATGACGACGATCAGGATGACCAGTACATCGGCGAAGTCGGAGAATTTGAAGCTGCCGTGCGCCTCCAGGACGGTGACGATGGCCTGGATGGCAGCGGCGACGATCAGCATGATGATCATGGGGTCGGCCAGGCAGCGGATGAATTTATGGAACAGACTTTCTTTTTCGGCCTCGTCCAGCTTGTTGCGGCCGTACTTGAGCAGGCGCTGTTCAGCTTCCTCGGCGGTGAGACCGGCCTCGCGTGAAGCCAGCTCCTCAAGAAGCTGAGCGCCCTCCTTCAGATAATCTTTCATAAGAAGCTCCTTATCTTTGCTCCAAATCGTTTTGGGCATTAAAAGATATCTTATCATAACACATTTTGTCCGTGAAAGAAATGTTGTTTTTAACGGAAATAGGCTTTTTATTCCGCGGCTGTATTCCTTGACAAAAAAAGAGAGTAAGCGTATAATCATCTTTACTGAATGCGGTCTTTCACAAGGCCCTGTGATCCCGAAACTCATATCATGAAAGGAAATGCATCATGAAGACCAACAAGCTTCAGCTGTTCAACATTTTCATTACTGTTGTTGTTCTGGCTTTTGTGGTTCTGCACTTTATCCCGTATTTCTCTTTTAAAGGAGAAGGTTATTCTATTTTCAATTTTATCTGGTGGCATCCCTCTGACCTGAAGAAATTCGGAAGAGAGATCTACGGAGCAACGAATTTTGATATGAACCAGGCTACCACTCTGTTGGTCCTGTCCTTTGTGGCGGCGCTCGGTCTTCTGGTCCTGAACTTCACCAAGCCTGACAGCCTTGCGGCCGAGCTTGTCGGCCTTCTGTGGTCTGCTTTTTCTCTGATCGGCTATCCTGCCAGCAACATCCTGCGCCTTCAGGCTGAGGCTACGGAAAACAGCTTTATCATGAATCCCGGTCTGTATTGGCCGATCTTTATCCTGATCCTGATCGGTACGGCGCTGATTCTTGCCCGTCTGGTCTTCTTCATTCCGGTTTTTGTCGAACGAATCAAGAAAAAGAGAACCCGCGGTTACTGATAAGGGCTCCCCTGTCGTGAAAAAACTATTCGTAAGCCCCTTTTATCGGTGATAAAAGGGGCTTTCCTTTGAGGTATCTATGAAGAAAAAGAGAATGTGGCCGGCTCTCCTTCTGGCCCCCCTGGCGCTTGCTCTGGTATTCGCCGTTCTCTTTCTGGAGGGCGGCTTTTACCCGTTCGGGGATAAGACGGTTTCCTGGTGCGACATGAACCAGCAGGTGGTTCCGCTTTTAGCCGAATTCAAGGACATTCTTGAAGGAAAAAGCGGCTTTTTCCTGAGCCATTACAACGCGGGCGGCATGAACTTCTGGGGCGTCTTTTTCTTCTTTCTGGCTTCGCCCTTTTCTTTTCTGGTCTACTGGGTCGAGAAGGAGCAGCTTCTGCTTTTCATGAATGTGCTGACCGTTCTGAAGCTGATGGCTTCGGCACTCACGGCGGCCTGGTATTTTGCCCGTCAGGCGCGGCGCGACGGCCGCAGCATCTGGCTCGTGCTTCTTCTTTCTCTTTCCTATGCCTTCTGCACCTACGGCCTGATGTATTATCAGAACAGCATCTGGCTGGATGAAATGGTGCTTTTCCCGCTGCTTCTGATCAGTCTGGAGGAGCTTACCTATAAAAGGAAGGTCCTTCCCTATGTGCTGGTCATCTCGGCCGCGGTCATTGTCAATTACTATATCGGCTTCATGGTCGCGCTGTTTGTGCTTTTCCGCATGGGCTGCTTCTTCCTGATCGAGCCGCATAAGAAAAAGGCGCACATCGCGCGGAGCTTTTTCTGGGGAAGCGTGCTGGCGCTGGGGCTTACGGCTGTCGTGTGGCTTCCGTCGCTGATGCAGTATCTGGGCTCGGCCCGGACTGTCGGAATCCTGGAGAAGCTGGCCTCCGTGGGCCTCACGGCTAAGCTGACGACCACGCTTCCGACGGTTTTCTCCCTGTCAGCCGTGGCGGCGATGCTGCTCGGCTGCCTGATCTTCAGGGTCCGTTATCCCCTCAAAAGGCTGGGGGAGCCGATCTGCTTCGGACTGCTTATGATCCCTCTGCTTCTGGAGCCGGTCAACTGCGTCTGGCACGCGGGCTCCTATATGTCCTTCCCCTCCCGCTATGCCTTCATGACCGTGCTGCTGGGCCTGACCGTCCTTTACCGCTGTCTGGCGGCGGCCGAAAAGGCGGAGGCTGAGGAGCGGGCAGAGGCAGAGGCGCAGTGCCTCGAAAAGCAGCTGCTTCCGCCCTGGGCCCGCATCCTCATCGGTGCCGCCGTCCTTGGGCTGGTAGGCTTCTACTGTTATTTTCTGAAGGGCTTTTATGCGGATAACGTGACGGGCCTTAACAGCTACGCCCGCACGCTGTGGGGCGATGAGGGCTCGCTGGCGGGCCTTTTCGTGGCCTTTATCCTGGCTACGGCAGCCTATTTCGTCATTTACATGGTCTATCGGTTCGGGATCTCGCGGGCGCTTGCCCTGTTCCTGGCCGGAGCCGTGCTGACCTCGGACAGCATCTTCGCGGTCAAGGTCTATATGCTTTCGGTTGACCGGAGCAGCGACTGGTTTATTTCCTACGAGCAGCTGGAAGGCGAGCTCCCGGCGGAGCAAAGCTTCTTCCGGATCAAATCGGCCGATCATATCACCTACGAAAACATGGAGGGCACCCTCGGCTTTCCGGCGGCAGCCCATTATACCTCGCTGAACTCCGAGGACTGGCTTTTCCTGATGAAGCGCCTGGGATACAGCTCCTACTGGATGAAGACCTCCAGCTACGGGGGCACCTCGTTCTCGGACGCGCTTCTAAGCATGAAATATCAGGTCGATTTCGCCTCCCGCTACGATACAAGCTATTACCGCAATCAGCGCTACGAGCTGACCGACAGCGGTCATTTCCTTCCGCTCGGCCTTCTGACCGAGGGCAGTCTTCCCGAAATCGGGGAGGGCGGCTACATGGGACGTATCCCGTATCAGGAGGCGCTGTTCGAAGGCCTCTTCCCGGGAAAGGGAAAGCTTTTCGAGAAATACCGTCCCAATCAGACGGTGCATGCCGACTTTACCGAGCAGGGCGACGGGGCCGTGATCGGAAATACGGGCGCCGACTGCTCGCTCAGCTATACCGTCCGCATCCGCGGGACCCGTACCCTTTACCTCGATGTTTTCTCGGATTATACCAACAGGCTGAAGGAGCCTATCCTCGAATCCTTCTCCGTCAAGGTGAACGGGCGGACGGCTTCGTCCTTCTTCCCCACGCAGGAGTACAACGGCCTTCTGAACCTGGGGACCTTTTCCGACTGCGAGGTCACGGTCGTTCTGAAGCCGCTCTATGCGGTCGGGAAGAGCCGTGCCTACAAATCCTTCGGCCTCTACGGGCTGGATGAGGAGCTGCTGGCGGCCTGTGAGGCGCTGCCCCCTGCGCTTTCTCTGAAGGCGGTCTCCAACGGCTATGAGGGCAGCTACATCTCGGATCGGGAGCAGACCTGCTTTTTGGCCATCCCCTACGATGCCGGCTATACCATTCTTGCGGACGGTCATCTGCTGGACTATGAGCGTGCGGCGGAAGGCTTTGTCAGCTTTACGCTTCCGGCGGGCCGGGGACGTCTGGCTGTCCGTTATCAGCCGCCCGGCCTTAAGCTCGGCGCGCTGATCAGCGCCGCGTTCCTTCTGGCCGGTCTGATCGCGGCTTTAATCCGCAAATTCGGCAAAAAGAAGAAGCCGGCGGGGATCGCGCTTTTCCTTTGCAAGCTGAGCTTCCCCCTCCTGATCGCGGCCGTCTATCTGTTCCCGCTCATCTGGAGTCTATGTCATTATTAACAGGAGCTTTTTGCCCCGATAGGAGTATCTATGAAGAAAGTACTCATCACCGGCGCCTCCGGCGGCATCGGCCTGGCGCTCACCGAACGCTTCGCAAGTGAGGGCTGCCTGGTATATGCGCATTATTGCTCGCACCGCGAGGGCCTTGAACGTCTGACGGAGCAGTACCCCGGGCTTGTGTACCCTGTTTCTGCCGATCTGTGCAGGAGCGAGGAGGTGACCGCCATGTTCGCAGAGCTGGAACGTCTGGGCAGTCCGGAGGTGCTGATCAACAATGCCGGCATCGCGTATTTCGGTCTGCTTCAGGACATGACCGATGAAAACTGGGACCGTCTCTTCGGAGTCAATCTGCGCGGCGCTTTTCTCTGCACGAAGGCCGCTCTGCCGGCAATGATCGAGGCGCACCGCGGCGTCATCCTGAACATTTCGTCGATGTGGGGAGAACGCGGCGCCTCCTGTGAGGTCGCCTATTCCGCGTCCAAGGGAGGCTTAAACGCCTTTACCCGGGCGCTGGCCAAGGAGCTGGGGCCCTCCGGCATCCGCGTCAACGCGCTGTCCTGCGGCGTCATCGACACCGCGATGAACGACCGTCTGAATGAGGACGAAAAAAAGGACCTGTCCGAGGGGATCGGGCTCCTGCGCTTCGGAACGCCGGCTGAAGCCGCCGAGGCGGCCTGGTGGCTCTGCTCGGAGAAGGCCTCGTACGTATCCGGGGCCGTCATGGACATCGACGGCTGCTTTATTTAAGCAACAAGGAAGATCTATCGCAAGGAACGGCAGTATATGAAGAAGAAAGAAAAAAAAGTCAAGAAACAAAAAAGGCAGCTGACGGCGGAGGAGAAGCAGCTTCGGCGCAAAAAGCTCGGGAGCGAGCTCCTGGATCTGGGCAAGCTCATCGTCGGCGCCTTCTGCGTGGCCGTCAGCCTGTCGGTCTTTTTGGATCCCCTCGGCATCGTCAACGGCGGTGTAACGGGCATCGGCATCGTGATCAAGGAGCTGGCGCGGCGCTTTTTCAACGTCTCCATCCCGCTTTCCGTGACCAATCTGGTGCTGAATCTGCCCATTTTGGTTTTCGGACTGATCGTCAAGGGACGGCGCTTCATGGGAAAGACCATCATCGCCACGCTCTTTCTTTCACTCTTTTTGGCACTGACGGAGGGGCTGGAGCTGCCGCTGCCCAAGGATGATTATTTTCTGATGTCGGGAGTTGCCGCGGTCATCTGCGGCATCGGCGTCGGACTGGTCGTTTCGGCCCAGGCCACGACCGGCGGAACGGATCTTCTGGCAGCCATCCTGCAGTCGCGCCGCCAGCATCTGACGGTCATGAACCTGCTTTTTGTCGTCGATGCCATCGTCATCCTGGCGGGACTGTTCGTCTTCGGCCTGCGGAATTCATTGTATGCGCTCTTTACGGTCTTTCTGACCTCCAAGGTCGGCGACTGGGTCGTGGAGGGCGGCCGCGTATCCAAGGCCGTCTACATCATCTCCGAAAAAGGCGAGGTCATCTCGGAGCGCATCCTCCGTGAAATGGAGCGGGGCGTGACCGGGATCCCAAGCCGCGGCATGTATTCCGGGACCGACCGGACGATGCTTTTCAGCGTGGTGCCGATCAAGGAGGTCGTCAAGCTGAAGCGCCTGGCCTATGAGGAGGACCCCGATGCCTTCGTCATCGTATCGGATGTCCGGGAGGTTCTGGGCGAGGGCTTTTCGCCGTTCCAGCAGAGCTGAATAGAGGTTTTTGTATACTTTGACAGTTTTACTAAAATGGCGGGGGAGAATTTGTGAAAGCCGTCAATGGATTTTTCCGAGCTAAAATAGTATGATATGAACATCGCGTTTTGAATATGTGACATTAAAGGAGATTAATGAATGGCAAGCGTACAGCTTAAAAACATTAAGAAAACCTACTCTAACGGCATCACCGCCGTAAACGATTTCAACCTTGACATCGCGGATGAGGAGTTTATCATTCTGGTCGGTCCTTCCGGCTGCGGTAAGTCCACCACGCTTCGAATGATCGCCGGTCTTGAAGAGATCAGCGACGGAGAGCTTTATATCGACGGCAAGATCATGAACGATGTAGCTCCCAAGGATCGTGATATCGCCATGGTTTTCCAGAACTACGCTCTGTATCCCCATATGACGGTATATGATAATATGGCTTTCGGTCTGAAGCTTCGCAAGACGCCCAAGGCGGAAATCGACCAGAAGGTACATGAAGCCGCCCGCATCCTTGAGATCGAGCATCTGCTTGACCGTAAACCCAAGGCGCTTTCCGGCGGCCAGCGTCAGCGTGTCGCCATGGGCCGTGCCATCGTCCGTAACCCCAAGGTCTTCCTGATGGATGAGCCTCTGTCCAATCTGGATGCCAAGCTGCGTGTTCAGATGCGTGTCGAGATCTCCAAGCTTCACGAGAGACTGCATGCCACCATCGTATACGTAACGCATGACCAGGTCGAGGCTATGACCCTCGGCAGCCGCATCGTCGTCATGAAGGACGGTCTGATGCAGCAGGTCGACTCCCCCGTCCGCCTGTACAACCAGCCTCAGAACCTCTTCGTCGCCGGCTTTATCGGCTCTCCCCAGATGAACTTCATCGATGCCGTCCCCGTTCAGGAGAACGGCAAGGTCTACCTGACCTTCTGCGGTGAGAAGGTTCTGCTTCCCGCCGAGAAGGCTCAGAAGATCATCGACGGCGATTTCATCGGCAAGGACGTCGTCATGGGCATCCGTCCCCAGGACATCCACGAGACCGAAGAGGCCCTCAATCAGTTTCCCGATTCCGTCTTCGTTGCCAACGTATCCATCTGCGAAATGCTCGGCTCCGAAATGAACCTGTATTTCACGGTGGGCGATAACGACATGATCGCGGTCGTCAACCCCCGCGTTCAGGTCAAGAACGGCGACAAGATCAAGCTGGCGATCGAGAACACCAAGATCCATGTCTTCGACAAGGAAACCGAAATGGTCATCACCAACTGATCCAGACGTTTATCAGACTCCCGGCACAGGCTGCCGGGAGTTTTTTTATGGCCGGGCAGAATAAATAATTCTTGCTATCCGATACAAAGTGTTGTATAGTAGCTTTGAATATATGGAGGCATTTTGTTATGATATCCAATACCATCCTGCAAAACGTGGCAGACGGCATGAAGAACATTACAGGGCTTGACTTCTCTGTACTGGATACCGAGGGCCTGGTTCTGGCTTCCACGCTGGAAGACGCGCCGGATATGCCGGCCGGCGATGCTGCCGATTTTTCCTCATCCCGCGCCGAAAGCATCGTCATTGACGGATACCGTTATGTAAAAGCCTTCTTTGAGGGCAGCGCCGTTTTTCTGGTCGGTGTTCACAGCACCGAGGAGTCGGCGTCCTCTTTTGCCCGTGCGGCTGCTTTCCAGGTGGAAGGCCTGGTTTCGGCCTATCAGGAGCGCAATGACTGCGATAATTTCATTAAAACCCTGATCATGGATAATCTGCTTTTGGTCGACATTTATTCGCGCGCCCAAAAGCTTCATATCTCCAACAATATTCCCCGTGCCGTCTTCTATATCGAAGCTCTCGGCGGAGAGGATCTGAACGACTCCATCATGGAGGTCTTAAGAGGCCTTTATCCCCTGCGGGAAAGAGATTTCATCACCGCTGTCGATGAAAGACACATCATCCTGGTCAAGGATATGAGCGACAGCATAGGCCGCACGGCGCTGGAGGGCACGGCTCATACGGTAGCTGACATGCTTTCCACCGAGGCCATGGGCATGGTCCGCATCGCGATCGGCTCGGTCGTACGCGATATCAAGGACATTCCCCGTTCCTACAAGGAGGCTAAGGTAGCTTTAGAGGTCGGCCGTGTCTTTTATGAGGACCGTCAGGTCATCAACTATAACTGGCTGGGCATCGGCCGTCTGATCTATCAGCTGCCCGAATCGCTCTGCCGCCGTTACCTTGACGAAATATTCAAGGATTCCAAGATCGCCGATCTTGACGACGAAATGCTCGTTACCATCAACAAGTTCTTCCAGAACAGTCTGAACATTTCCGAAACAAGCCGGCAGCTCTTTATTCACCGGAATACTCTGGTATACCGGCTTGACAAGCTTCAGAAGAACACCGGGCTGGACATCCGCGTGTTCGAAGATGCCATTACCTTTAAGATCGCGCTGATGGTTTCCAAGTATCTGGCGTATCTCGAAGAACAGGAATTCTAATTCGGGCCTGCCGTCTCAAAGCATAAAAAAAGAGAAGCTTTGAGCGGCAAAGCCTTTCAGCCCTGCCGGGTAGGGACCGGCCGGGTTTTCATGAGCAAATCTATCTCCGGATGACACCGGAAGTCTTTTCTGTATTTGCAGGCAGATCAGGCTCATAGAATATGATAGGAGTTTTTTTTATGATTCAGTACAGGGGCGTAACAAAGGTTTACGAGAACCAGGTCGAGGCAGTCAAGGACATCAACCTGCGCATCGAGGACGGAGAGTTCGTTTTTCTGGTCGGTGAGAGCGGCTCGGGCAAGAGCACGCTGCTGAAGCTTCTGATGCGCGAGATCAGCCCTACCTCGGGTGAGATCATGGTCAACAAGACCAATATCGTCAAGCTGAGACGGCGAAAGGTCGCTGCCTTCCGGCGCACGCTGGGCATCGTTTTTCAGGACTACCGCCTGCTTCCCAAGCGAAGCGTTTTCGATAATGTCGCCTACGCCATGGAGGTCATCGAGGAGGCGCCCTCTAAGATCCGCCGCCGTGTGCCCCTGGCCCTGACGCAGGTCGGGCTTGCGGAGAAATCCAAGAGCATGCCGAACGAGCTTTCCGGCGGCGAGCAGCAGCGCACCGCCATCGCCCGCGCCATCGTCAACCAGCCGAGCATTCTGCTGGCGGACGAGCCGACCGGCAATCTGGATCCCCGCAACGCCGAAGAGATCATGCGGCTGATGGCTGCGATCAATAACCGCGGCACGACCGTCATCATTGCGACTCACGACCGAGCGCTGGTCAATAAAATGCAGAAGAGAGTGGTGGAGCTGTCCCGGGGCGAAATCGTCCGGGATACCGCCAAGGGAGGCTATGATCATGAAACTGAGGAGCGTTAAACGCGGCATCGGCGATGGCGTCCGCAGCGTGTTCCGCAACGGCATGATGACCTTTGCCTCCATCGCCACCATTACGGTCTGTCTGATCGTTCTGGGCATCACCTTCTGCCTGGTCTGGAACGTACAGTCCATCACCTCGCAGATGGATGATAACCTGAGCATCGTCGTCTTTATGAAAGAAGGCATTTCCGAGGCCGAAACCGAGAACCTGATCGAGAAGATCAAGCTTCGGAGCGAGGTCGCCTCGTACCGCTATGTCTCGGCCGAGGAGGCCTGGGAGCAGTTCCAGAAGGAGCTGATGGGCGAGGGCACGGTCGACTCCGACCTGCTCGAGTATGTCGATGACAATCCCCTGAAGGACTCCGCCAACATCGAGATCGTGCTTTCCGGCGCGGCCGGGCAGAAGACCCTGACGGAGTATCTGGAGACCCTGCCTGAGGTCCGCAAGATCAACGGCTCGACCGAGACCGCCGAGATCCTGGCCTCTGCCTCGCGTCTGATCTGGATCGTCGGTCTGGCGCTGATCGCCCTTCTGATCATCGTCAGCATCCTCCTGATCTCCAACACGGTCCGCCTGTCGGTCTATGTGCGCCGCGAGGAGATCGAGATCATGAAATACCTGGGTGCCTCCGACAGCTTCGTCAAGCTTCCCTTCCTGGTGGAGGGCATCTTTATCGGCCTCCTGGGCACCGTCATTCCCTGTCTTCTTATCTTCTTCGGCTACGATTATCTGCTGAAGATCCTGGCCGAGCAGTTCGGGGATATCACCAAGCTGGTCAGCTTCGTGCCCGTGCTGGATATTATCCGTATCCTGTTCCCGCTGTATGCCGTGCTTTCCATCGTGGTCGGTACCTTCGGCGCCACGAGCTACATGAACAAATATCTGCGTGCCTGATTCAAAAAGGAGAAGAAAGATGAAAAAGAAACTGATTGCGATCCTGGCCCTGCTGTTGGCGCTTCTGATGGTTCTTTCGGTCGTGATACCGGCCATTCTCTCCTTTGCGGATGAGGAGATCAGCTCGCTGCAGGATGATGCGGACGAGCTGAAGGACGAGGAAAACAGCCTGAAGAACCGTATCAAGAACATGAGCGCTCTGACAGCTGAGCAGAAGAGGATCATCGAAAAGTACGATAACGAGATCTCTGCGCTTTCCAAGGAGATCGACCGCTACAATGCGCGCATCGGCGAGATCGAGGAGCAGATCGAGAAGCTGAACGTGGAGATCGCCGTCGAGGAGGCCAACCTGGCGCAGGCCGAGCTGGATCTTGCGGCAGCGCGTGAATCCGAAAACAATTATTCCGAGCTCCTGGAGCGGCGCATCCGTGCGATGTATGAGAGCCAGGATGCCGAATATCTGGATATTCTGCTGAAGGCCGACTCTGTGTCCGACTTCTTCTGCAAGCTCGAATACATCCGTCAGGTCGCGCAGTATGATAAGACCATCCTGGGCAAGCTGAAGGAGGCCCGTGCGGCCGTCGAGGTCTACAAGGCCAGCGTGGAGGAGCACAAGAGGGCTCTGGAGGGCAGCCGCTCCGAGGCAAAGGCCGAGCAGGAGGAGCTGGAGGCGACGCGTGCCGCCAAGGTCTCATCCCTGCAGGCGCTGGATAAAAAGCAGCAGGCGGCTGAGGCTGAGCTGGCCGATCTGATCTCCGAGACGCAGTCCCTTGAAAAATCGCTGGCGCAGGTCCAGGAGGATCTGGCGGCCGTAGAAAAAGAGATCGCGCGCCTCAAGGCGGCGGAAGAGGAAAAGCGACGTAAGGAGGAAGCTCTGGCGGCTGCGCGTATGGCGTCCTCAAAGGTCAAAGAGCTGTCCGGCCTGTCCTTCTTCTGGCCGATCTGGGATGCCCGCTATACCTATGTCGGAAGTCCCTGGGGCTACCGTGTCCATCCCATCAGCGGCGTGTATAAGCGCCATACGGGCTGCGATATCCCCTGCCCGAACGCTACCCCCATCCATGCGGCGGAGGCAGGCGTGGTCATCGCGGCGGTCAAATCCGGATATAATGACGGCTGCGGAAAATATATCATCATTCAGCATGCCAACAATGTGAAAACGATGTACTGCCACTGCTCGTCGGTGCTTGTCAATGTGGGCGATTATGTCTCCCGCGGCGATGTGATCGGCAAGGTCGGCATGACCGGCGCGGCTACCGGCTATCATCTGCATTTTGAGCTGATGTTCGGCTGGACGGATGTCGATCCGGTGCTTTATGTCCCGAAAGCGTGGCCGGATGAAGACTGATTCGTTCTGGAAGGGCTTCCTCGCGGGAGGCGCGGCGGCGCTCCTCCTGGCGGCAGCCCTCATCTATTTTCTCAATCCCTCCCTGGTTCAGTGTATGGGCTCCGGCGGCCTGAGCATGGAGGAGGCTACCTCTCTGCTCGGTAAGTTCAATGTGATGAAAAGAAGCCTCGACAGGCAGTACTGGGAGGACATTGACGGCGAGCTTCACGAGGAAATGATGGATGCGGCTGTCCACGCCTACGCGTCGGCGGTCGGCGACAAATATACGGTTTATTACAATCCGGAGGAGTTCGAGGACTTTATGGAGTCGGTCTCCGGCAGCTACTGCGGCATCGGCGTAACGGTGTCCGTCAATGAAGAAGAAAACCTGGTCGAGGTGCTGGGTGTCACGAAGGGCGGCCCCTGCGAGGGCACCGAGCTTCGCGTCGGCGATTTCTTCCTCGAGGTCGACGGGACCGATGTCCGCGGCGCCACGCTGGACGATACCGTGGCCCTGGTCCGCGGTCAGGAGGGCACCTCCGTGACGATCCTCTTCCGTCACGCGGACGGCGAGGAGTTTCTGCTGACGGTCGTCCGCCGCATCATCAACGCCGAGACGGTGTCCTGGCAGCTGGTGGAGGAAGCGGGCGCGCACAAGGTGGCCCATCTGACGATCACCGAATTTGATGAGGTGACGGAGGCGCAGTTTGAAAAAGCGCTCAAGGAGCTCACCGAGGCGGGCGCCGAGGCTCTCATCCTGGATGTGCGCGACAATCCCGGCGGTCTGCTGGATACCGTGACCGCGATGCTCGACCGGCTGCTGCCGGAGGGCATCCTGACCTGGACCGAGGACAAATACGGAAATAAAGAGACCTTCCGCTCCGATGCGGCCTGCTTTGCGCTTCCGATGGCCGTCCTTTGCAACGGCAATTCTGCCTCCGCCTCCGAGATCTTCTGCGGAGCGCTGAAGGATTATGAGGCGGCCGTTCTGGTCGGAGAGACCACCTTCGGCAAGGGCATCGTGCAGCGCACCGCGGTTTTCCCGGACGGCTCTGCAATGAAAATGACCGTTTCGCGCTACTTCACGCCGGCCGGCCATTACATCCACGGCGTCGGCGTCGAGCCTGATGTCCGTGTCGCGCTGCCCGAGGGCGTCCGCTATTCGAGCGAGCTTTCCTTTGAAGAGGACACGCAGCTTCAGGCCGCGCTCGAAGAAATCCTGAAAATGCTTCCCTAAGGGGTTAAAATGAAACAAGAGGTTCAAACCGTTCTGGAAAAGCTTCGCGAGGCTTATCCGGACGCGCATTGCGAGCTGGATCACGAAAATGCGCTGGAGCTTCTCATCGCCACGCTTCTTTCGGCGCAGACGACAGACCGTCAGGTCAATATCGTGACGAAACGGTTTTTTGCCGACTGCCGCTGCCTGGAGGATTTCCTGGCGCTTTCCGAGGAGGAGATCCGCGGCTACATCCGCTCGCTTGGCTTTTTCAACATGAAGGCGGCGCATCTATACCGCCTGTTCCGCGAGCTTCGGGACCGTTTTTGCGGCGAGGTGCCCGCTTCGATGGAGGAGCTTTGCTCTCTGCCCGGCGTCGGGAGAAAAACCGCCAATGTCGTGCTGTCCAACGCCTTTGGGGTACCGGCCATCGCCGTTGACACCCATGTGTTCCGCGTGGCCAACCGTCTGGGCCTCTGCCGGACGAAAACGCCGGAGGAGACAGAAAAGGCGCTGATGGAGGCCATCGACCGCGATTGGTGGAGCCTCAGCCATCATCTTTTGATTTTTCACGGGCGGCGCTGCTGCGAAGCAAAGCGTCCCCGCTGTCAGGAATGTCCGGTGAGGGAGCATTGCCCCTCCCGGCCTCAGATCACCGATTAAGAGGATAAGGGTATGGAAAAACTGATTCGTTTTCTGGAAACGTCTCCGACCGCTGCGGCGGCCGCCGAAAACGTCAGCCTGAGCCTTCTGAACGAGGGCTTTACCGAGCTGTATCTGAAGGACAGCTGGAAGCTTTCGGCGGGCGGGCGCTACTTTGTCAGACCGGCGGAGAGCAGCCTCACAGCCTTTGCGATCCCCGAAAAAACGCCGGCGAGCGAGCCCTTCTTCCGCATCATCGGCGCGCATCTGGACTCCCCCTGTCTGCGCATCAAGCCAAGCCCTGCCATGAAGGACGGGAGCTATTACCGGCTGAATGCGGAGGTCTACGGCGGTCCGATCTACAGCAGCTGGTTCGATCGCCCGCTTTCTTTGGCCGGCACCGTCACGCTGAAAGGAACGGATCCCTTTCATCCGGTCACGAGGCTCGTTGACTTGAAGGAGCCCGTGCTTGTCATTCCCAATCTCGCCATCCATATGAACCGTGAGGTCAACGACGGCGTCAAGCTCAATCCCCAGTCCGATCTTCTGCCCGTGGGGGCGCTGGCGGCTTCGCTGGAGGGCGATCCTCTGACCGAGGCCCTTACGGCCGCGCTTGGCGTGGAGGCCGACGATATCCTGGATTTCGATCTTTTCACCTATCTCGCCGAAAAGCCCGCCCTCGTCGGCTTCAAAAAAGAGTTTATTTCGGCAGCGCGTCTGGATGATCTGATCATGGCGAAGAGCGCACTCGATGCCTTCCTGGCGGCGGATTTGTCCGCGGCCTCCGGCGTCAATGTCCTGGCTCTCTTCGACCACGAGGAGGTCGGCAGCGAGAGCCGTCAGGGCGCGGATTCCGATATGCTCCGGCTGGTACTGGAAAAGCTGGCGCTCGGACTGGGTCTGGACCGAAGCGCCTATCTCGGTGCCGCGGCCGGCTCCTTGGTCATCTCCGCGGATGTGGCCCACGCCATCCATCCGGCGCATCCCGAAAAGCATGATCCGCTGCTTCGCACGCAGCTGGGGCAGGGCCCTGTCATCAAGGTCAGCGCCCGTCAGGCCTATGTGTCGCACAGCGCCGAATACTCCGTGTTCGAGGAACTCTGCCGCAAGGCCGGTGTGCCGGTACAGAAGTTCGCCAACCGCTCCGATGTGCGCGGAGGCTCGACCATCGGGCCCGCCATCAGCAGCTGGCTTCCCTGCCGCTGCCTCGATATGGGTATCGCGCTTCTGGCGATGCACTCCTCGCGGGAGCTTGCGGCCGTGGCCGATTTTGATTATACGCGCCGCGCTTTTAAGGAATTTTACAGTCTGTAACAGGAGTTTTTTATGGAAGATGTCTTCTATGAGCAGATGGTGACGGATCGGAGAAAGGGAAGAAGCACATTGCTCCGGACAGCCATGGCGGCAGGCGCGCTGCTGATCCTTGCGCTGCTTGTCGTTTTCTGGAACATAGGACGCTATATCTTTGTTCTGGTCTTCTCCCTTTGCGTGATCTTTTTCCTGCTGTTCTGGCGCAGGACCGACCGCGAGTACGAATACAGCTTTTCAGACGGTCAGCTGGATGTGGACGTGATCTTTTCCAAGAAAAGCCGCAAGCATCTTCTGACGCTCGACAGCCGCAATATCCGTCTGATGGCGCCGGCCGGCGAGCCTCGCTATCAGGAATACTTTGCGCGGGAGTATGACCGCGAGGTCAAAGCAGCGGACGGATCTCCGGAGGCGGAGGGCGTTTATGTGCTCATCGCTTCGTGCCGCGAGCAGACATACAAGCTGACCTTCCAGCCCGATGAGCACCTGTGCAGGCTTCTGAAGCATTACGCGCCGCGGGCTGTCAATCTGGCGGGCGGCATCATGAAGCCGGCCGAATAAAGCAGGCAGCTTAAGAGCGTTTTTTAGATAAGACCCGGGGACCGGCAGCAAAAGCCGGTCCCCTTTTTTGAACAGACATCACCTCCGAGGGCCTTGTATTGTGTTTAGCCGGGCCCCATGCTATACTGTATTCTGATTTTTTCTTTTTGGGGAGAAAAACATGAAAAAAAACGTTACTCTGTTCCTGGCTGCGCTGATGCTTCTAAGCTGCTTATCCGCCTGCAAGCCGGGCGTCCCGGAAAATGAAAGCCGTGACGAAAGCAATGCTGAAAGCAAGGCTGAAAGCGAGGATTCGTGCTCCTCGGTTTATCCTCTGGAGCTGACCGACCAGGCCGGACGCCGGGTCATCATCGGAAAAAAACCGGAGCGTTTAGTCAGCGGCTATTATATTTCGACCAGCGCCGTCATCGCTCTGGGGCTTTCCGGGCTTTTGGTCGGGATCGAGGCCAAGGCCGATACACGCCCCCTGTACGCACTCGCGGCGCCTGAGCTTTTGTCCCTACCCGACACCGGGACCGCCAAGCAGTTCAACCTGGAGGGCTGTCTGGCCATGGAGCCTGATCTGGTCATTCTGCCCCTTAAGCTGATGAGCGTGGCTGAGACGCTGGAGGAATTCGGTATTCCGGTGCTGCTCGTCAATCCGGAGTCGCAGGAGCTTTGCGAAGAAATGACGGAGCTGATCGCCGCGGCCTGTGATGTGAAGCCGCGCGCCGAGAAGCTGAAGACCGGGCTCGACGCGCTTCGTGCCCTTCTTTCCGGGCTTGAGGAGAGTGAACGGCCAAGCGTGTATCTGGCCGGCAATGCTTCTTATTTGAACGCGGCAGGGTCCCGGATGTATCAGGCCGATCTGATCCGCCTGGCCGGCGGCCGCAACGCCGCGGAGGAGCTCGGCGATCTTTACTGGAGCGAGATCAGCTATGAGCAGCTGCTCGCCTTTGACCCGGACGTCATCGTGCTGGCCTCCGACGCAGCCTATTCGGCCGCGGATATCCTGGCCGATCCGGCCCTGACCTCGCTGTCTGCCGTGCGGAACGGAAGCATTTATGCGATGCCCGGTACGGTCGAGGCCTGGGACAGTCCCGTCCCCGGAGGCATTCTGGGAGCGCTGTGGCTGGCCTCCGTCCTTCATCCGCAAGTCGTGTCCCCGGCGGACTTCGAGCGGCTGGTCGGAGATTTTTACCGTGATTTTTACGGATTTGAGGTGTCTCTTGAAGAATAAAGGGAAAATCCGGGGAGCGGTCCCGGCGGTGCTGCTCCTCGTGTCTGTGCTGGCAGGCCTCAGCCTGTTTATCGGGAAATACCCGCTTAGTCTTGCGGAGCTTCTGGCAGGCAATGAGCGTCAGCTGCAGGTTTTTGTGACGCTTCGGCTGAGCCGCACGCTGACGGCACTCATCGGCGGAGCCGCGTTGGGGCTGGCGGGCTTTATCTTCCAGACCGTTTTTCGCAACGGGCTGGCCTCGCCGGACATCATCGGCATTTCCTCCGGCGCCGGCGCCGGTGCGGCTGTGGGCATGCTGTGCTTTGGAACGGCCCTGTCGCTCAGTCTGTTTTCCTTTGCCGGCGCGCTGCTGGCGCTTTTTCTCACGCTGCTGCTGGCCTCCGCCGACCGTATGGGCAAAAGCCGCATCGTGCTGGCCGGTATCGCCGTGCATGCGCTTTTTCAGGCGCTTCTGATGTGTCTGAAGCTTTTGGCGGACCCGGAGCGGGAGCTTCAGGCGATCGAATACTGGATCATGGGCTCGCTGGCCGATATCAGCCTGAACAAAGTCGGGCTTCCTCTTGCGCTTTGCCTTCTTTGCATGGTCATTTCCTGCCTGCTTTACCGGCAGACGGTCCTGCTGTCGCTCGATGAGGGCGAGGCGAGGATGCTGGGCCTTCGCGTCGGGGCCGTTCGCCTGGCGGTGCTTTTGTCCGCCTCGCTGATGGTTTCCTCCGTGGTCAGCCTGACCGGTCTGATCAGCTTCGTCGGGCTTCTGGCGCCCCACGGCGCAAGGCTTATGACCGGGGGGCACAGCCGCCGTACGATGGTGCTCAGTGCGCTTCTGGGTGCGCTGCTGCTGACAGGGGCCGATATCCTGGCCCGCAGCGTCTCGGCCTCCGAGCTTCCCGTCAGCGTCTTCACGAGTCTGATCGGCGCGCCTGTGCTGGTCATGCTGGCGCTTGGAAGGAGGGAGGAGGCATGAGGCTTTGTGTCGAGGGCCTTTCCGCCGGATACGGGCCGAAAAAGGTTTTGAAGGAGCTTTCCTTTGAGCTGGGAACGCATGAGCTCGTGGGCATCCTCGGAGCGAACGGCTGCGGGAAGACGACCCTTATTAAGGCTTTGGGCGGTATCCTTCCCTACCGGGGGCATGCGGTCCTGGACGGGCGTGAGCTCGGTGAGTGCGCGCCGCGGGAGGCAGCCCTGCTGTGCGGCTATCTTCCGCAGCGGAGCGGCCTTTCTCTGCCGCTTTCGCTGACAGAGACCGTGATGATGGGCTTCAACGCGCGTCTTCGTCTTCTGGAGACGCCCGACCGGAGCATGCGCCGGGAGGCGGAGGAGGCGCTGGACCGGGCCGGTCTCCGGGAGCGGGCTGAGGAGAACTTTTTGACGCTCAGCGAGGGGCAGAAGCAAGCGGTGCTGCTGGCCCGGGCGACGGTCTGCGATCATCGGCTGCTGCTGGCGGATGAGCCGGAGGCGGCGCTGGATTTTTCCGAGCGTCACCGCATGATGCGTTTCCTGAAGGCTTGGGCCTCGGAGGGCGATCGGGCGGTGCTGGCTGTGCTGCACGATCCTCAGCTGGCGCTTCGTTTTTGTGACCGCCTGCTGCTGGTGGGCGAGGGCGGCCTTCTGGCGGAGCTTTGTCCCGGCCGCGAAACGGCGGAGGAGAGCTCGCGGAAGCTGTCCCTGATCTACGGTCCTGTGCGCCTGATCGAGGCGGAGGACCGCCTGTTCTTGGTAAAGGAGAAGGATGAATAGTGTGGTGACTGCAGAGGCTGTGCTGCTGGCCTTTCGTTCCTCCGGACGGCGTCATCTGGCGCTGACAGGCGGCCGGGGCAGCGGGAAGAGCCGGCTGCTTTCGGAGCTGTGCGGGCTTTTACAGGTCGAAAACGGCCTGAAAAGCCGGATGATCCCCGGCGATTCGGTCTGGCTCTACGATCTCAAGCGACGGCAGGCCGTTCAGGCGGGACGTTTCTCCGCCGGCCTTTCCGGAGAACGAGGCCGGATGAGGGTGCTTCGCGAGGCCTTTGAGGACTGGGGCGTCCGTGAGCTGGCCCGGCTTGCGTCGCTGCCCGATGCTTTCGTATGTCTGGATGAGCTGGGATATCTGGAGGAGAGCTGCGAGCACTATTGGCAGGCTCTTTGCGGGCTTGCGGAAGAAAAGCAGCTGATCGTGAGCGTCAGGGCCGATGACCGTCCTCATCTTCGGGCCTTCCTGGACCGCACGGATGTGTTTGCGGTCGACCTCGACGATCCCTTCGCAGCGACCGGCTGCATTCATCTGGCCTCCGGGCAGAGCCGCCGTTTCGGCGTGAACAAGCTGCTGGCGGATTTTGCCGGCCGGCCGCTGATCGAATACGCCCTTGAGCTGGGCGGCGATGTAATGGCGGAGCGTATCTGCGTGACGCGCTATCCGGAGATCGAAGGCCTTTGCCGGCGTTTATCGGTGCCGGTCCTTCTTCACGGGGAGGTCTTTCTGAGCGATACGGTACGTCTCGGACTTCAGGCGCTTTCGGATAAGCTTACCGGTTATCTTTTCCTTCCCTCGGATCAGCCCCTGCTGAGCGCGGACACCGTCCGCGCAATGCTGCTTTTGGCCGGACAGGAGCCGGACTGCATCATCCGTCCGTTTGCCGAGGGACGCGCAGGAGCCCCGGTCTGGTTTCCGGAGGCGCTTCGTAGCGAGCTTATGCAGCTTCCGGAGGGAGAGGGCGGAAGCTATGTGATCCGCCGACACCGCGAGCGTCTCCGCTTCCTGCTCATCGACCGCGGGGAGGAGCTTGCCGACATCGACAGCACCGAGGACCTTGAACGTCTGCTTTTCCTTATGTAAAACAGTGGTAAAACGAAAAAAAGCCTGCCGGATCCGGCAGGCTTTTGATATTAAATGAGTGTGTTTTTATCCTTTTCTCACTGAAAAAACTCCGGCAGAGATTTGACCGGAGTATTCAGGTTCGGAAAATCAGTCGTTAAGGGCAGCGTTCAGCTTGTCGCCAAGAGAGTTGAAACCGGTTTCCTCAGGATCCTTGTAGGAAATGGAGGGAGCGGCACCGCGCTTGCCGTCGCGGCGAGCGGGACGGTCACCGGCGGGACGGCGGGGAGCACCTTCGCGATTCTCGCGATTCTCACGGCGCTCTTTGCGCTCGGGCTTTTCGGGAGCGGGCATCAGGGCACGGATGGAAAGAGAGATCTTGTTCTTCTCGGTGTCGACCTTGATAACCTTGACCTCGACTTCCTGACCGACGGTAAGGAACTCGTTTACGTCCTTAACGTAGGTATTGGAAACCTCGGAAATGTGGATAAGACCCTGGGTGCTCTCTCCTTCAAGAGAAACGAAAGCGCCGAAGGACTGGATACCGGTAACTTTGCCTTTTACAACATCACCAACTGCTACACTCATGATAAAACTCCTTTATTTACGCCGAGTCAGAGGAGACCCGGGCTCATTTTTCATCTTAAAAAGGAATGCGGATGAAGGGGCTCGAACCCCCACGGTGTCACCACCGGCAGATTTTGAGTCTGCTGCGTCTGCCTGTTCCGCCACATCCGCATTTTTAAGACAAACGCAATAATACCATAAAGGAAAGAGACTTGTCAACTGTTTTGCGCCTGTATTTGTATGGAAACACCGGGAGCATAAAGAACTTCTTGACATTCTATGACTGCCGTCATATGATTTTCTTGTACCATGTTCCCGCGCTTTTGCGCTTTCCCCTTTTGAGTCCTCTGCTTTTCAGCAGAGAAGGAGTTTTCATGAAACGTGTACGTACTATCCTGTCGGTCATTCTTTCTGTCACTTTGTTCCTTCAGTTCTCACTTCCCTGTTTTGCCGATGTAAAAAATGAAATACAAGCCGCGTCTTCCCGTTCTTTCGTGGATGACTGCGGCTTTTTTGATGATGTTCATTGGGATGATGATAAAAATGTAAGAGCTTTGACGATTGTTTTTGGAGGGCTTGGCTTATGAGAAGGAATGCTCGAAGGCTCATCAGCATTATGCTGGCACTGTTAATGTTATTTGGCTTGACTGCTTGCTCTAGTTATAGAGTATACGAAGAGGGATTTGAAGTGCTGCGCAGAAAAAATGTGAGTTTTTCGGAAAATCATCTTGGGAGATATATCATTCACATTGATTTTGTGGATGAATTTGCTTATTGTGGCGGTAATTTTTACCATAAAAACTTGGGCTCATTTACCGATGAAGTAGAACTCGCTTTTGTGTGGCTGTCCTATGATGAAGATGTCTATACACAAGCAAAGGAGAGATATCTTTCTGCTTATTTGGAGAAGGATTCAACAGGCAGAGAACAGCAATCTTTTGGATTCCAGTTCTTTTTTTACCATCTCGATGCTATCTATGGTGATAAATATAAGATTGGTGATTTTCCTCTTTGGCTTACGGCATTCGGATACAACGACGAAGAAAAGACATTGGTAAGTATTGGCATATATTGTGACAGCACGGAGGAAAAAGATTCGGTTCTTCTTGCCGGTACAGATTTTGGCGCATTCCTTGAACATTTTTATGGCGACTGGTACGAGTGGGAATAATCTTTTTGCAGACCGTT
>JAZQNF010000125.1:0-18444 GCA_045627225.1 Bianqueaceae bacterium
ATCTGTCACAGGGTCAGCGCCAGCTTCTCAACATCGCCCGTGCGGCCATCTCCAAGGCCCCCATCCTCGTCCTGGATGAGGCCACCAGCTCCGTCGATACCCTGACCGAGAAAAACATCGAGCGCGGAATGGATGCCATCATGGACGAGCGCACGACCTTCGTCATCGCTCACCGCCTCTCCACGGTCCGCAAGGCCGACTCCATCATGGTGCTCGAGGACGGCTACATCATCGAGCGAGGCACGCACGAGGAGCTTCTTGAGCTTGGCGGCCGCTACTCCGATCTCTACCACGAGCTCGCCGAGCTCAGCTAAGCACGCCGAGCACAACATAAAACGGAAGGCAAAATGCCTTCCGTTTTTTTGGGCCATACGGCCTTGTGTCTTTAATTGTTTCCGGGCTGCTTTCTTAAGCCAGGGTGAAGCGATTGAACTTTTTCTTGCCGCGCTTGACGATGATGCCGTCTCCGGCAAGCTCCTCAGCCGTGTAGGCCGCCGCGACATCCGTCACTTTTTCACCGTTGACCTCAACGCCGCCCTGCTCGATGTTGCGGCGTCCGTCGGAGCGGGTATTCGCCATGCCGGCAAGCTGCATCAGGGAAATCAGATCGATCTTTCCGTCCTTCAGATCCGCTTCGGAAAGCTCAATGGTAGGCATGTTGGAAAGATCGGCGGCGCCGGAGAACAGTGCCTCCGCAGCCGCTTTCGCCTTGTCGGCTTCCTCTTTTCCGTGGACCAGCTCGGTCAGCGAATAGGCCAGCACGGCCTTGGCCTCGTTCACGCGGCTCGTACCGATCCAGCTCTCCATTTCCGCGATCTCCTCCAGCGGAATAAAGGTAAGCAGCTTCATGCATTTGATGACATCGGCATCGTCCACATTGCGCCAGTACTGATAAAACTCGTAGGGACTGGTCTTTTCGGGATCCAGCCAGACAGCGCCGCTTTGAGTCTTGCCCATCTTTTTGCCCTCGCTGTTGAGAAGCAGCGTGATGGTCATGGCATAAGCGTCCTTGCCGAGCTTCCGGCGGATCAGCTCGGTGCCGCCGAGCATGTTGGACCACTGGTCATCACCGCCGAACTGCAGATTGCAGCCATACTTCTGATACAGCATATAGAAGTCATAGCTCTGCATGATCATGTAGTTGAATTCCAGGAAGGAAAGACCCTTCTCCATGCGCTGCTTGTAGCACTCGGCGCGCAGCATATTGTTGACGGAGAAGCAGGCACCGACCTCGCGCAGAAGCTCAACATAATTCAGGCTGAGCAGCCAGTCGGCGTTATTGACCATAACGGCCTTTCCGTCGGAAAAATCGATAAAACGGCTCATCTGTTTCTTAAAGCAGTCGATATTATGCTGGATGTCTTCCTTGGTGAGCATCTTGCGCATGTCGCTGCGGCCGGAGGGATCTCCGATCATGCCGGTGCCGCCGCCTAAGAGGGCGATGGGCTTGTTGCCCGCCATCTGAAGACGCTTCATCAAGCAAAGAGTCATGAAATGTCCGACGTGAAGGCTGTCGGCCGTAGGGTCGAAGCCGATATAGAAAACCGCTTTGCCATTGTCGATCAGATCACAGATTTCTTTTTCATCCGTCATCTGCGCGATCAGACCGCGCGCTTTTAATTCTTCGGAAATCGTCATAAAAAACACTCCATCTTATTTATTCTGTATTTTCGTATTATACCAAACTGTTTCTGTCAATGCAAGATAAAAGCACAGAAAAACATCGCCGGAGGGCTCCTCACAACGCGGCGCTGCCCGTAAAAACCCCTTCAATTTTGTGTTTTTCTTTCTTGACATTCACCTGCCGGATTGCTATAATAGCATTTGTGTCTTAGTGTCCATCTTGCATTTTTACTGTTTTCGGGAGGTTGTACTGTTTTATGGCTAATATCAAATCTGCAAAAAAGAGAATCCTGGTTATTCAGACGAAGACCCTTCGCAACAAGATGATCAAATCCAGCGTTAAGACCGCCGTCAAGAAGGTTTATGCCGCTATTGATGCTCAGAACGCTGATGCTGCGAAGCTCGCTCTTACTGAGGCTACTTCCCTTATCGATAAGGCGAAGACCAAGGGCGTCATCCCCAAGAATACCGCTTCTCGTAAGATTTCCCGCCTTGCCAAAGCAGTCGCCAAGCTTGGCTGAAGCTTTTGCATAAAAACATAATGTAAGATACCACAAGCCCGGCACCGTCTCGGAGGAGCCGGGCTTTTTTATTGCCGGAAAAGCACCTTCAGCCGAAAGAAAAAGCCTCATGCCTCCCGCAGACGTTTATCGCGTCAGGGGGAAGCATGAGGCTTTATTTTACCCGTTAGTCGTCGACGACATGCCCTCTCCAGACCTCGCAGCCGTACAGAGGAATATCCCGGATCATCACCGAATTGCTGACGGTGAGCTCCTCTCCCGTCCACAGCTCGCGCAGCTTCAGCGTTTTGTGCGTGCTGGGGGACAGGCCGAGCTGGCTCAGATTGATGACCGAGCGGCTGTCCCAGTCTTCCAGATTGAAGATGCCGATGATGAATTCGCCGTTGGCCAGCTGGCGCACGAAGGCATCGCAGTCCATGCGGAACTCGCGCTTCAGCTTGTAGACCTGACGGCAGGAGGGATCCTGGTTCATGGCAATGATGTCGGGATTGAGCAGGATCTTTTTGGTCTCCTCCGTCATGTGACGGACATCGCAGCCGATGATCAGGGGCGACATGAACATCGACCAGATCGAGAAATGCGTCCGGTACTGCTGATCGTTCATGCCTGCGCCGACACCGCCGCCTCCGTGGATGCCGACGACCAGCATATCCATGTCGTTAAAGCAGCCCGGTCCGTGATACGGAAAGAGTCTGTACTGCGCGCGGGTCAGCTCCTTGATGTTCTCCCAATCGTCGTGAATATCCTGGGTGGAACGCCACATGGAGGCAGAGGTCTCCTTGATCCAGGTCTCGGTATCATCAACACCCCAGGTGCAGGCGCTGAAGAGGATGTCGCGGCCGCAGGTCTCCAGCGCGGTGCCCATCCGGCGATACAGGACCTTGCCGTCCACGGCAGGGCTGTGGAAGCAATAATCGTATTTCAGGAAATCGACGCCCCACTCCGCAAAGGTTTGGGCATCCACGAACTCATGGTCGAAGCTGCCGGGATAGTGAGCGCAGGTGATGGAGCCCGCACAGGAATACATACCGAACTTCAGACCTTTCGAATGGACGTAATCGGCGACGGGCTTGATGCCGTTCGGGAATTTGACGGGATCGGGACGCAGACGTCCGTTCTCGTCACGGGTTCTCATGGACCAGCAGTCATCGATCACCAGATATTGATAGCCTGCCGCGAGCAGGCCGTTGTCGACCATCGCGTCGGCCGTCTCGCGGATCAGCGCGTCACTGATGTTTTCTCCGAAGGTGTTCCAGGAATTCCATCCCATTGGCGGTTTTGTTACCAGCATGTTTCTTCTCCTTACTGTGTTTATGGTTGATAATCGGGCAGATAACGGTAGTAATCCAGCGCGACGATGCTCTGGGAGGTGCGGAACATGGCTGCAGCCCGCTCCGACATGGCCTTTTGGTACTCCTTGTTTTCGGCATAGCTTTCGTAGCCGGGAGCCGGCGTAAAGGTCCCGTACGAGGCGTTGTACTCGCCGGCGACGGAGATCCAGTCGTATCCCTTTCCGTTATCCGGAAAAACGACCAGCGGCTGGCGCGATGCGGTATCAGCCGTCTCGTAGCTTGCATCCAGAACATCGCGGCCGGCAAAGAGACGCGAGTCGTAAGGGATCCCGAAAAGGTTCATCAGCGTGGGCGCGATATCAATGGCCGAGCAGGGATCCTCGACAACGATGGGCTCCTCCATCGAGCCGCTCCAGCAGATAAAGGCGTTCCGGTACAGGTTCAGGTCCGCCGTATCCGTCGTGTGATAAGGATCGATCTCCTGATAGAGCTCCGGCTTCAGATAGTAGGGATAATGATCGGCGGTCATGACGATGACGGTATCCTCGGCGGCGCCGTAGGCCTCGAGCTTCTCCAGCAGGTACTCCATCGCCTTGTCCAGCTCGACCTGAGTAGCCAGATAGCCCTTGACCATCTCGGTCAGCCCCTTATACTTGGAAAAGGAGTTGACATAATCGCGGTTGCGGGCCGAGATCTTATTGCCGACCCAGGTATAGTTGGAATGACCGCTGACCGTCATGTAGTAAACATGAAAGCTCCGGCCGTTTTCGGCGTAATCGGAAAGATAGCCGTCTGCGGTGGCCTTCATCATGTCAAGGTCCGAATTCGGCCAAGTCGAGCGCTCCAGCACCAGTCCGTTTCCGATGCCGTAGTACTCGTAGCCGAGATTCGGATGCGTCAGATCGCGGCTGTAATAGTCGTAATTATGGTCGTGATAGGCCAGCGTGTGATAACTGTTCCTCTTAAGAAGCCCTGCCATCGAATAGCTCATGTCATTGCCGATCGTAGCCTCCAGCGAGGTCAGACCGTTCACGCGCGTAGGGACCAAACCGGTCAGGACGGAGAACTCTCCTCCGGTGGTGGACTGGCGCCAGTTGGGCTGGTAGTAATTCGTGAAAACAAAGCCCTCATGCATCAGCCTGTAAAGCGTGGGCGTCAGCTCTTCATCCACAGCGTAGGGAGAAAAAGCCTCGCAGCACATGACGATGAGGTTCTTGCCCTCGAACATGCCGGTAAAGCGGTTCTGAGAGGTAGGAGCCAGAGTCCCGATATACTGGTTGAGCTGCCTGAGCGAGCTGCCGGGAAGACTTTCGTCCATCGCGGAGAAATCCAGATAATCCAGAATATTGTACTGATAATCCTCCAGGACATGCTCGGGGGGATAATCCTCTTCGGAGGGACGGCTGATATCGCTGTCCGTATCGCTTTCTTCATAATCGGGCCAGGAGAACTCCTCCTGCCTTTCGGTCGGAAGGCCGAAAAGCGCGTATTGAGCCTCCAGACGGAAGTTGGTCAAAAGCCCGAAACGGGGAATGGCGCTGTTGACGGTATAGGCAGAGCCATAGGCCGGATTATCGGCCGCACAGGGCCCGATTTTGGCCCGTAGAGCGACGGAAGGCACCAGGGTGAATAAAATACCGACAATCAGCGCAGAGACGGTTTTCCGGGCCGTATAACGCTTTCTGGGGGTCTGCGATTTTCTGGTCAGGAGGTATACGATGAAGGGCAGCAGCGCCAGCACGATGTACCAGATGCTTTTGACCACGGTGTCGACTGCCTCGCCTCCGAAATCACGGGCTACCGATTTCATCATGCTGAGCATGTAGCCGAATTCGAAGAAGGTCCCGTAATAAAAGAAGACACAGTACTCGACGGCGCTGAGAACGCCTAGGATCAGCAGAAAGACCGCCACGACCCAGCGGGCAAGCTTTCTGGCCTTCAGAAGATTGGCGGTGGCCCAGACCAGAAGCGCCGCTCCGGCCGAGAAAAAGACGATGTAAAAAAGCGTCCGGTCGAAGATGGCTGACTCGCCGACGCAGCCCTTCAGGAGAAGCTCCTCATACAGGACGGAGACGATCAGGAATAAAACAGAAAAAAAGGCTTTTTTCTTGGGCTTTTTAGGCGCCATCAGTTCACCTCAGATAATCCTTTAAATATTTGTAATAATCAAATTCGAGGACCTTGCGGGCATTATCCGCCAGGTTTTTGACCTTTTTGGTCATCATCGAGACATATTCGTCCGTGTCAAAGGCCTCATAGCCCTCGTTGGGCGTAAAAGTCCCGCTGATGCCGTCGTAGGTTCCGGCCTCGCTGACCCAGGAATAGCTCAGATCCACAAAGAGAACGACAGGCTCGCGCGTAGAGGCATCTCCGACCTTGTACGAATCGTCCAGAATATCGCGGCCGCTGTAAAGGCGTGAATCGTAAGACAGGCCGAAAAGGTTGCACAGGGTCGGCATGATGTCGATAGAGGAACAGGGCCGCGTGACCGTGACAGGCTCCTCCATCGAGCCGCTCCAGAGGATCAGGGTGTTGCGGTAGATCCCGGTCTCGCGGGCGGTGGTGGGCTCGGGCTGGAGCTCATTATAATAAGCGAGCTTCAGCGCGTAGGGATAATGATCGGCCGTAAGACAGATGACCGTATCGTCGGCGATGCCGTATTCCTCCAGCTTTTCGAGCAGATATTCCAGCGCCAGATCGAGTTCGACCTGGCTGGCGACATAGGCCTGAGTGATGCTCGATAAGCCCTCGGCAAAGCGGCTGTTGACCACGAGATCCCGGTTTTTCAGGCTCATGTCGTTCCCGTCGAGCTTGCCGTAGCCCCAGTCATAGTTGGCATGGCCGCTGACCGTCATGTAATAGGCGTTGAAGAGCGTGCCCTCTTCGGCATAGGCCTTCATGTAGCTGTCGGCTGTCGCCTTCATCATTTCATAATCCGATTCGGGCCAGTTATAGGTTTTCTCCAGCTTTAAGCCGTTGCCGAGGCCCGTCCAGCGATATCCGAAATTCGGATGGGTCTCGTTGCGGCGATAGTAGGAATAATCGTTATTGTGGAAGCCGACCGAGCTGTATCCGGCCCGGTTCATGACGTTGCCGGAGACATAGGGCATATAGTTGCCGATGCTGGCATACATGGCCAGGGTACCGTCGACCCAGGTGGGCAGAAGGCCCGTCATGGCCGCAAACTCGCCGCCGGAGGTCGACTGAGTAAAGCTGGGCTGATAGTAATTGGTAAACACAAAGCCCTCATGCGACAGCCGGTACAGGGTGGGGGTCAGCTCCTCGCTGACGGCCAGGCCAGAAAAGGCCTCAGCGCAGATCAGAATCAGGTTCTTTCCCTCAAACATGCCGGTGTATTTGTTCTGAGATGTGGGCGCCTGCGTTCCGAAGTACTGATGCAGGCCGGCGATATCCGAATTCCGGCTTCCCTCGGCCAGCTTCTGGAAATCAAGCTCCGGAAGAAGGTTATACGGGAGCTCACTCAGCGTGTGGCGGGACGGATCTTCCTCCTCCGGCAGGCCGGACTCGGCAGGCGTACGGCTTTCCTCGTAATCGGGCCAGGAGATCTCGCTCTCCTCTTCCTTGGGCGCGCCGAAAAGCGCATATTGAAGCTCCAGACGAAGATTCGTGAGCACCCCGAAGCGCGGGATGGCCGAATCGGCCGAATAAAGCGTGGTGTAGACGCTTCGGTCGGTCTCGAAGGGGCCGCCGCCGAAACGGATCAGCAGAACGGGAAAGGCCGTGAATACAAGGAAAAACAGCAGGGCCAGCAGCTGCAGGCGGCCCTTTTTACGGATCTTATCGGGAATGATCTTTTTGCGGAAAATCAGGAAAAGGACAAAGGGAAGGAAGGAAACGACGATGTACCAGCTGTTTTTCAGGATGACGCCGAAGGCCTCGCCGGCAAAGCCGGTAGCGATGGAGGTCACCATGCTCAGCATGAAGCTGAGCCCGAAAAAGGTCGTATAATAGATCTTGCAGCAGAAATCGGCAGAAAACAAAACGGCACATAAGGCCAGAATGACCGCGCCGATGATGCGTGCCGCCTTAGCTTTAAACAGCGAAAGAAGCAGCCAGAAGAAAAAACCGGCCGCCAGTGAGAAAAAGAGTAAATAAAGGGAAGTCCTGTCCCATACAGATGTCTCGCCCAAAGCGATTCTGGTCAGAAATTCAAGGAAAAGAACCGACAGCGGGAAAAACAGAAAACCGAAGCTTGCTTTACGTTTCACAAGATACCTCCTGCCCTGTTGACATTAACGAATTATAGCATAAAACAAAGAAAAAAGCAACGCAGGGAAAAAGCGTCCGGATCCGGAACGAATCCGGAACGGATGCACAAAAAAAGAAGAAAGCATGTGCTTTCTTCTTGAAGAGCGCGAAACGAGATTCGAACTCGCGACCCTCGCCTTGGCAAGGCGATGCTCTACCACTGAGCCATTCGCGCATAAGTAGCGGAGAAGAGATTTGAACTCCTGACACCTCGGGTATGAACCGAGTGCTCTCGCCAGCTGAGCTACTCCGCCAGAATTTGGATGGGCCTTCAGGGACTTGAACCCGGGACCAACCGGTTATGAGCCGGATGCTCTGACCAACTGAGCTAAAGGCCCATAAATTAAAAATGACCCCAACGAGAATCGAACTCATGTTTTCGCCGTGAGGGGGCGACGTCTTAGCCTCTTGACCATGGGGCCGCTGCTTTTGCAAGCGCGATATTAATAATATCATCCCCCTCCTATATTGTCAACACCTATTTTCAAAAAAACTTGTTGAAATGCAAAAAACAGCGTATAATCAGTGCATCTGCCCATGAATTCATCAAAAAGGAGCCTCCCGTGGAGAAAAAAACGAAAAAAATCCTCTTGATCCTGCTCATTGTCCTTTTCATCGCCGGCGGCTTCTTTTATTGGAAGCATCGGCGGGAGCAGGCCCTTTATCCGGAGCTGTGCGGCCCGTATCCGGTCCTCTTCGTCTATGACGGCGACACCATCCTCATCGATCTCGACGGGGTGGGAACCAGGGTCCGTCTGATCGGGATCGATGCGCCCGAAAGCGTCCATCCGGACGAAAGCAAAAATACGCCCGAGGGCGCGGTCTCCTCCGCCTGGCTCAAGGACCGGCTGGAGGTCAAAAAGGTCTGGCTGGCCTACGATGTCGAGGTGACCGACAGCTACGGACGCACGCTGGCCTACGTTTACGAGGGCGGCTCGATGCTGCAGGAGGAGATCCTTTCGGCGGGAATGGCGACCGTTTACACGATCCAGCCGAACAGCCTGCACGCAGGAGAATTTTTCCTGCTGCAGCAGGAGGCGAGAAAAGCCGGCGTCGGAATCTGGGAAAAGAAAAACTGATCCCCGCGGATCGGAAATATCCGCAGCTTAGCATAAAAAAGAAAATCTCATGCCCCCGGCTTTTCGGGTCTGGGGTCATGAGATTTTTTTATGCGTTTATTTGGCTTCGGCGGTAAACTCGCCCCAGTATTCATTCAGAAAATCGTAGGCGTTTTTCATCATGACAACGCTGCAGAGCTTGTCCCGGAAGCAGAAATTGGCCGTCATGTTTCCGATGTACATATCCACGATCTGAACCTTCAGCTGCAGCTGGCTGTCGCTTACCCAGGCCGCGGAGAACTGAGCGTCGTAGAGAGAACGGGCAATGCTCTTCTCGCCTCCGACCAGCCGCGAATAGCCGTATTCGGGGAATTTGCCGGGCAGACAGCGGCCCAGACCGCAGCGCATCCGCTTGACGCCCTGCGCATTGACATAATTGAAAACGACGGCATCCTCCTCAAAGCTGAAGCTGAATTCGCGGATACCGGTGCGGTTTTCGCTGCAGAGATATTTGACGCCGTTGATCTTTTCGGCCAGGGGGACGCTTTCAAAGCCGGCGACAGCGCGCAGAGAGCCTCCGAAGCTGACCGGTCCCTTCGCATCGTCGGGCAGAAGCTCCTCCTCGATATGATCGCAGATCATTTCAAAGAAGGCCTTGAAAAGCTTCTCATGCGCGGGATCGTTGCCCTGATGATCGGCTGTGCAGCAGAAGATGAGGTCCAGATCCGGCTGGCAGATGGTGAGCTGATCGCCGAGGCCGACGCAGGCAAAGCCGCCGCGCTCGGTGATCCAGAAATGATAGCCGTAGCCGAAGTTCTGACAGACAGGGTTCGCGTTATAGCAGGTCGACACCTGGAAGGAGGTCGCCTGCTTCAGATAATCGGCGGACATCAGCTGTTCGCCCTCCCAGGCGCCGCGGTCCATGACGAGGCGCGCAAAGGCCAGCATATCGCGGGTGGTGGCCAGGAGGCCGCCATCGCCCCAGGAGTCGCCGCCGGGGACCGTCAGCATGCGCGCGGTCTGAAAGGCGCCCATGCGATTGAAAAGGCGCTCCCTCAGGAAGCCGAGAAGCGTTTTGCCGCTGACGCGCTCGATGAGGCTGGTCAGCACCTGGCTGCCGTCGGTGTCATAGGCGAAGGAGGTCCCGGCCGGATGATGGTCGGGCTGAGAAAAATAGAGCTTGACGCGGTCGTGCTCGCGTTCGTCGATCCAGAAGGGACAGCGGACGGAGGTCTGCATGGTAAGCGTCTGGCGAACGGTCTGGGCACGGAGCCAGGGACCGGCCCCGGCGCTCAGCTTGTCGGGGAAATAGCTGCAAAGAGGCGCATCGAGGTCGATTTTCCCCTCCTCAGCCAACAGTCCGGCTGCGACACCGACGAGCGATTTGGTCTGTGAATACATGCGGTGAAGGCTGTCCGGCCCGAAGGGGCTGCGGTAGCCCTCCGCAAAGATCAGACTGCCGCGGGCCAGGATCAGACTGTGAAGATCGAACTCAGGGCCGCTGAGCTTTCGGACAAAAGCCTCGCAGGCCTCACGGGAGATGCCCGCGCACTGCGGCGAAACGGATTGGAACATAGTGCCTCCGATATCAGAAAAGTTTTTCGAGTGCTTCGACGGCGCTTTCATCCGGCAGCGCACTCAGTGCATAAAAAGGAAGCTCAGCGGCGGCCAGGCCGAGAAGCTCCGTCATTTTTTCCAGCGTGACGCGGTCGCGCTTCTCGAAGCTGGCCCCGTCCAGGAGCGCGCGAAAAGCCTGCGCAGGCGACGCGCGGTGCGCGATGCTCTCGGGCCCCTGCGAAAGGATCACAAGGCCCTTGACAGGCATGGTGCGATTGTGACAGATATCCGAGGTCCCGCAATAGGGGGAGCCGCAGGCGAGCCATGCGCCGTTTACGCGGCGCAGAAGGACACGGTCTCCGTTCACGGTCTCTGCCCCCCGGTACTGCTTCCACAGCGCAGCCTGGGTCGATTTGCCGACCTGCTTCAGTGCCGTAAAAAGCAAGGCCTCTCCTCCCAGCTCGACCCAGGAGGCATGCAGGAAAAAGGCATCATAAAAAGGCATGAGCTCGGGCAGATTCAAAAAATCGATCGCCAGATGACTGCCGAAATAGGCCTCTTTTCCCTTCCGGTAAAGGATAAAGCGGCCTTCGCCGTCCGGAAGCGGCTCATCGAGAAAAAGAGGCTGCCCGTCCCGTTCATCATAGACAAGGCGGCTCCCGGCCGGGCCCGCGCCGTAATAGCAGCGGAAAAAGTCACGGTACGCCGGCTCGGGCTCAGGAACAGGAAGCACGTCAGCCATCTGCACCACAATCCGATGGTCAGGCCGAGACGCCTCTTCGGCGAAGAGCGGCAGGGTGCCCGTTTCCTCAAAGGCCGGAGCGTCCAGCTCAAGCCGGACACCGCCGATCCGGTAAAAATAGGTTTTATTCTGCATATTTCACAAAGAGTATCCGACTGGTGGCATCGTCAAAATGCGAGGGACGAAGCGTGTAGGATTGGCCCGGAGCGAGCGCCGGAAAGCTGACCGAATACGTGATGCCGCCGATCAAAAGATCCCCCGAGCAGTGCTTGTAATACAGGTGTCCTGCCGGGAGAGACTCGGAAGAGAGGTTCCGGAGCGTGATCGTGTCACCGTTGCAGAGGACCTGCAGCACAGACGGATCCAGCGCAGGCGGCTCGGAAAAGACCGAATAGCGGGTCACGCTGACCTCCGCGATCGCAGACGAGGCATCGTAGGACGCGCGGTTCTTCTCCAGCACCGTCATGCACATGCCGGGCATAAAGGTCGTAAGCTCGAACAGATAACGTCGGCCGGAGACATCCGTAAGCTCCAGATCCATCAGCTGAACGGCACTTGTCCCTTTGTTTTCAAGCGTGATCACAGGGATGCCGCTCACCAGCTCGTCACTGCCGTCTTCAACATAATAGCCGCCGTAATTGCTGATGCCCGTCACAAAGATGCCGTTCCCGAGATTGACCGGGAAGATCGTCTCCTCCTCCGGCATGCTGATTTCCAGGCTTTCAGCCGGAATGACCGACTGATACTCAGGCTCCGAGGGCTCCGCGGATGATACCGGTGCAGAGGATTCCTTTCCTCCGCCTCCGATTTTGCCGTTCAGCAGGCGATACCCGAGCCAGACGGCGAGGGCCAGAAACGGAATCAGAAGAAGCAGGAAGCCCCTGCGGCGCTTGGTCCCGTAGCGGCGAAGCGATTTTCCCTTCTTGGACGAGGCCTTAGCTGAGACCTTCGCTTTCGTTTTGTTGGTTTTCTTTTTCTTTTTACTCATGGGTTTACTTTACTCCGTTTTCAAGAGAAAAGCAAGGAAAAAACAGCCTCTGCCGCAAGGACAGAGGCTGCTTTAAGCTTAGACAGACACGGATCAGGAGGTGAAAACGTTGTTGCTGGGGTTCGGAACATCGTAGCAGATGTCATCGTAGTTGCCGGGAACCTCAGTGATCACACAACCGTAGGTCGATCTGGTAAAGAACGTCATGCCGATGGAGGGATCCGTTACCGAGCAGTCTTTTTTGCTATGGTTCGAAATGAACTCACATCCAGCCGCGATGTTCTGCGACAGTTCAAAGGAATCAAAAACGATTTCAGGCTTGTTATAAGCTTTTTTCATAATTCGTCGCTCCTTTCTTAGCGTCCGAAAACGCGGGAGATCGCCTTGGCAATCGCTTTGATAGCCTTGGCAACCGCTTTGACGATGGAACCGAAGAAGCTCTTCTTGGCAGGCGCTTCCGCAACGTCCACAACCACTTCTTCGATAACAGGCTCTTCGACGGTTTCTTCGAAGACGGGAACATTTTCTTCCTCAATAACAGGCTCTTCAAAGGGAATCTCTTCCTCTTCGACGATGGGCTCGATATTGATCGGCTCTTCGACCGCCTGCTTCTCAGGTACATCCGCGGGGATGACGGGCGCTTCTTCAGCGGTCTCCTCGTCCTCGATCTCGGGAAGCACAGGCGCTTCCTCGGGCTCGGTTACTTCGGGCTCTTCAACAGGAGCCGCCGTATGAGAGGCAACATAGCTGTTGAACACTGCCTTGGCAGCGGCACCGGCCATCACAGGGTTGGAAACCATCATCATGCGGGCAGGAGCCTTCGGAGCAACGGGGTTGGAAGTATAGGTGACCTTGACCGTCGTCAGAGAAAGCATGCTTCCGTCGGTGTTGGTAATGATCACGGTATCGCTCGTGTTTCCGTTCCAGCTGATCATGTCGGTAATATCATAGTACATGTCAGTAGCGGTGTTCAGAGTGATTTCCTTAGACTTGCTGCCGCAGGTGACGGTGAAGGTAACCTCACCCATGGGAGCCTTGGCACCCAGGTGGATGGAAGCGACCTTGCCGGCATCTTCTGCGTTGAACTGGAAGGCGATTGCCTGGTTCTTCAGCAGGTAGACTTCATTGTTCGGGCCGAAGTTGGTGTAATCGGAAACCGTACCGTTCTTGCCGAAGGCATCGATGAAGACCGCGCCGGGATTGCCGAAGCTGTCCTTTTTGATCAGCTGTTCACGGATCTCGATGTACTCGGGATAGGCTTCCTTATCGGCGGCGTAGGCTGCCTCGGGAGTCGTCTTGCCCTGAGCGGGGTTGTAAACGCGGATCGCGTCGATGTATACATCGTAGCTGCTGCTGCCGTCTACATGCTCAAACAGGCCGGAGTAAACAGGAGTAAGAACAACCGTATAGGTACCGTAGGCAAGCTTGTCGTAGGTCTTGATTACAGGGATCTGATACAGAGCATTGTCGGTATCGGTGGTAACGACCCAGAGATAGTTGGTCTCATAGATGACGCAGGTGTCGCCGACTTCGGGATTGGCAGGAAGAAGGGCATCCACGGCACCCTCGGAGGTGTCCGCGGTCGCAACCTTGGACTGCTCGATTACATGCCATGCGCCTTCAGCGCCGTACTCCCAGGTGTACTTGATGTAGCCATCCTGGCTGACACTGTCATAGCCGTAGAAGGTATCGACAGCCCAGCTGTACTTGGCGGTACCGGTGGCCGTAGTGCCTTCGTAGATGTCAACGATCAGAAGACCGGTGTCCTTGCTGGTAACGGAAACGACATCGAAGCCCGTACCGGTGAAGGTGAAGGTCGCCTTGGGTCCCATGGGGTTGGCGGAGCTGACGGAGAGATACTTGGCAAAGCCGAGACTGTAGGTCGAGCACTGGCCGTTGGCGGGATCATAGCCGTAGATGTTGTTGGCATCGATGCTGGGAAGCGAGTAGATGCCGGGACGGTCCTGACCCTGGATCTTATCCAGCGCGGTGCCCGCATCAGACCAGCCTTCTTCGAAATCGATGAAATCATCTTCGAAGTAAATGGTCGTGGCAGGAATGACCGTGACCGTGTCATAGTAGTAACCGTTGAATTCTCTCATGTCGGGATTGTTGTAACGGACTACATAGACGAAGGTATCCTGAGCATCCATCACCATGCTGTTCAGCTGATAGACGACCTTGCCGTCAACGATCGAAGCAGTACCGTAGGTGCCGTCGGCAGAAGCTGCGTAGCCGATAGGCTCCTGGGTTCCGTTCTGAGGAACACCGCTCTCGCCGAGCTTGCTCAGGTAAACGAGCGTGCCGTAGTTGCCGAACATGTCGTTGGCGAGTACGTCGATGCTGACGGGGATACCGTAGTCGATCACGACGACATCGGGAACGCACTTGACGGAATACTTCACAGCGAACCATACGGTGGTATGGGTGACATCACGGGTGGAACCGCTGTAGTCTTCCGTTGTGTAATCATTGGAGCTGCCGTAGCCGGTAACGACCGTGGTAGCGGTCTTGCCGTCGCCCTTGGTGATCGTCCAGGAGCTGTTGCCGTCGCCGGAAGCGATCTGGATCTCATAAGCCGCAGCCGGATCAAAGAGCTCGTAGCCGGCGGGCAGGAGAGCATCGGCCAGAAGGCTGGCACCGTCATACGCCGCGCCGCTGTTCAGAAGGATCTTCTCAAGGATCGGGTTGGTTACGGCGATCTTGTTGACAAAGGAACCGGTTTCACCGGTGGACTGGTTGACCACGACATTACCGTTCTCGTCAACCAGGTAGAAGGCGTAGCTTACGTTGGCTTCTTTCCAGGGAAGGACAGGAGAAACGGTGTCAAGGTGAGCGTCATTGCCAAGCCAGTTGACATAGTACAGGGTCGCGCCTTCGTTGGTCGGATAGGAACCGGCGGGACGCTCGCCTTCCATGGAACCGGTCAGGTAGGCGTAGTAGCTGAGAACGAATTCGTCGTTACGGATCGTTCCGATATCCCACCAGAACATTTCGGAGCCGAGCTCGTAGCCGTTCTCCAAGGTAACGCTTGTGTCGTTCGTGTTGTAGCAGAAGGTGGCAGCCTGAATAACGCCGTCGATCAGGATGTTGCCGGTCTTCTGATCGGAGTAGGCCTCGGTACCAGTCTCGTTAAAGGTTACGGTCTCAAGAACCGTGCCGTTTCCGTAGCGCTTGCCGACATCCTCAGCCGTGACCTTATGGCCGTTTATGGTGGTACCGATATCCTTCTTCGCATAGACGGGGTAGGAGGTTACGGTGATGGCGGGAGCAATGCTCTCTGCACCAGCCTTGAGCGAGGTGATGGTGCTCATCTTCAGGTCATAGTTCTCGCCCATTTCATCGGTGAAGTAAGCATTGGTGGCTGCTTCAACGATGGACTGAGAAATCTGGGTGAACGCGTGGTCAAGACGGGCCTGAACATTCGCGTCCTCATCAATACCCTGAACGCGGAAGAAATGATCACTGCCGGAAGCGATTCTGGAAATGACCCTATTGATTACCGCATCGTCGATCTGCATATCATCATAGAGGCAGAAACCGATCGAATAGACCGTCGCGCCCAGTCCGTTTACGGTATACATGTAATCTTTTCCGGAAACCTTGGTGCCGCCGGGGAAGGAGGTATTATTGGGAGAAATGACCTCAAAAGTCTGATCCGGCGAACCCTTGATCGCATCCGCCATGCGGTGCGTATTGTTGGTAGCCTCATTAAAGAAATACGCGTGACTGGAAGTAACATTGATGTCAGAAAGATCAGCCAAGGAAAGGGAATCGCCGAAAGTAGCCGTGACATTACTATTGGAGCCGTTGATCGATACTTTCTGACCGGCAAGCCAGGAGTTCCAAAATTGTTTGCTTGACTGACCGGCGAAATAGTTATACTGGTACGGACAGCCGTCGGACATGAAGATGACATAGAGCTCGCGCTCCACGCCGTCTTCTTCATTCTGCTGCTGGATCGCATAAGCGAGGCGGTAAATCGTATCAAAGGCATAGTCATAATTCGTACCGGAGTGCGGCACAACTCTGCCAACGAGTGTGTCAATATCCTCAGACGTATACGAGCCGACCTGTTCAAACGCAGAGACGTTGATGTTCGTATTCAGGTTCGCGGTTCCCCAATTATCGCCCGTAAAGATACTTGCAACCATTTCCGTGTGTTCTTCGCTGCCATCAACACCATCATTATCGCTGATGAGTGTATATCCGTTAAAGTCTGCCATGGCAAGGCGGATATCGGGAGCAGAGCCGTCCTCATTCGGCGTCGAGAATTTCTCAAGCATAGCTCTCAAAGAGTTCTGCAGATAATCGATACGTCTGTTTACCGTAACCTGGTCAGTACCAGGCTTAGCGCCATATTTCATGGAGGAAGAGGTATCCAGCATGACGATGACATCGATGCCCTTCGGAGCGGGAATGCCGGAGGCAGTCAGCTCAACCTTGGCAACGCCGGTGTTCTGGAAATCGATTCCCTCGCCGTTCTTGGTGACCTTAACGGAACCGCCCTGAGGATACTCGGGATAGTCATTCTCCTCGGGTCTGGGCAGAACGATCAGCTTGAAGGCAGTGGTGATCGTGCCACCATTGTAGGTGACGGTCAGGTCCTCATAGACTCCGATCTTCGTAATATCAAGGCCGGTGCCGCTGAGCATATCAGTGGTAATTTCGACCTGTTCTTCAGAACCGTCGTCAAAATAAACAGTAAACTTGGCACCCGTCTTCTTTTCGGCAACAGTTTTGGGCGCTCTGTAAATAACGCCTTCGGCCCCCGAGTAAGAGTAGCCGTTCGCCTTCTTGGCAACAAAATCAAGAGAAATGGTACCGACCGTCGTATTGCCGACCCTAACGGTATAGGTCTTCCCGTTTCCGACAGTGGTGGGATCAACCGTACCGGTAAGAGAATAATTCGTTACCGCGGTGATGTTGGAACCATTGGTATCATCAGCCCTGACAACGGTAAGGTTCTCGCGAATATAAGCTTTTAATGCAGCCTCATCTGCAAAAGCGCTGACGCGGAAGGAGGTATTACCCTTGTATTCCATGGCGAGGTAGTAGGTCTCGTCTACGGTGGTCTCCGTCTTGGTCAGTTTGAAGAGACGCTTATTGTTCTGGCTATTCGTAGTCGAAGCACTAGAGCTCAAGCTAATATAACGGCTCGTGCCGGTATTCATAATATTGTATTCGCCAGTAGTGGTTGTAGTAGTGATAGTCCAATTCCTGTTGGAATCCCCGGTATTGAGTCTAAAGGAGTAAGAACCATTATTAGACCGAACGCGGAAGAAAGAATCACCCTTTTTAATCGTATACTGATTGTCTCCGGAATTAGTCTTTGTCACGGTATATCCGTATTCATCCGTATTCAAAACAATCGTATTGTTATTGCTGGAATAGAATCTGGAAGCGTCAAACCCATTAAATGCATCACTGGCAGTACTGTTCAAAACATAGACTCCGCTTCGGGATACAATCAAATACTGAGCTCCGCTCTCGATAGCCCCATTAGAAAGAGTATAGGTATACGTCGTCTCGCCGGCAATCTCGACCTTCACCCAGTTGGTGATGTCGACTTCCTTGCCCTGAGCCAGAATATAAGTGGAGAAATGCTTGGCCGTGAAGGTGGCAAAACCGTTTGCGATAACGGCGTACTGGTCCTCCAGACCGCCTTCGTCGTTCAGGTAATACACCTTGACCAGAGAGGGCTTGTAGCCTTCGGGGACCGGAATGCTGACCTCGACCTCAGTGCCCTGGGTATAACCGCTTACAGTGAAATCGTAGGCCTGATATTTGGCAATGCCCTGATAGGAGACCTCGGCGGCGATCTCCTCGATCTCAAGACCGGAAAGGACGCCGTTGACCGTGATGCCGGTCTCCTCGTCGACGATTACGACAGGCTCGACCGTGTCGTCACCGATATCGCCGGAAATCTCAGAATCCTCGGAATCTTCGGACTCCTCCGGGATGACAGACTCCTCGGGCTCCTGAGACTCTTCCTGACTCTCCTCGGGAACGACAGGCGCGGTATAGTTCTTGATCTCAACGACCTGGCCGCTGGTATAGACAGTCGTGTTCAGCGCGGGGTTGTTGCGATCCGTATGCGCTACGTTGTTCTTGCCTTCGGACTTCAGGTTGTGAACGCCGTTCTCATCGTAACGGGAAATCGTGACCTTACCGTCCTTGATCTCAAAGACGGTCATGGTGATAGCTTTATCGACACCGCTGTTCTTTTTGGAAGCATCGGTGTCCGGCTCCCAATCGGCATAATAGCCGACAAAGCCGGCATTCATGTAGGTGAAAGCAAGCTTTTCGGAGGTATAGGTCTTGCCTTCGGAATCCGCCGTATCGGCGATATTGATGGAATCACCGGTCGCCAGATATACGGCAGCGCCGCCCA
>JAZQNF010000126.1:0-6051 GCA_045627225.1 Bianqueaceae bacterium
CATGGAGCCACCATTTGCCCTATGCCATACTTTTCCGCGAAATCATCATTGTCCTGCATAAACCAGGAGCATATCACTTGCTTCAACGGCGTGCCGACGATGTTCATCGCCATGTTCAACCACCCGGATTACCGGAAAACGAACTTTTCATATATGCGCACGGGCATCATGGCAGGCTCCGGCTGTCCGCCCGAGCTGATGAAGCGCGCAGCACAGGACGATGAGATGCACATGACCGGCATCGTCAGCGTTTACGGTCAGACCGAATCCTCGCCCGGCAGCACGATGACTGCCTGGACCGATCCGCTCGATCTGCGCTGCGATACCCTCGGCTATCCCTTCCCGCACGTCCAGTGCAAGATCATCAACCCGGAGACCGGAGAGGAGCTCCCCGCCGGTCAGAACGGCGAGTTCTGCTCACGCGGCTACAACACGATGAAGGGCTACTACAAGATGTCCCGTGAAACGAAAAGCACGGTCGACGCCGACGGCTGGCTCCATTCGGGCGATATCGCGATGCGGAGGGAGGACGGCTCCTACCTCATCACCGGGCGGCTCAAGGACATGATCATCCGCGGCGGCGAGAACATCTACCCCAAGGAAATCGAGGAATTCATTTACACGCATCCCGACGTAAAGGATGTTCAGGTCATCGGCGTGCCGGATGAAAAATACGGCGAGGAGGCCGCGGCCTGCATCATTCTGAAGGAGGGCTGCACGCCGGACGAAGAAAAAATGCGCTCGTACATCAAAGCACGTCTTGCATCTCACAAGGTCCCGCGTTATATTCTTTTTGTAGACAGTTATCCGATGAATGCGGCAGGCAAGGTACTGAAGTACCGCATGCGCGAGGAAGTCGGTAAGCTGATAAATGCTTCAAAAACCACCAAATAAAGGGGAGGAAATAAAAATGAGTACTGTTGAACTTATCCGTGAATTCGGTCATGAGGAAGTAGCCTTCTTCCAGAACGAGAAAGCCGGCCTCCGCGCCATCATCGCTATTCACAACACCAAACTCGGTCCCGCCCTCGGCGGATGCCGTCTGTATCCCTACAAGACGCTTGACGATGCGCTCTTCGATGTCCTTCGTCTCTCCAGAGGCATGAGCTTCAAGAACGCGGCGGCCGGTCTTCCCATCGGCGGCGGCAAGGGCGTCATCATCGCCGATCCCTCCGCCAAGTCCCAGGACCTGTTCGAAGCCTACGGCGAAGCCGTCGAGAGCCTTCAGGGCCGTTACCTCACGGCTGAGGACGTCAACACCACCGTCCAGGATATGTCCTGGGTCATGAACAAGACCAAGTATGTCGTCGGCCAGGACGGCGTCAGCGGCGATCCCTCTCCCTTCACTGCCATCGGTACTGTCGACGGCGTCAGAGCTACCGCCAAGTTCCTTTTCGGCTCCGATGACCTGAAGGGCCTCAAGATCGGTCTTCAGGGCCTCGGCCACGTCGGCTTCGACGTCTGCCGTCAGCTGTATGAGGCCGGTGCCGAGCTGATCGTTGCCACCCATTCCAACCGCGCCAACATGAAGGTCGCTGTAGAAGAGTGGGGCGCCACCGAGGTCACCGATGAGGAGCTCTACAGAACGAAGTGCGATATCCTCGTTCCCTGCGCGCTGGGTGCCACCCTCAACTACACCACCATCCCCGAGCTTCAGTGCAAGGCCGTTGCCGGTGCCGCCAACAACCAGCTGCTCGACGATGAGTGCGGCCGGATGCTGAAGGCCCGCGGCATCGCCTATGCCCCCGATTTCATCATCAACGGCGGCGGCGTTATCAACGCCGGTCAGGAAGCCTTCACGACCTACGACAAGGAGAAGGTCCTGAAGCAGGTCCACAACATCTACAACACGGTTTACAGCATCCTGGAAGAGTCCAAGTCCACCGGCGAGCCCGAGGGCGTCATTGCTCAGCGTTTCGCCGAGGACCGCATCAAGAACGGTCTGAAATAAGACAAATTTTCGCTCTATCCTCTATCCAAAGAAAGGCTTCGGTCTCATGACCGAAGCCTTTTTGCATAACAAGCCATATATCTGGGACAAATCGTGTTGGTAAAACCGCCGCAACCCCTTTTTAATAAAGACTTTTCACCGCTTATATCTTTTTCGAAGCGATATCTATTTTCCCCGTTTTCCCTTGCATAAAACAAAGAAACTTCACGCCTCCCGAAGACCGTTTCCCCGTGTCGAAGGGAGGCGTGAAGTTTCACGGGGGAGGCGTGAAGTTTTCCATTAGTAGGCAAAGCTGAACGACGTATTGGCTACCGTGATCATCGTGATCAGCATCGCGTTGATCAATGCGCCCAGCCAGGGAGTTCCGGTCTTGCGGTACAGGCGGACGCTGATGCAGGCCGCGATCGCCAGAAGCGGAACGAAGGGGATCATGAGGATCGGGATCAGCGCCATCGCTGCCTGAAGGAGGCCGGCCAGGCTTCCGCCGTCGCTGAGGATCGCGTTCCAGAACGTCTGGCCCAGGAAGGGCGTGGGCAGGTAGGTGAGCATCAGGACGAGCAGAGGAGGCAGGATGTTCCACAGGGCGCAGACAGTCATCTGCTTTTTCTCGCTCCAGTTGTTGTAGCTCGAGCGGGCGATGGACCAGCTGTTGAAGAGATAGAAGACGAAGAACATTGGCAGATACTTGATCGCGACCCAGATCTTGGGTGCGGAGAAGACGCGGATATCCAGCGTCCAGAAACGGAAGTCGGTCTGGTTGACGTAGTCGGCCAGGAAGACGAGCAGATAGGTGCAGGCCACGGTCAGGAGGGCGAGCAGCAGGGTCTTCCAGAAACGGGTCTTTCCGATGGAGAGCGTCACGCCGTTCTTCCGCTTCTTTCGGCCGCCGATGAAGGCCAGGGTCAGCAGCCCGCAGCCGATGCACCAAAGGCCGATGCCGCCGGTCGTATCCTGGGGAAGCCAGCGATTGATGAGCAGCACATAGCCGAGCAGCAGGAGCGGCACGGTCAGCAGGAAGCAGAGGAGCGCGAGCAGCAGGCTCTTGAGCACGTAGCCGCCGGAGCGGGTCATCGCGGGCGCCAGGGTCGGATTTTCACAGCGCAGCTCGCTGAAGAAGCGCATGTTCATCAGAAGGTCGGCGAAGGGGACGATGAACAGGAAGAAGCCGATCAGGCCGATCAGGTTGAAGATCGCCTTCCAGATCCAGAGCTGATCGGCGGAGGAGATGGTGCGGGGGGCGGGCATCGTTTTTTCGAAGATATCGAGCATCGCCCGGACGACCGTGTAGGAGAAGTGGTTGGTGGCATGGAACTGCGTGGGGTTGTAAAACGCGATGCCGTAGCCGTGCTCACCCTGGTAGAAGCGTCCCTCCTCGATGTCGAGGATGACGTTTTCTCCGGTCTGGTAGCGGATGATGTCCTTCGAGTTTCCGGAGGAGAGGAGGTCCTTGCCGAAGCTGCCGAAGAACTCGTCATATTTGGCCAGGATGACGCCGATGTGGCAGCGGTAGCCGACATGACCGCTTTCGTAGTCGAGCAGGTTGGACGGGTAGTTGCCGATGATGACGCCGGTGTTGATGAGGTTGCACAGATGCGCCTCTTCCTCGGTGTAGCCGCTGAGCAGTGCGGCGTGCTCGAGGTTGGAGTAGTACTCCATCGTGGTGTTGGTGTAGCCGCCGCCCATCGAGTGGCCGGTGACGCCGATCCGGGAGGCATCGACGTAGGGAAGCGTGGCAACGTATTCGACGAATTCGATCATGCCGCCGCTTTTGACCGCGAAGCTGTCGCTGTAATCCTCGGCGGCGACGGCCGAGTCTCCGTGGCCGTAGGCGTTCATGGCGACGACGACGTAGCCGCGCCGGGCGAGCTCGAGGGCGTTGAGGTCCTGCATCTCGCGGTTGTTGAGGTAGCCGTGGCTGGCGATGACCGCGGGCGCGGGATGATCGACCGTGGCGCGCTCAGGCTTGTACAGATAGCCGGTCAGCGTCCCGCCCGGGGTCTCCAGAACGAGCTCCGTCATTTCGACACGACCGAAATCGGTTTGGATGATGCCCGCGAACAGCACGCTGATGAAACAAAGCACCAGCGCGATCGCAAGCTGAACCTTGCTTGACCTTTTCATATTCGATTTCTCCTTGTGTTTTTTACTTACCTTGTATTATAATAGTCGAGAACAGATTATGCAAACAGAAAAAGGAGCAGCTACTTTGAGTTCAAATACCGTAAGCAAGAGCAAGATCAAAAAGATCTTAAGTATCATCGTTCTGATCGCTATCCTCATCTTTGCCTGGAAGACGGGCATCCTGCAGGAGATCCTTTTCGGCGGAGGCGGCGGAAATGAATCCCAGACCATCTCCCTGATCGAGTCCGATTCCAAGCAGGAGTCAAAGCAGGAATCCAAGCAGGAATCCAAGCAGGAGTCCAAGCAGGAGTCCAAGCAGGAGGAGTCTGGGCTCACCGTCGTCAAGGGCCAGCCCTATTATACGAAGGAGGAGGTCGCCCTCTACATCCACCTCTTCGGCAAGCTGCCTCCCAACTATATCACCAAGAGCAAGGCTGAGGCCGCCGGCTGGGTCGCCAGCAAGGGCAACCTCTGGAAGGTCACCGACAAGATGGTTATCGGCGGCGATACCTTCGGCAACCGTGAAGGACGTCTTCCCAAAAAGAGCGGCCGCAAGTGGTATGAGTGCGATGTCAACTACTACGGCGGCTACCGCGGTGAGGAGCGTCTTCTGTACTCCAGCGACGGTCTGATCTTCTACACGAACGATCACTACGAAACCTTCACGCAGCTTTATTAAGGAGGCCGACATGAGCATTTTTCTGAACGGACGGTATATGACCGGCAAGGAGGCCGCGCACGCCTATCTGAAGCGCCGTCTTCATTTTCCCGACTACTACGGCGCCAATCTCGATGCGCTGTATGACCTTCTGACCACCTGGGTCAAAGGGGAGATCGTGCTGAAAAACAGCGAGGTCATGCTGGAGAACCTGGGCGAGTACGGCCAGGCTATGCTGGATACCTTTGCCGATGCTGCCGAAAACAGCCGCGGCTTAAGCTTCAGCCGCAAATAAAAGCAAAGCAAAAAAACAACGAGGCGCAGCCGCCGGAACGGCTGCGCTTTTTTGTAAAAAACAGCCAAAAAGCCGGCTGAAAAATCTTAAAAAATATAGCGGTAAGTGCTTGCTTTCCGGGAGGCACTGTGTTATACTCCAAAATCATTATGCTATCTTGGCGTCGTATGTTCTGCTTTGTCAGTCGTGACAAAAAAAGACCGCGAATGACCATGATGATAAGGGTTTTGTAATTATTAGCACGGCAGCTTCTGCCGAATAATGTGGAGGCTATAGCATGAAAAAACCATCCAAAATGATGTCACTGTTCCTGGCGCTTCTCATGGCGCTCAGCACTCTGGCACCGTCCCTCGTTACCCTTACGGACGTATGGGCAAGCGAGGAAAAGAGCACGGTCATCATTGCCGGCTCTGATTTTCAGGATCCGGACGACAAAAGCGATACTTTCGCCCCGGCCAGCAGCGCCAATGTCGCCGCTATCCTGAATGCCATCAAGAAGGATTATCCTGCCGCCAACGGCCTTATTTTCTGCGGCGATTACGACAAGGACCTTCCTTCCAGCAATGTCGAGAACAGTATCTCTGCCCTCAAAGCCACCTTTACGGCTGCTTACGGGGATAATGTCGATACTTTCTTCGTACAGGGCAACCATGACCAGGTCACTCAGGGCACCAAGGGCCTGACCGGCCCCGGCGCTCATGATACGAACGACTACGGCGTCTATATCATTGATGAGGATGACTATCAGTGGAAATCCGGCAGTTCAAATGAAGCCACGATCAAGACCACGGCTTCCAATCTGAAGAAGTATCTGGATGACAAGGCAAACGCGAACTATGACAAGCCCATCTTTGTCGCCTCTCATGTTCCGCTGCATTATTCCGTCCGCACTCAGGAAGGCGATGCCAAATACGGCAAGTACATCTTCGATGTGCTGAACGAGGCGGGCAAAGCCGGCCTTACCATCATCTTCCTTTACGGCCACGATAATTGTAAGGGCTGGGACAACTAGCTGGGCGGCGCTGC
>JAZQNF010000127.1:0-21950 GCA_045627225.1 Bianqueaceae bacterium
GGGGGACCGCACGGTCAACGTGAACCGTTCCGTCAACCTTAACCGTTTGAAGTTTTATGTATGCCCGATCTGCGGCAACATCATCACCGCTGCGGGGGAGGCGGTCATCAGCTGCTGCGGCGTGACGCTGCCGGCTCTGGAGGCGGAGGATGCCGATGAAGCCCATCGAGCCTCTATCAGCCTTGTCGAGGATGAATACTATATTGAATTTCCCCACGAAATGACCAAAACACATTATATTTCTTTCGTGGCAGTGACCCGGGATAATGAGGCTGATCTGGTCAAATTCTACCCTGAAGGCGGCGCAGAGTGCCGCTTTCCGCGGGGACGTGCGCGGATGCTTTATTTTTACTGCATCCGGCACGGATTTTTCAGGCAGAGGATTTACTGAAGCTCTGCGCGTCCTGCACGCTTCGCGCGTGATGTTCGGCTTCGCCGCAAAACATCATTATGCCGTAAGGCACAACATCACTTGCCCGATGGAGCAAACATCACTTTTCTTTCGGTAATATTTTTTATTTTCCTGCTTGTTATGGCATGAGACAAAGCAACCCGCTGAAATGTTTTTCAGCGGGTTGTTTTTGCACGACAAACGGGGATTTGTCAGTATCCAGCATATAAAAAAACTTCCTTATCTACCATCTACCCAGCCGATTTTCTCTACGTTTTTTGCTGGGGAATGTGGGAAAGATGATCCGTCAGCCGAGGTCGTGCTCATCGCTGATCGTCACGGAGAGCGCTTTGATCCCGGTCAGCTCGATGGCCGTCAGCACATTGTCCTCTTTTAACAGGGGGCCGGGCAGATACAGCGAGTGCTGCGGGCCCTCAGCCCGGTAGCGTCCCAGGAAGAAACCGTTGACAAACAAATAGCCATCCGAGAGGCCGTCGGGATGAAGGAAGCAGTCCTTTCCGGGTTCGGAAGGAAATCGCCCCGAAAGCACATAGGGAGGACGGGTGTCGGCGGAAAGCAGCTCGTCGCTATTCAGCTCGCAGGGAAGGGAGGCCAGCGCTTCGGGAGCCAGAGGAAGGCAATCCCAGCCGAACAGCTGCTGGCCGAAGCATCTGACCGGACCGGTAAGGCCCTTCAGATCCAAAAGTCCGGCGCCGTAGTTGACGTGTCCGAGGGACTCGACCACGATCTCCAGAAGGGCTTCCTCACCGGCCTTCAGCGCGGGAAGCGGGATGCCGCTCTCGTCGGGATGAAGCGCGGCAGCTTCGGCTTCATTTCGCGTAAGACTGCCGAGGAAGCTTCCGTTCAGGTAGAGGCGGGCAGCATCGTGGAGACCGTCCAGATAGAGCTTTTGAGCTTCCCGCGGACCGGTCAGACGGGTGCGGTAGAGCATCAGTCCGCCGGAAAGGCCCAGCTCCTCGAAGCAAAGCGGGGCGGAAGAACGGAAGCAGCGTGCCTGATCGCGCAGATAGGACTGCACATCGGCCGCGCTTGTCAGGGCGACCCGGCCCGGCGATTGGAGGCACGGCGGCTCAAAGCGTTCGGTTGAGCCGGGCGCCAGCAGCCGGCGGACGGCCTCGTATTTTTCGGTGCAGGCGCCCCATTCGGTCAGGAGGGCATCGTAATCATAGCTGGTGACGGTAGGCTGATATCCGCCCTGCGACGGAGCGCCTACGTTGGCGCCGGCGGTCAGGCCGAAATTGGTACCGCCCGCAAACAGGTAGGCGTTGAAGGAGGCGCCGAGAGAGAGAAAGCTTTGGATGTCGGCGGCGCATTCGGCGGCATCGCGCTTCATGTGCGGGCCTCCCCAGCGGTCAAACCATCCCAGCCAATATTCGCCGCAGAAAAGCGGCTTATCGGGCTGAAATGCCTTCAGCCGAGCCAGATTTTCTTCCGGAGAGGAACCGAAATTGACGCTGGCCAGTGCCTTCGGGTCCCGGAGAGAGCCGGCAGACAGGGAGGCGAGCCAGGGAGAATCCGAGGTGAAAAAGGGAACCTCCAGTCCGTATTTTCGTATCATGGCCATAAGCTCGGTCAGATACTGCGTATCATTTCCGTAGCTTCCGTATTCGTTTTCGATCTGGCAGAGGAGGATATTGCCGCCGCGGGAAAGCTGATGCGCGGCCAGACGCGGTATCAGCCGGGCGTAATAGGCGTCTACCGCCTCCAGAAAGAGAGGGTCTGAGCTTCTCAGGGTGATTTTTCTCAGCCTGAGCGGAAGCGCATCCCCCGGCTCTGTCCGAAGCCAGGCGGGCAGCCCCCCTCCGTCGATTTCCGCACAGATATAGGGAGAGGGGCGTACGATGGCCCACAGGCCGAGCTCCTGCGCCAGGGATAAGAACGTCTCGAGCAGATCGAGCTGAGTGTCATCAAAGCATCCGCGCACTTTTTCGATTTGATTCCAGCAGACATAGGTCTCGACAGTGTTGAAGCCGCAGGCCTTCAGCTTTTTCAGACGGTCCTCCCATTGGACGGGCAGAAAGCGGAAAAAGTGCAGGGCGGCGCTGTGGATGACAAAGGGACGGCCGTTCAGGTAAAAACCGTCGGAGCAGATTTCAAACATGAGAAGGAACCTTTCGTAAGGAGTGGTTAAGCTGATTATACACTTTTTTGCCGAAAGAGGAAACGGTGGCGCCGTTTTTTTCTTCGAGGCTTTTTTTCCTCCGTATTTTGCAGTATAATGGAAGGGCAGGGATTTTCTTCGGAATGATTTTCTGCGAGGCGCTTGAAAACTCGTATCGGCGCCTTCTTTATCGTGTCAATCAATAGAATAGGTCAAATCTATGAAACAATATCTTGTAACCGGAATGAGCTGCGCTGCCTGTGCAGCGCGTATCGAAAAAGCCGTATCGGCTGTCCCTGGCGTCAGCAGCTGTGCCGTCAGCCTTCTGACCAACTCGATGGGAGTGGAGGGAAGCGCAGACGAGGCGGACATCATCCGCGCCGTGACGGAGGCCGGCTACGGAGCCTCCGTGGCAGGATCATCTCCGGCGGGGAAGGGGATGCCGTCCGGCACGGCCGAAGGGCTTGCGGAGGACCGGGAAACGCCTGCCCTTCTGAAAAGGCTTCTGATCAGTCTCGGCTTCCTGCTTGTTCTTTTGTATCTCTCTATGGGACACGGAATGTGGGGCTGGCCGCTGCCGGCCTTTCTCAGCCGTAATCCCCTGGCCATCGGGCTGGCAGAGCTTTTGCTGGCTGCCGCGGTGATGGTCATTCATCAAAGGTTTTATATCTCCGGGTTCAGAAGTCTTCTGCACGGAGCGCCCAACATGGATACGCTCGTATCGCTGGGCTCGTCAGCCTCCTTCCTTTGGAGCATCTATGTGCTGTTTGCTATGAGTGCGGCTTGGGCCGACGGGGATGCCGGTTCTGCCGGCGCGATGCTGGATGAGCTGTATTTTGAATCCGCGGCCATGATTCTGGTCCTGATCACGGTCGGAAAGCTTCTGGAGGCAAGGAGCAAAGGAAAAACCACGGATGCCCTGAAGGCGCTCATCAAGCTTCGTCCCGAAACCGCGTCGGTCGTTCGGGACGGACAGGAGCTTACGCTGCCGATCGCCGAGGTTCGGGTCGGTGATGTTTTCGTCGTCCGCCCGGGTGAAGCGATCCCCGCAGACGGTGTGATCCTGGAGGGGAGCACGGCTGTCAACGAGGCCGCGCTGACAGGCGAGAGCCTCCCGGCAGACAAAAGCGCGGGGGATCGGGTCTCGGCCGCCACGGTCAATCAGGCCGGCTTCATCCGCTGTGAGGCCACCCGCGTGGGCGAGGATACGACCCTGTCCCAAATCATCCGTCTGGTCAGCGATGCGGCCGCCACCAAGGCGCCGATTGCCAAAACCGCGGATAAGCTTTCCGGCATTTTCGTGCCGGCTGTCGCAGGAATTGCGCTGCTTACGCTGGCAGTCTGGCTGCTGCTTGGGCAAAGCTTTGAATATGCATTGGCGCGGGCTATTTCCGTTTTGGTCATCAGCTGTCCCTGCGCTCTCGGACTGGCCACGCCGGTGGCGGTCATGGTCGGGAACGGCGTCGGCGCCCGGAACGGTCTGCTGTTCAAAACGGCAGTATCGCTGGAGGAAACGGGAAAAACAGGCATCGTGGTCCTGGACAAGACCGGAACCGTCACCAGGGGAGAGCCTAAGCTTGCCTGCCTGGCTCCCGCGGAGGGCGTTTCGGAGGATGAGCTGCTGCGCATCGCCTATTCTCTGGAGCTTAGAAGCGAGCATCCTCTGGCGCGGGCCATCGTGCAGGAGGCTGCCGAAAAAGGACTTTCTCCGGAGGAGGTCACGGATTTTACGGCTTTGCCCGGCAATGGGCTTGAGGGCATGATCGGCGGAGAAAAAATCCGGGGCGGCTCTCAGGCTTATATCCGCCGCGTGCTTCACGATGAGGCGAAGATCAAGGAGGCGGAGGCCTTCAGCGAGCAGGGGCTGACGGTGCTTCTGTTTGCTGCCGGAGAGCGCTATCTCGGTACGATCGCCGTCGCGGATCCGGTCAAGGAGGAAAGCGCGCAGGCCGTCAGGGAGCTGAGCGAGCTGGGCATTCGGGTGGTCATGCTGACCGGCGATAACCGTCGGACAGCTGACAAGATCGCCCGCGAGGCCGGAATATCGCAGGTCATCGCCGGGGTCAGGCCGGACGAAAAGGCGGCGGTTGTAAGCAGGCTGAAGGGGCTTGGCAGGGTCCTGATGGTGGGCGACGGTATCAACGATGCGCCGGCGCTGACCGCAGCCGATATGGGCATGGCCATCGGCGCGGGATCGGATGTGGCGCTGGATGCCGCGGACGTCGTGCTGGTCAACAGCAAGGCCACGGACATTCCGGCGGCGATCCGTCTGTCCAGGGCAACCCTGACTAACATCCGCGAGAATCTTTTCTGGGCCTTCTTTTACAATCTGCTCTGCATACCTCTGGCAGCCGGCTGCTTCAGCTCCTGGCTTGGCTGGACGATGAATCCGACGATCGCGGCGGCCTGCATGAGCCTTTCGAGCTTCTGCGTGGTATCAAATGCGCTCCGCCTGAACCTGTTCCGCCTGCATTCGGCGAAAAAACGGAGCAAAAAGGCCAAGGCTCCCGCAGAGGAGGACTTTGCCGGGATCATCGAGGAAATCAACCGCAGTATGGAGGAAAAAACTATGACGATCATCATGAAAATCGAGGGCATGATGTGCCCGCATTGCGAGGCGCACACCCAAAAGGCGCTGGAGGCATTGGAGGGAGTCGAGAGCGCCAAAGCAAGCTTCACCGAGGGACGGGCCATCGTGGTTCTGTCCCGGGCGCTTGATCATGAGCAGCTGAAGGCGGCTGTCGAAAATGCCGGCTACACGGTGCTCGGGATCGAGGAAGCCCGCTGATGAAAAAGCTCCGTTTTCTGCTGTGGGACATCGACGGAACGGTTTTGAATTTTGAGGCTGCGGAACGCGCGGCGATCCGGAAGGGCTTCCGGCGGATGCAGCTGGGTGAGTGCAGCGATGCCATGCTCGCGGATTATTCAGCCATCAATGTCAGCTACTGGGAAAAGCTGGAGCGCGGAGAGATGACGAAGCCCGAGATCCTTGTGCAGCGCTTCACCGATTTTTTCGGCCGTTACGGGATCGATCCTTCTCTGGCAGCCCCGTTTAACGAACGTTATCAGCTGGATCTCGGCGATACGATCTGCTTTAACGACAGCTCCTATGAGCTGATCAAGGAGCTGTCCGCAGCGTTTCGGCAGTATGCCGCCTCCAATGGGACCGTGCGTGCGCAGCGCAGAAAGCTTCAGCTTTCCGGTCTGGAGACGCTTTTTGACGCATGCTTTATTTCGGATGAGATCGGTGCGGAAAAGCCGAATCCTGCTTTCTTTGAGCATGCTTTCGCGGAGATCCGTCAAAAAGAAGGCAGCTTCAGCCCGGAGGAGTGCATGATCATCGGCGATTCTCTGACCAGTGATATGGCCGGCGGCGCAGCCTGCGGTCTCGTGACCTGCTGGTACAATCCGAAAGGAAAGGCAAATACCTCAGGCCTTCGGGTCGATTATGAGATCCGTGATCTGAACGAGCTCAGAGAAATCGTGCTGAAAAACGGGTAAAGACCAAAAAAAAGACCGACGCGGCTTGATGCCGGCATCGGTCTTTTGCGTTCAGTCGGTGGACGCGGGTCTCATGATTTTCCGGATGACGATCAGATAAAGGATCAGCTGGACCGTCAGCGTAAGGACCCAGGAAATCGGATAGGCGATGTACAGATTATGCAAGGTCGGCGCAGCGGCGAAAACCGTCTTGATCCAGATGATGCGGAAGAGGCAGATGCCGCTTAAGGAGATCAGCATGGGCAGGGTAGAGTAGCCCATGCCTCGAAGCACACCGACCGTGACATCGCAAATGCCCAGAATAAAATTCGGTAAGGCGATGTACCCCAGCCGAAGCATACCGTATCCGATGACCTCCTGGTCCGGGTTATACAAAGAAAGAATGGGACGGCCGAAGCCATAGATGAGTCCTCCTACGCTCGCGCCGACGGCGGTGACCAGCACGACGGAAAGCAGATAGATCTTCGGAAGACGCTCGCGCTTGCCGGCTCCCAGATTTTGGCTGGTGAAGGTCATGGCTCCCTGATGGATGCCGGACATGGAGGTATGAACGAGGCTGTCCAGATTGTTGGCGGCCGTGTTTCCTGCCATGACCAGGGCATCGAAGGAATTGACAGCGCTTTGGACGACGGTGTTGGAGAGGGAGAACAGCGTGCTTTGGATGCCGGAGGGGAGACCGATGCGCGTGATCTCCAGAAAGAGCTGTTTGTCGATGCCCAGCTTGGCGAAATCCAGCCGGCAGCAGTCAAGCCCTTTTTGGAGAATACGGAAGACCAGAAAGGCCGAAAGCGCCTGGGAAAGGACCGTAGCCAGAGCAACGCCCGCCACATCCATGCGGAAAACCAGAACGAACAGCAGATTCAGGAGAACATTGACGAGGCCCGATACGGAAAGGTAGAGCAGAGGCCGGCGGCTGTCGCCGATGGCGCGCAGAACGGCTGCGGCAAACAGGTAAAACATGTTGACCGGAAGTCCGATGAAGTATATGCGAAGATAGAGGGCGGAAAGCTCGATCACTCCGGCCGGCGAGTGCATCCAGCTGAGAAAGGTCCGGGCGCCCAGAATACCGGCCAGCCCGAAAAGCACGCCCCCGACGATGGCGATGCTGAGCGAGGTGTGGACCAGACGGTCGGTTTTTTCGAAATCACGGGCACCGTAGGCACGTGAAATCAGTACGGAGGCGCCGAGGGAAAGGCCGGTCAGCAAGTTGATGATCAGATTGACCAGAGAACTCGTAGAGCCTACGGCCGCCTGTGCCGTGCTGCCGGCAAAGCGTCCGACCACGATGATATCGGCAGCGTTGTACAGCAGCTGAAGCAGACCGGACAGAATAATGGGGACGGAGAAAACGATCAGGTTTTTTAACAGAGGCCCCTCCGTCATGTTGACATTTTTCTTTAGCAAGGTGATATGCCTCCTATTCGGATAGAGATTATCACAATCCGCGTGAAAAAAGAATAGGACGGGAGTCTTTTCTTGTGCTTCTCCATAAATGGCTCCGCTCTGTCTATGATGGCTTTAAGGCGCGCAGCTTCGCTTCGGTTTGACAAACAAGACGGGAAATGGTACACTTTTCCCCAACGTTAATAAGCGAATAAGCGATAGAAAGGTCAGGGATATGCAGAAAAAACGTCTTAGAAATTATGCCAGGCTGATTGCGGTCATGGGCATCAATGTGCAGAAGGGCCAGGAGGTTTTTGTCTCCGCCGGTCTTGATCAGCCGGAGTTCGTGCAGATGGTCGTGGAGGAGTGCTATAAGGCCGGTGCCTCCCGCGTGGTGGTCGACTGGGACTATCAGCCCCTTGCCAAAACGCAGGTCCGCTATCGCAGCCTGCGCAATCTCTCCCGGCTGACGGAGTGGGAGGAAGCCCGCTGGAAGCATTATGTCAAGACGATTCCCTGCCGCATTTATCTTGACAGCGATGATCCGGACGGCTCCAAGGGCCTCAACCAGAAAAAATGGGCCAAGGCCCGGCAGGCGACCTATCCGGTCATTCGTGCCTACCGCGATCAGATCGAGAACAAATATCAGTGGTGCATCGCGGCCGTACCGGGCGCTGCCTGGGCGAAAAAGCTCTTCCCGGAGCTCAGCAAAAAGCAGGCCGTCGAAAAGCTGTGGGAGGTCATTCTGGATACCTCCCGCGTCGACGAGGACCCGATCGCTGCCTGGAAGGCGCATAACCGTGATCTGGAGGAGCGCTGCCGCTTCCTGAACGAGCTCGGGATCGAAACGCTGAAATACCATGCCGGCAACGGGACCGACTTTTCGGTGGGCATGATCCCGGAGGCCGAGTTCAAGGGCGGCGGAGAGTGGTCTCTTCAGAACATATTCTTTAATCCCAATATTCCCTCCGAGGAGGTCTTCATCTCTCCGATGCGCGGTGTGGCAGAGGGCACGGTGGTTTCGTCCATGCCTCTTTCCTACATGGGTGAGCTGATCGAGAACTTCTCCTTCCGCTTTGAAAACGGCCGCGTCGTCGAATGCCGCGCCGAAAAGAATGAGGCTCTCCTGAAAGAAATGGTGGCGATGGATGAGGGCGCTGCCTATCTGGGCGAGTGCGCGCTGGTGCCCTATGATTCTCCTATCCGCCGGAGCGGTATTCTTTTCTACAATACGCTTTTTGACGAAAACGCGGCCTGCCATCTGGCGCTCGGCATGGGCTTCGCCGATTCCATCCGCGGCTATCAGAACTATTCGCTTGAGGAATGCCGCCGGATGGGGATCAACGATTCGATGATCCACACCGATTTTATGATCGGCACGGCAGATATGAGCATCGACGCCGTCACCCGGGACGGGCAGACTGTCGCCATTTTCCGCGACGGAAACTGGGCGTTTTAAGTGTTTGTTTCGGGTAAACCGACATGAATGAACATCTGGAATTGTCCGCTTATCTGGACGGAGAAGGGCGCTTACGCGCGATGCCTGTCAGACTGAACAAGAAGATCAAGGTATTGTCCGCCATGGCCGGCAAAATTCCGGCCGACCGTACTTTTACCGAAAAAGAATTCAATGAGCTGCTGGGAGAGCTGCATACCTTCGGCGATGCGGCACTGATCCGACGCGAGCTGGTCAATTTCGGACTGGTTGAGCGAGAAGGAAACGGTCGCCGCTACCGGCTTCGGGAAGAACGGCCGTCTGAAGAAGAGCTTTTAAGACAATACTGTTCTATGTAAGCTGAAACGGCAGGGAAGGCTCCTGTCATAAAAAAACTCCGGTATCGGAAGTCTGTGAAAGGGCTTTCGACCGGAGTTTTTCATTATCGGAGCATGTCGTAGGTTTTGGCGGCCATTTCGTCGATGCTGACTTTTTCGAAGCCGAAGATATCGGTAAAAAGGGTGGAGGAAACCTTGTCTGTCCACTCGGAGGGCAGAGCCTTGAAGCCCTTGGCCAGGCCGATGACCGAGCCGACGGTGGCCCCGTTGCAGTCGGTATCGAAGGCCTGAGAGACAGCCAGGCAGATCGAGCGGGCATAGTCGCCCTCGCCCCACAGGAGCGAGGCGGTCACAATTTCGGCGTTCGAAATCGTGTGGCACCAGTCGTGCTCGAAGGTATCGTCCCAGCGCGTGTGGAAGTCCGCAAAGAAATCATCGGCGCTTTGGCCGGTCTCGTAGGCGTGAAGTACCTTCTCAATCGCCCGGTTAAGGCGCGAGTCCCGGGGAATGCAGGAGAGGCCGATTCGGATGGCGGAGGGGATATCGGCGCCGCCGCCTGCGGCTGCCAGCATCGCCGAGACCCACATTTCGCCGTAGAGGCCGTTTTTGACGTGCGAGATGCGCGCGTCGCGGTAGGCCATGGAGGCGGCCTCCTCAGGGCGCCCCGGGCAGATCCAGCCGAAGAAATCACCGCGGATCTGGGCGCCGATCCACTCGCGGTAGGGATTTTTGTACTGCGCGGAGACGGGCGGCCGGAAACCGTTGACGAAGTTTCGGTAGGCCACGCGCTCAGCCGTGCAGTAAGCGTTTTTCGGCTGCAGCCGGAGCCAGAGCGAGGCGACATCGCCGGAGGTGAAATCGCGGCCGAAGCCTGAAAGCAGGCGGAAGGCCATGACCACATAGTTGGTGTCATCGTCCGGAGGCATGCCGGGAAGCTTTCCCTCGGCGCAGGCGCATTGAGCCAGGGGGAAGCGAAGGCCGAGCGCCTCGGCCGCCGGGACATCGCTTTGCGTGATGTATCGATGCAGCGGGAAATTGCCGCTTCGCTCCAGAAGCGGCTTCAGCTCGCTTCTCAGGATGCCTTCCACGGATTTGCCCAGCAGACAGCCGCAGATGCGCCCGTACCAGGCGCCCTTCAGCTTGTCCTTCATGGCGCAGACGCCCTGAGCGGGATAACGGAAGGGATAGGCCTCGCAGGCGGCCCGGATCGAGTCCCAGTCATCCGGCTCGCAATACGGATAGTCGGCCCTTTTGGAAAGACTGCCGATCATTTCGTACAGGATGTCGGCCATGTCGGCCTTGGCCTTGCCGTTGGGAAGCCGGTCGAGCGCAAAGAAAAGATCGCGGTACTCCTCGACGTCCAGGCCCTCGTCCAGGCACTGCCGGAATTCGATAGGCAGCGCCTCGTAATAGGCTTCCCATCGTTCAGGCTTTTCATAATCGGGCAGAAGCGGCTTAGAGAGCGGCTTTTCCGTGGGCGCTTCCGGCTCCCGGCCCTGCATCAGAAAGTCCAGCGAAACGTCGAAAAAGTCTGCCAGGGCGGCGATTTTCTCGGGATCGGGCAGGGCGGCCCCGCTTTCCCATTTCTGGACGGACTGTCGGCTGACTCCCATTGCGTCTGCCAGCTTTTCCTGCGTGACGGAAGCCTTTTGGCGAAGAAGGAGCAGCTGCTCCTTCAGAATGATTTTTTGCGGCATTTTTTGAGCCTCCTTTTCTATAACTCCAGAATAACACAGATTTCAGCCGATGCAATGACAACCTTCAGTTGCTGAAAAAGAAAAACTGCCGTCCGGAGGGGGACGGCAGGAATAAGTTCGGCAAAAACCGAAGGCTTCTTATCCGAAGAGATCGATGCGGTTCAGGCAGAAGCAGATGAAAAAGACAGCGGGAATATCGGAGGGCCGGCAGCTGATCTTGTATAAGCCGTTGCCGGGGATCTTGGCAAGAGGATTATTCTCGTATTTTTCGTCCAGGATCTCGGTGCCGCAGCTTTCGATGTGAGCGACGCGTACGCCCAGATGATTGACCTCGAAACAGGGGGTCAGGCCTCGAAGGCTGAAATCAAAGCCATAGCCGAGGGCCGCCAGATATTCCCAGTTGTTGACGCCGTCTACCTTGAAGGCAGAAGTGATCGGTACGCGGAAGCTGAAGCCGAGGTTCTCCACCGTGGAGACGGTGAGGGTGTGCCCGATCATTTTGCGCGAGGTCTCGCCCGTGCGGAGATCGGCAAAATCGTAGGCGGTATCCTGAATCAGCGTCACTTTTTCGCAGTCGGCCCGGTAGACCTCGGCGCCGAAGAGATCCTTCATGACGTAGCTCTGGTTGAGCTTGCCGGTGAAGTGCCAGACATAATCGACGGGAAGCTCGGAGGAGAAGCGGATGGCCTCGACCTCCTTGGGATCTGCCTCGGAAAGAGCGGCGCGGTTGAATTCCTCGAAGGAATCGGAGGAGCGGCGCAGGGTCGTGATCAGCTTATACAGGCCGAAAACAAAAGCGAGAAGGCCGATTCCGCCGATGATCCAGGGGAGAAGCTCGCCGCCGGTCTGACGGATGATTTCGGGGTTTTCGGTATCGTATTGGCAGTCAAGCACATCGCCAAGCTTCATGCCGGATTGGAAGGAGCTCAGCGCGATATGCCGGTAAGGCACGCCGTTGACCTCGTAATCGACATAGACCGCGTCGATGAAGGTGCCTTCCGCTTCCTCGTGAGCCTCGATCTCGCAGACGGTAGCCTGAATGGGCTCATAAGCGGTTTTATCCGGCAGGAAGATCATGAGCGCGGCGATGACGGCGATGACCAGGCCGGCCAGCGCCAGACCAAACCAGTTTTTGGCGACAGAAAACTTTTTGATTTTATCCAAAAATTTCATAAAGTTACCTCGTTTCGGTGTTATCTTTTTCAGTATAGCGCCGTTTCAGGCCCGAGGCAATTGATTTTTTATATAAAAAGTATTATAGTGATAAAAATCAGAGATTCGTTTAAAACTTAATATAAAGAAGGAATTTCAAATGGGGAAAAAACCGGGTGACAGACGCGACGGAAAACTTTTGCGTGATTTGGATTCGCTTCATCTTATCACGCCCATGCTCTATCCGAATCGCTGCGATAACGAAGCCTTTATTTCGGAGATCATCGATCTTAGCAGGTTGAGTGACTATCTCGAGAGGAAAAATGCCGGTCAGCCGGAGTACAAGTATAATCTTTTCCAGGTGATCGTGACCGCCATGCTGAAAACCATGATCCTCCGTCCCAAGATGAACCGCTTTATTGCCAACGAGAACGTTTATCAGCGGAACGAGGTAACGGCCTCCTTTGTTGTCAAAAAGATCTTTTCCGACAACGGAGGAGAGGCTCTGGCCTTTGTTCATGCGAAGGAGGACGATACAATCGACAGCGTCCATCAGTCCATTTATGAGCAGATTTCGGCCTGTCGCAGTGATAAAAAGGACAGCTCGACCGCAAGCATGGACATCGTCAGCAAGCTTCCCCGCTTTCTGGTCAAGGCTGTCGTTCATTTCTGCCGTTTTCTGGACCGGCACGGATGGGTTCCGAAGGGCATGATCGCCTCGGATCCGTACTATTCCTCCGTTGTTTTGTCGAATCTGGGATCGATCAAGCTGCACGCGGGCTATCATCATCTGACCAACTGGGGCACCAATTCGGTCTTCTGTGTCATCGGTGAGAAGAAAAAGCGTCCCTTCTATGAGGAGGACGGCTCTGTCACGATGCGTGAGAGCCTCGATCTCGGACTGACGATCGACGAACGGCTGGCTGACGGCTACTATTATTCCAAAACCGTCCGTCTTCTGAAAAAACTGATTGAAAATCCGGAGCTTCTGGAGCTTCCGCTTTCTGAGGAGGTAGAGTACTGATGGAAGAAATTACCGCAAAAACGCCCTGGGCCGCGAATATGGGAGGAGTGCCCCTTCATCTCGACTATTTCGAAGGCTCCATGTATGAGGCGATCGCCAAGGTCGCCGAGCAATACCCCAATCAGGTCGCCTTTGACTTCATGGGCAAATCCACGACCTACAAGAAATTTGTAAAAGAGATCGAAACCTGCGCCCGGGCACTCAAGACCATCGGCGTCCGGGAGAACGATAAGGTCACGATCGCGATGCCGAACTGCCCGCAGGCTATCTACATGTTTTACGCGCTCAACCTCATCGGCGGCATCGCCAATATGATCCACCCGCTTTCGGCGGAAAAAGAGATTGAGTTTTATCTGAATGAATCCGAAAGCGTCACCGCCATCACGCTGGATCAGTTTTACGATAAATTCGAGCGCATCCGCGAAAAGACCTGCGTCGTCAACATCATCATCGCCAGCATCAAGGACGAGCTTTCCAAGCCCATCAAAGCCGGCTACATGCTGACGGACGGCCTCAAGATCAAGAAGATCCCCAAGGACGCGCCTGTCATCCTCTGGAAAGACTTCGTGAAGCTTGCCGAGCACTGCTTCTATAACTACAAGGTCGAGCGCAAGGCCGATGATCCCGCCGTCATCCTCTATTCCGGCGGCACGACCGGCATCACCAAGGGCATCGTACTGACCAACCGCAATTTCAATGCTCTTGGCCAGCAGGTCATCGCCGCGAACCCGATGTTCCGCCCGGGCGACAAGATGCTGGCGGCCATGCCGATTTTCCACGGCTTCGGCCTCGGCGTCTGCGTTCATACCATGCTCTCTCAGGGCGGCCGCTGCATCCTGATCCCGCGCTTCACCCCGAAGAGCTACGGCAAGCAGATCACGAAAAACAAATGCAACTTCATCGCCGGCGTCCCCACGCTCTATGAAGCACTGCTTCGGCTTCCGTCGATGGAAAAGGCCGATCTGTCCAGCCTGAAGGGCGTCTTCTCCGGCGGCGATTCCCTTTCTCCCGAGCTCAAGAAAAAGCTCGACCCCTTCCTCTACGATCATAAGGCCAGCATCCAGGTCCGCGAGGGCTACGGCACCACCGAAACCGTCACTGCCTGCTGTCTGACGCCGCCCCACATGTTCAAGGAGGGCAGCATCGGCGTGCCCTTCCCCGATACCTACATCAAAATCGTCAAGCCCGACACCGATGAGGAGCTGCCCTACGGCGAGGAGGGTGAGATCCTGCTGGCCGGCCCCACCGTTATGCACAGCTACATGAAGCATCCCGATGAAACCGCCAAAACGCTCCGCCGTCACGCCGACGGCCTCACCTGGGTCTACACCGGCGACCTCGGCCGTATGGACCGGGAGGGCTTCGTCTACTTCAGCGGCCGTGCCAAGCGCATGATCATCTCCTCGGGCTACAACGTCTACCCCAGCCAGATCGAAAACATCCTCGATTCCCACGAAAAGGTCCACATGAGCTGCGTCATCGGCGTCCCCGATTCCTACCGCATGCAAAAGGTCAAAGCCTTCGTCATGCTCAAGAGCGGCATCCCCGCCACCGATGAGACCAAGCAGGAGCTGCTCGCCCACTGCCGCCGCTACATCGCCAAGTACGCGATGCCCTACGACATCGAGTTCCGCGACGAGCTGCCCAAGACTCTGGTCGGAAAGGTCGCCTACCGTCAGCTGGAAGAGGAGGAGGCCGCCAAGCGAAAAGCACAGGCAGAGGCACAGGCTGAAGCAAAGGAAAACACTGAAACTAAGGCATGATACAGTAAGCTCCGGAAGAGGATCCCTTCTCCCGGAGCTTTCCTTTTTCTTCAAAAAACTTGCATATTGACAGAAATGATGTTAAAATGACTTGATGTATAATAGTCATAACTATGTACAGACGTCTTATGCAGTAAGACGTTTTTTCCGATGCTTTCGGTCAACAAGGAGTCAGCATGCAACATCAAGCCGGGTTTTATGAAAAGTATGTCAAACGCGTCCTCGACATTTTACTGTCGGGCCTGGCGCTTCTTTTGCTATGGCCTTTCATGCTGCTCATCGCCCTTCTGGTCCGCATCAAGCTGGGCCATCCTGTCCTTTTCAGTCAGGAACGTCCCGGCCTGCATGAAAAGATATTCCGGCTGTATAAATTCCGCTCCATGACGGACGAACGCGATCCCGAGACAGGCCTTCTCCTGCCGGATGAAAAGCGCCTCACCCGCTTCGGCCGTTTTCTGCGCTCTACCAGCATGGACGAGCTCCCGGAGCTCTGGAACATTTTCAAGGGGGACATGAGCCTTGTCGGCCCCAGGCCGCTTCTGGTGGAGTATCTGCCTCTTTACAATGAGAATGAACATCGTCGCCACGAGGTACGTCCGGGACTTACCGGCTGGGCGCAGGTCAACGGACGCAATCTCTTAAGCTGGCAGGATAAATTCGCACATGACTGCTGGTACGTCGACCACGTCAGCCTCGGAACCGATATCAGAATTCTTTTTTATACAGTAAAAGCAGTGGTTACACGAGAGGGTATTTCGGCAGAAGGTGCCGCTACCGCAGAACCGTTTTCCGGTTCCGCATCGGAGGAAGTGAACAGAAATGAGTGAAAAAGTAGTTATTTTGGGTGCGGGCGGTCATGGGAAGGTTCTTGCTGATATCATCTGCGCTTCTCATGATGAGGTCGTGGGATTTCTGGATGACAAGATCGAAAAGGGAAGCCGGGTGCTGGGCTTTCCTGTTCTCGGACCCATTTCCGATGCGCAGAACATGACGGATGTCTCTTTTATCATTGGCGTAGGGAATTCCGCTGCGCGGGAGCGTATAGCCGGTTTTCTGCCCGGCGTTAAGTGGTATACAGCCATTCATCCCTCGGCGGTCATTTCTCCCTTTGATACCTTCATTGCGGAGGGAGCTGCTGTCATGGCAAATGCCGTTATCAATCCGGGTTCAACCATCGGCCGTCATTGTATTATCAATACCGCAGCTGTGGTGGAGCATGAGTGCCATATCAGCGATTATTGCCATATTTCTGTTGGCGCTACATTAGCAGGAAACGTCAATATCGGTCCCAGTACCTGGGTCGGTATCGGAGCAGTAGTTATCAATAACGCAGATATTGTCGGCGGCTGCTACATCGGAGCCGGAGCAGTGGTTGTTAAAAATCTTACGGAAAAAGGAACCTATGTCGGTGTTCCCGCCAGAAAAATAGCATGAAAATACTGATTTTGACGAATTTTGATGTCGGCTTGTATCAGTTCCGGCGTGAACTGATTGCCAGACTTCTGGAGGATCATCAGGTGGCAGTGTCGCTGCCTTACGGTGATTTGGTTCCCCGGCTTCAGGAGATGGGCTGTGAGTTTTTTGAGGCCCCGGTCGATCGGCGCGGCACCAGTATTGCAAAGGATCTAAAGCTCTTTTTCTACTATTGCCGTCTTATCCGCAGCTATAAACCCGATCTGGTCATCACCTATACCATCAAGCCGAATGTGTACGGCGGCATGGCTTGCCGCTTGACGCATACCCCGTACGCGGCAAATATTACCGGCCTTGGCACCGCTTTCGAAGGGAACGCGGCACTTCGGACTTTTGCCGTTTTTCTTTATCGGCTGGGCTTGAAAAAAGCCAAATGTGTTTTCTTTGAGAATCAGGACAATCAGCGGGTCTTGCTTGACCATAAGCTTGTCAAAGAGTTTCAATGCAAGCTTCTGTCCGGCGCCGGTGTCAATCTGGAGCACTATCGTGTAATGCCGTATCCCGATGAAGATAAACCAACCCATTTTCTTTTTGTCGGGCGTATCATGCACGAGAAGGGAGTCGATGAACTGTTTGAGGCGATGGACCGTCTGATCACCGAAGGGGAGGACTGCTGCTTGGACATCCTTGGTGACTACGAGGACAGTATGCAGAAAACCGTTGAAGCCGTCGCGCAAAAAGGATGGCTGCATTACTATGGGTTTCAAACGGATGTTCGTCCCTACATCACCGATGCACACTGCTTTGTCCTGCCTTCCTGGCACGAAGGCATGGCCAACACCAATCTCGAATGCGCCGCCACCGGCCGGCCGGTCATCACCTGTGACATTCCCGGCTGCCGCGAGGCCGTCATCGACGGTAGAACAGGATTTCTCTGCCAACCGAAAAACGTCGAATCTCTGTACAGCTGCATGAAGCATTTTCTCTCGCTTTCCCGCACGGAAAAAATCGCCATGGGCCTTGCCGGGCGAAAGCACATGGAGGAAGGCTTCGATAAGAAAAAGGTTGTGGAAGAGACGATGAAGGGACTTTTTTCATGATAGAGAAACTGGTTTCAATCATCATCCCCGTATATAACTGCAAGTCATTTCTTGAACAGTGTTTAGTGTCTATTCTAAATCAATCCTATCAAAAGCTTCAAGTAATCATTGTGGATGATGGATCTCAGGACGGAAGCGATGAGATTTGTGAAGCTTTTTCAAAAAAGGATTCTCGCGTTCTCTTTATAAGGCAAGAAAACCGTGGCGTTTCGTCAGCTCGAAATGCAGCTCTTAAGTTAGCAGAAGGAGAGTATATTCTATTTGTTGACAGTGATGATTGGATAGATCCTCTTACGGTAGAAACGACTCTGCATATTGCGATGGAACAGGATGCGGATGTTGTTTTATGGCCATATATTCGAGAAGATGAGGAACGTTCGCTGCCAAAAACCATTTTTTCGGATAATTGTATTTTTACAGGGGAAGATGCCAAAAGACTTCACCGAAGAATGATCGGGCTTCTCGGAGATGAGCTTCGTAAGCCTGAAAATGCAGATGCTCTTTGCACAGTTTGGGGCAAACTGTATCGGGCAGAACTGATTCATACAGAGTTTGTTGACTTAAATGAAATCGGTTCTTATGAGGATGGCTTGTTTAATTTATCGGTTTTTGAAAATGTTCAAAAAGCCTTTTTTGTGAATAAACCGATGTATCATTATCGTAGGAGATCGGAGTCGCAGACCCATTCTTATAATGCCTATCTTTTTGAACGCTGGAATTGCCTTTATCAGTATATGGAGACATATATCAAGAGCAAATCTTTATCCGATGACTATCAGCAAGCCTTAAATAATCGGATAGCATTAGGTGTTTTAGGATTAAGCTTGAATCTGGCATCTTATAGGGGCTCTTTTTTTCAAAAGGTTGGAATTATGGACTCTTATTTGAATGATGAGAGGTATCGGAGAGCATTTCGCTCTTTTTCGACGAAGGAAATGCCTTTATATTGGAAAATCTTTTACGGAGCCGCCAAAAAGAACTGCAGTTCTTTAGTTATTATCCTCAGCACGGTTATTCAATCCTTGCGATAATGGGAAGAAAGGGGCCTTCAAATGGGAGAACCGATTCGTATACTGAATCTCTTTACGATCATGGATCGAGGCGGTGCGGAGACGTTAGTGATGAACTATTACCGTCATATAGACCGCAGCAAAGTTCAGTTTGATTTTTTGGTTCATCGTCCTCAACGGGGGGCTTACGATGATGAGATTGAAGCACTTGGCGGTAGAATATTCCGAATGCCGCCACTGAAAATTTCTAATCTGTCCCAATATCGAAAAGAGTTGAGAGCTTTTTTTGAAGAGCATCCCGAATATCGAATTATTCATGCACATATGTCGGAACTGGGATTCTTTGCTTTTGGCGAGGCAAAGCGAAGCGGGGTCCCGGTTAGAATTTGCCATGCTCACAATGCACCGAAAGGATTTGATTTGAAACTTCCTTTTCGACTTCTGTTAAAGCATTTGATTCGACCTTATATTACAGATATGTTTATGTGCGGTCAGGCATCTGGAGAATGGCTATTCGGAAAGAAGAATGCCAACCGATTTATTCAGATGAATAATGCCATTGACAGTACTCAGTTTTCTTTTTCGGAGGAAAAGCGCAACGAGATTCGTGAATCTCTTCATGTTGGCGAAAAAATGATAGTCGGACATGTCGGACGTTTTCATCCGCAGAAGAATCATTTTTTTATTTTGGATGTTTTCGCGAAATTGCTTCAAAAGGAGCCGGAGGCTGAACTTTGGTTGATTGGGACCGGCGAGAACAAGGAAGAGGTAGAGAAAAGAGCAGAGCAGCTGGAGCTATCAAATAAGGTTCGTTTTTGGGGAACACGTTCAGATGTCAGTGATTTAATGCAGGCAATGGATGTTTTTCTCTTTCCGTCCTTATATGAGGGGCTGTCGGTTTCTTTGGTCGAAGCTCAAGCGGCCGGACTGCCTTGTTTAATATCTGACTGTATCCCTTGTGAATGTCGTTTAACCGATTTAGCAATACCTTTTTCATTGGATAGCGGTGCGGAAGACTGGGCTGATAAGTTGTGCGATCTTCGGAATCATGAACGCATCAGCGTTAAGAAGGATATTATCGCGGCCGGATTTGATATTGAGAAAAATGCCATGTGGCTTCAAAACTATTATTTGAAACGATGGAAAGAGAGTATTATATGCCAACGTTAACTGTATTTACGCCCGCTTATAATCGTGCAGATACTTTGCCTAGGACATATGAGTCTCTAAAAAATCAAACCTGCCATGATTTTCTTTGGCTTATTGTCGATGATGGTTCCACCGACGGAACGAGAGACTTAGTATCTTTATGGCAAAAACAGAATAATGACTTTGTAATCCGCTATTTTTATAAAGAAAACGGTGGCATGCATACTGCTCACAACAAGGCTTATGAGCTGATTGATACTGAACTGAACACCTGTATAGACTCCGACGATATGATGACTGAAGATGCAGTCGAGAAAATACTGAAAAAATGGGGAGAGGTGAGAGATCAGGGGTATGCGGGTCTGGTTGGCTTGGACGTCGATTACTTAAGCGGGAGCATTATTGGTACTCCATTTGACGAGCATCTTTTTGCGACTACACTCTCCGGCTTCTATGCAAACGGCGGCAAAGGCGATAAAAAACTGGTTTATCGAACGGATATTATTTGTCAGACACCCGAGTATCCTGTTTTCGAAGGCGAAAAGTATGTTTCGTTAGCCTATAAATATTTGCTGATTGACCAAAAATATCAGCTGGCGACGCTTAATGAAGCATTATGCCGTGTAGAATACCGCACGGATGGTTCTAGCTTGAATATGATTCGGCAATATGCCCGTAATCCGAAAGGCTTTGCATTTTGGAGAAAGTGCCAAATGCAATATCCGGAGAGTAAAATGCGCTTAATACTCGCATGCATTCATTATGATTCAAGCTGCATTTTGGCGGGGAATAAATCCTTCATTGCAGAGTCGCCCAGACCGTTTTTGTCTTTTGTTTGCCTGCCTCTAGGCTGCTTACTTTCTATTTATATTCGGATCAAAACTAAGGAGAAATAATCAATGACTAAAATACTGCCGGTTATTATAGCCACTGTTGTATTGGCAGCGTTATCTCATTATTTTTCCGATTTCGATTATGAAGAGCAAAAGTATAATCGAAAAGAGTGGTTTTTTTGGACACTGCTAACAGTCGTCCTGATTTTCTTTTGTGGCTTAAGAACAAAATACAATGACACCTATGCGTATATTCATACCTATGAAATAATAGAGCCTGACCAGTCTATCTTTAATCTTAATTGGAGATTGGGAGCGAATCCTGGTTTTAATGCTATCAATATCCTCTTAGTGAGGCTTGGTTTTTCTACTCAATCTTATTTGCTTTTTCACGCAGCTTTTACCATCGGCGTTTATATGTGGTTTCTAAGGAAATATACCAATAATCTTTTTTTAACGGGATTTTTCTTACTCACAATGGGTTGCTACGTGTTTACGATGGCAGCAATAAAACAGTGCATCGCAATGGCTTTTGGATTGATTGCGACTGATTTTTTGATTAGGAAAAAATATATAGGGTTTATCCTGTCAATTTTCCTTGGGTCTTTTTTTCATCCTTATGTTCTTTTATATCTGTTTGGGGCAGTTCTTTCTTTTGTTCCATGGTCTATATATACCTATGTATTTCTTTTTTCTTTTTTACTGGCGGGATTTCTTCTTCGACCGTTGATGAATAGTATTGTAACCGTTGCAAATCTTGTCGGAGATTCTTTTGAAGTCATTGATCTTTCGGGAGAGGGAGTAAATCCGATTAGATTGTTAATTGTATCCGTTCCCGTGTTTTTATCATTTTTGGTTCGAAGGCAAATTTTGGAAGAAAGTTCAGAGGAAAGAGCAAGTTTTATTAACATGAATTTAACCATGCTTAATGCAACAATTATGTATGTTGCTCTTTTCGGAACTGCCAATTTCTTTGCCAGATTAGCCAATTACTTTCTTCCTTTTCAGACGATTTCTCTTCCTTGGCTTTTTAAGTTTTTTAATGAAAAGAGCAGAAGATTTATTTCTATTGCATCGGTTATTTGTTTCTTTTTCATGTTTTTTTATGAGAACGTAATTAATCTAAACTTTGATTCGTTGTTTTCATCAGTTTCTTTATGGAGTTATTTTAAAAGTATTTTTTAGTTTTAGCTATGGAGATGCAAATGGTGCTTTTTTTTCGAACAATAAGGTGAAGAGTGTTCTTTAGTTTTTGTCGGAGATGTATACAGTGATAGAAGTGATGAAGCTATTTTAGAATGATTGTTATGACATTTTTGTGAGAGGAGGGATTTTTTTGTATACAGATATCTCGATTGTAGTTCCAGTATATAATGCTGAGAAAAAGCTTTCACAATGTATAAGATCAATTCTTTCGCAAAAATACCCATACTGGAAGCTTATTTTGGTTGATGATGGGTCATGTGATTCTAGTTTAAAAGTATGCGAAAAGTATGCAAAAAAGGACAGCCGTATTTCGGTTTTTCATCAAGATAATTCAGGAGCGATACGAGCAAGGCTTGAAGGATTTAGGCATGTCAATACCGAATTTGTTACGTTTGTTGATGCTGACGATAGAATGGAGCCTTTTTATTTGGAG
>JAZQNF010000128.1:0-10476 GCA_045627225.1 Bianqueaceae bacterium
GGCCGTCGTCATCGGCGGCGGCGCCGTCATCGTGACCAGCACGGTCGCCTCCGGCGACCCCATTCTGGACCCCTCTCTCTTTCTGGAGCTTTCTCAGCGGGGACCTGTCAGTCAGTCCGACGGGCCTACTGCCGACGAGCTGGCCGAAGGCGCCCGCGGTCATGTCTGGGATGAGGGCGAAACGGTCCTTGAGCCCGGCTGCGAGACGGAGGGGCTTATCCGTTACCGCTGCCGTTTCTGCGACGAGATCAGGGAGCTCGTGATTCCCTCCCTCGGCGGTCACGCCTGGGATGAGGGCGAGCTTCTGAGCGAGGGCGATTGCCTGACGCCCGGCAGCGTGCAGTTCGTCTGCACGGTCTGCGGCGAAAAAAGAACCGAGGAAACGGAGGCTGCGGGCCACGCTGAGCTTCTGACCGATGCGCTCGAGCCCGGCTGCGAGACCGAAGGCTCGACCGGCAGCATTGTCTGCGCGGTCTGCGGCGAGATCCTGACCGAGGCGGTGCCGATCCCGGCCCTCGGCCACGATTTCGGCGATTTTGTGACCGAGCGTGAGCCGTCCTGCACAGGCACCGGCCTGCGCGTCCGTCACTGCAGCCGCTGCGAGGCCGAGGAGAGCGAAACGCTTCCGGCCCTCGGACACACGGATGCCGACGCGGACTTCCTCTGTGACCGCTGCGGCGGGATCCTCCTGCGCGTCGAGTGCACCGATTTCCGCCAGCGTCCCACCGATGTTCCCGGCGTGCTCTACTTCCAGGCGACGTTCACCTACAACTACGATATCTCCGGACGGAAGATCTACCTTGCCGGCGAGTCGCGGGACTTTATGATCAACGACATGCTTTTGCGCGAATCCGGACAGATGATCATCCTGCTCCAGATGGATCGCCCGGACGCAGAGCCGCCCTTCCGCGTTCCCTTTGAGTTTGTCGTATGCGGGGTGGACGCGGCAGACCTTAATGTGAAAGCCTGCCAGCCCTTTGTCTTTACGCTGACGGGCTATGACACGGAGGTGCTTGCGGTTGCCAAGAACGGGCCGGTCAACAAGTCGCCTGTCTATTATTAAGCCATCGGAGGCCCGCCGATCGCCTGAGCGGCGTTCCGTTCCTTCCTTTTTTCGGTCGCAAATCTCTTTTAGGAGGCATTTCAGATGAAAAAAACGACAAAAAACGGCTTTCCCGTCGGGAAGCTGATCGCCATCATACTCATAGTTCTTCTGGTCGCCGTGCTGTCACAGCCGAAGCTGCTTTTCTTCCTGAATGAATATCAGCAGGACGCGCTGTCGGCTTTCGTGAAGAATTATTTAAGCGCCTATCAGCCGCTGCAGGATGCGGAGGGGGGCTTCGACTTCCTCCGTCTTCTGGCCCTGGTGCTGATGGCCTTCGGCTGCTGGGCCTTCAGCGCGGTGATCGGACTGATCCTGTCGCGTATCCATTTCAAAAAGCGTCACGCTGAAACCGTCAAGACCCTGATCGGAAGCCTGATCAAATACGCCATCGTCATCTACGGCGTCATCTACGGGCTGTCGATCCTCGGCTTCAATGTCGGGGCGGTCATCGCCTCCCTCGGAGTCTTAGGCCTGATCATCGGCTTTGGCGCGCAGAGTCTGATCGAAGATGTCATCACCGGTCTCTTCCTGGTGCTTGAGGGTCAGATCCAGGTCGGCGACATCATCTCGATCAGCGATTACCGCGGCACGGTCACGAACATCGGCGTCCGCACGACGACGATCACCGATGCCGGCGGCAACGCCAAGATCATGAACAATTCGGACATCCGCAACATGGTCAACCTGTCCACCCTGGATTCCAAGGCGGCCGTCATCGCTCCGATCGCCTACGAAACCGACCTGGAGAAGGCGGAGGAGGTCGTTAAGACGCTCTGCGGAAAGCTTCCCGAGATGTATCCGAAGATCTTCCCGGTGCCTGCCGATTACGTCGGCGTGGATGCGCTGAACGACCATTCCGTCGATCTGAAGGTCGTGGCAACCGTCAAGGAAGAGAACATCTTTACGGCCCGCCGTCTGCTGAACCGCGAGATCTTCCTGGCCTTCGGCGAGGCCGGCATCGAGATCCCCTTCATGCAGCAGGTCGTCACCATGAAAAAATAAGATTCAGAAAAAAGAAGGCATCCCCGGCTGCCGTTCATGGGCAGAGGGGATGCCTTTTTTGCGTTTGGATCGGTCTTATCGGGCCTTGGACCTGCTTTGCATCGTCTGCGATATCACGGTCGCGCTCAGCATGATGAGGCAGCCGATCAGCTCGCGGGTATTCAGACGCTCCTTGAGGATCAGGGCCGAGAGCACAACGGCGACGACGGATTCCATGCACATGATGAGCGAGGCGGCCGTGGGCTCGGTGAATTTCTGGGCGATGATCTGCAGCGTGTAGGCGCCGGCGCAGACCAGGATGCCGGAATAGAGGATCATCGGTGCGGTCTGCAGGATGGCCTCCCGGGAAGGCGTTTCGAAAATCAGGGACAGGGGGACGGTGATCAGACCGATGACGGCGAACTGCACGCAGGAGAGCAGGATGCCGTCGGCCTCCTGGGTATAACGGTCGATGAAGAGGATGTGGACCGCGTAGGCGAGGGCGCAGAACATCGTCAGCACATCACCGCGGTTCAGGCCGGAGGAGAGCTCGGCGGGATCGACGCAGAGGAGGAACATGCCGAAGAAGCCGACGATGACGCAGATCCAGGTGAGCCACGGGAGCTTTCTTTTCAGAAAGAGTCCCAGGATCGGCACGATGAACATGTAGCTGGCGGTGATGAAGGCGATCTTGCCTGCGGTCGAGTAAGCAAAGGCGTGCTGCTGCAGGTTGCTGCCGAGGCAGAGCCAGAGGCCCAGAACGATGCCGTCGAGGATTCCCCGGCGGTTGGCTTTGCGGCGGGCGGCCAGCTCTTCTTCTGTCATGCCGCGCTTTTCCCCTGCGTTTTTGATCAGAAAGATTGGCAGGAGCACGAGGGAACCGAGACAGGCGCGGATCCCGTTAAAGGCGAAGGGCTCCAGCGTATCCATGCTGATGCTTTGAACGATAAAGGAGGAGCCCCAGATGAGGACGGCGAGGCTGAGCAGCACCGCGCCGCGGATGTTATTCTGTTTCAACTTGTTTTTGCCTCCGATGCTTCCGGATGACGGGAGCCGCTGCGGCAAAGAGCACCAGAAGCCCCCCGATAAAGTCGAATAATAATTCATAGGAGCCGAAGCTGTCAACCGCTTTTCCGAGGATCGTGTTCAAAAGCCCCAGAAGCGCGGTCCCGATCAGAACGGTCAGAAGCGTGCGGGTGCAGAAGATCTCCTTCAGCTTGAGATCCGGGAAGATCAGCTTGAGGAGAAGATACAAAAGCCCCAGCAGAAGCAGGGCGGCCAGAAGCCATTTCAGAAGGAGCAGCCACAGCGGTGACAGGACCGCTTTGGTCAGCTTCCGGAAGGCCCACAGGATCAGGGTCCCCAGAGCCCATAGGGGGATGCCGGCGAAGACGCGCAGAAGGGAGGGCAGGCGCTGGAAGAGACGGGCAAAGCGTTCCCTGAGGCTGAGGCGCGTTGCGGTCTTTTCCTCGGGGTCGGTCTCGTCAGGCTCGTCCTCGTCGTCCTCGACAGGGTTGGCCGGCGCGTAGATGGCGGTCGGCGCGGCCTGCTCGCGGCGGCGGGCAACATCAGCGGGAGAATCGAATAAACCGGCAAAGAGCAGACTGGCGGCCGTCGTAACCGTCATGCAGACGGCCAGAAGCTTGCGGCCGGCCTTGTGCCTGCTTTCGGCGGACTCTTCGGCAGCGGTATCGGCGGATCTGAGTTCTGGATCGGTATCGGACACGGAGGACCTCCTGTTTTTCTTTTTTTATCATTATAGTGCTTTTTAGACTTTCCGTACAGTTTTATCGGGAAAAAACTTGCAAACAGTTCCCTTTTGTGGGAAAATAGGTGAACACATTATCATGCGGAAAGTATGCTTTGATTTATGAAGTATTATACGACGGGCTCGGTGGAGTCCTATTATAACCTGGCCTGTGAGGAATGGCTGCTTCGCTGCACGGAGGAGGATGCCTTCATGCTGTGGCAGAATGCGCCGACCGTCGTCATCGGCCGCAATCAGAACCTCTATGCGGAGGTCGATCTGGAGGCGGCGGAGTCGGCGGGCATCACGGTGACGCGCCGCATTACCGGCGGAGGAGCGGTCTATCATGATCTGGGCAATGTCAATTTTTCCTTTGTCTGCTCCCGCAGGAAGGCGGACGCACTGGATTTTGCCTATTTCACCGCGCCGATCCTGGAGGCTCTGGCCTCCCTCGGTGTCAGGGCTTGCCTTTCCGGGCGGAACGATCTTTTAGCCGAGACCGCGGACGGCGTATGGGCAAAGATCTCCGGGAACGCTGCCACGGCCACATCCGACCGCACGCTGCATCACGGGACCCTGCTTTTCGACAGCGATCTCAGCGTGCTGGGCTCGGTGCTGCGTCCCGACGATGAAAAACTAAGGGCCAAGAAGATCGCTTCTGTGCGGAGCCGCGTGACGAATATCCGTCCCCTTTTGACCGAGGACACCGATACGCCGGGCTTCATCCGCGCGCTGGAGCGCTTTCTGACCGAAAGGCTTTCGGCCGAGCCGGCCTCCTTCAGCGAGGAGGAGATCCGCCAAAGTGCCTTTTATCGGCGGAACATCAGCGAGGGCTTTATCTTCGGCCGGAACGAGACCTACGGATATACGCGCCGCCTTCGGACGGAGGGCGGCACGGTCACCCTCTGCTTCGATGAAAAGGATGGCCGGATCAGCCGCGCCCATCTGGAGGGCGATTTTGTCGGCTCCCTGCCCGCGGCCGGGCTGGAGGAGAGCCTTACCGGTCTCAGACTGCTTCCGGAGCCCGTCATTCCGGAGGAGCTGGAGCCTGAACGCTATGTCAGAGGCTTAAGCCGCGAGGCTCTCTGTGAGCTTCTGACGAACAGGGAGGAAACGTGAACAAAGAAGAAAAAAATCTGCTGAACGGGGTGGAGCTGCGCTATACGGAGCTGGCAGTCCTGTTTATTGTCCTGCAGCTTCTGATCGAGCTGCTTTTCATCGCCCTTCTGCCTGAATGGACCGAGAGCCACCTTGCGGTTCTCAGCTTTATCGCCGTGATCGTCGGCTATTATCTGATCGCTTTTCCCATCCTGTGCCGCCGGATGAAGCGCTTTCCGAAGATCCTGCCGGAGCGGTCGGCCATGACGCCCGGGCGTTTTCTGACCGGGGTGCTCCTGTGCTTCGGTATTGCGCAGATCGGCTCTCTCATCGGAAATCTGCTGCATCAGCTGCTGTCGTCCGTTGCCGGAGGCGAGAGCGCGGGCATCGATACGCTGCTTCGGGACATGCCCATCGGAATGGCCATCCTCGTGACCGGTGTATTGGCGCCTGTTTTCGAGGAGCTGACCTTCCGGAAGCTCCTGCTGGATGCCACGGCTGCCCGCCTGGGCAAGTTCACGGCCATCCTCCTGTCGGGCCTGATGTTCGGCCTTTTCCACGGGAATTTCCAGCAGCTGTTCTACGCCGCCGGTCTGGGCGCCTTCTTCGCATGGATCTACCTGGATACGGGCAATATCCTGTACCCGATCCTTTATCACATGATCGTCAATCTGACCAGCAGCGCCGTCACGCTGCCGCTGACTGTCCGTTTTGAGGCCTCCGAGGTCGGGCAGGCCTTGCTTTACGGGAACGTCCTTCCTTCGGAGCAGCTGATCCTGGATAACCTGGGCATGCTTCTGGGCTATTTCGGCTGGGTCCTCTTCCTGGGCGCGGTTTCGCTTGCGGGCATCATCGTGCTCATCCTGAAGCTTAACCGATATCAGAAGAAAAAACGTCTTACGGGCACCCGGCCGATCGCGGCTGAGCATCCCGGACGCATTTTCCGGAGCTGGGGCCTGTGGCTCTTCATCGCCGTTTCCCTGGTCCTGTTCGCGATCAGTTATTTCCTGTAAATATCCCCTTCCCATCAACCTATAAGAAAGAAAAGAGAAGAAAACCATGAAAACCTGGAAAAGATTGCTGGCATTCGTGCTTGGCCTGTCCGTGAGCCTGAGCTGCTTTGCCTTCCCGGCAGAGGCCTCGCTTCTCGGCAACTCCGAGGAGTACAACCGCGAGATCCTTGAAGCGCTGGAGGACATGCTCGGAAGCGCCGAGGAGGCCAAGGAGTACTATGAGGTTCTGGAAGAATACGGCCTTCTGAATGAAGAGGGCCTGATTTCCGAGATCAAGAACATCTCGATCGACGGAAAAGAGTACACTCTGGACGAACTCTGCGAGCTCCTCTCCGGTGATTATGACGGAAGCAAGATCGCCCTGGTCGACGGCACCCCGATCAGCCTGGACAATCTGTGGAACATTATCGTCATTGAGGGCTACATCGATTATCTGAGAGAGACCTACTATCTGGACGGCTGGACCCGTGAGCAGGAGGCGAACTACGAGGATTTCCTGAAGCAGTTCAAAAGCTCCGGGCTGAAGCTCTCGCTGGGCGTCGATCCCGACCTGCTCGGCGATTATTCCGGCCTCAATCACGGTGCCCTCGTTTCCTTTGACCTGATCGGGATCGAGGACGATCTGGCGACGGTAAGAGCCTTTCTGACCGGCGCCGAGCCCGGCACCAAGGTTTCCTTTGCGTACGAAACGCTTTCCGGCAGCCAGCTCTTGAAGACGCCTGTCTCGTCGACGCTGACTCTTACGGCTGATGATCAGGGCGAGGATCAGGCCGACCTCTATGTCGAGCTGAAGCCGGAGGGGATCGATACCCTTCTCTCCGAGGCGAAGCCTGTCTGGTTTCTGAAGGCTTCCGGCCTGACGAATGCAAACTTCGCGGGCAGCGGCCGTGATGCGGCGACGCTTTATTTCGAAGCGGAGCCTACCGTAGGCCAGGGCAAGGAGATCGACCGCATCGTCGGCTATTTCGATAAGATCCTGGAGACCCGGACCAGCCGGGAGATTCCTCTTACCACGGGCGAGCTGTATGCCGTCAATCACGGTCTGGTGACCTATGTTTCCGAGACGAACATCCGCCGCGGCCATCCGATGGCCTGGGAGTCGCTGGAGACCTTCGAGATCAGAACCATGAATCTCTCCTATGAGCTCAGAACGGCCCGGGAGGGCGGCACGGTGCTTCTGTCCAACTCGATGGTCTGCGAGCTGAACTGGACCGGCTTCAATCCCGGCGCTTATTCCACCAAATCCGTCAGCTATGTCACGCCCTATCAGGAGGGCACGGACATTACCGGTCTTACCCTGACCGGCGCTCCGCTCTATGTGGAGTGCTCCTGCAATGTGGACTCCGTGGATGCTCAGTTTGCATTCTTTGATCTGACGGCTCCCACCGTGACGAAGATCGAGGCGTCCAAAGGCGCTTACACGGTCGGCCAGGCCGTCCCCATCGTTCTTACCTTCAGCGAGGGCGTGAAACCCGATTCGGCCTATATCGTCGCCAACGGCATGAAGCTGACGCCGTTGGAGACCAAGGCCTCCAACCGTCTGACCTTCGCCTATCCCGTCCAGCCCGTCGACAGCAACAAGCTCTTTGTGACCGAGGTCGGCGCCAAGGACGTTTCCGGCAATGCTCTGTCTGCCGATTATCAGCCCGATCCCGATTCCGAAGAGGGACTTCTGATGGACGGCGTCACCATGACGAGCTGTCTGAAGGTGGATTCTCTGTCCGGCATCGAGGCCGAGATCCTTTACGAGGATCCTCTTAAGCCGGTGCTTCGTGTCACCGTAACGCTTTCCGAGGAGTCGGCCCGCAATGCCTGGCTTGCCTCCGATCTGGATGAAAAGGGCGTTTCCTCCACCCTCTTCGCCGCGGTCAAGGGCTTTCCCAAAGCCGCGCTTGCCCTTCGGGGCGAGACCATCGACGGCGGGAAGATGACCGCTGAATTTGTCCTCGCGCCCGCCGAGACCGAGAAGAGTCTGACGGCGGAGCTCTATCTGGGCGAGGAGCTGGTATTCGGCTCCCTGCGCCGTGTCAGCTTAAAGCCCATCTCCTACGTCACGGAGCTTACGGGCAGCCTGATCGTCAAAAACGCCGAGGGCGGCGCCTACTTTGCGCCGGATCAGACCGACAGGACCGTCTATCCCGAGGATGAGCCCTCCATTAAAGCTTATTTTACCTTGAAAGAGGGGAACTATACCTTTGGCGACATCACGAAGATGACCGTGCTGGATGAGAAAGGCCAACCCGTCGATCCTACCGCGCATTTCGCCTGGGCCAGCTCGGATCCTACCGTCGCCAACATCGCGGCCGACGGAAGCATTACCCCGACCGGCCGCGCCGGCAAGGTCTTCTTTACCGTCACGGCCCTGAACGGCGATGAAACGCACCGCGTATCGGCTGACACCGAGACCCTGACCTTCGGCGCCGGTCTTACGCCCTTCCTGACGATCCCGCGCCAGACGATGGAGACGGCCGACCGCACGCCGCTCAGTATCTTCTGGAGCAGCAATATCCCGGACAAGGATGCCTCGGCCCGCTTCACCCTGACGGTCGGGGACATGAGCGGCAAAGAGCTCTACCGCGAGACAGGCATCAGCCTCTGCGCGGCCACCGTTCCCGGCTCGGTCTTTGTCTACCGTTACGAGCAGGGCGCCGAAAACGTCTATACGGTAACGGTCAGAACCGTTTATCAGGGCGTCGAATACAAGGCGAGCACGAAGGTGTCCCTGGTTTCGTCTCCCGCTGTCATTACGCTTGCCGAGCCGGCCGCCTATTATCTGACCGACCTTGCCGCAAACGCGGATATCGCCTGGACGGTCAAAAACTTTGACCGCTTCTCCGGCGAGGAGAGCAAGCTTTTCCGTCTGCTGATCACCCGCAACGAGGAGACCGTCTTCGATTCGGCCAACCCCGGCACGGGCTCCGCCGGCCTCTATAACGGAAGCATCCGTCTTCCCCTCCGCGATGTCGTCTCCGACAAGGAGCGTCCCACCAGCTACCGCGATGTCTACACCGTCACGGCTCAGGCCAAGAACGGCTCCGACAGCACCTGGAGCTATGCCTCCTACGTCTTCTATGTGTATGATGAGGACGCGCTGAAGCTCTGGGTCAACGGCAGGGAAGCGGGCGAGTCCCTCACGCTGAGCAACATTCCGGCCATCTCCGAAATGACTCAGGACCAGATTTTAGCGCTTCGCCGTGACATCAGCCTGCAGGCCATCGTCTCGGCCAACTACGGCGATTTCGCCTGGAACGATCTGTCCGACCGCCTGGCCTGGGCCAGCTCCGATGCCTCCGTCAGCGACCTGAATTACCGTCAGGGCTCCTACTACGACAGCATCAGTGCCTATAACTATACGAGCTACCGTCCTGCCGTGGATTTCCTGCTTTCCGGCCTTTCCGACGGAAGCGCCGTCATCAGTGCCACGCACGAGCTGACGGGCATCACGGAGGCGCTGACCGTCAATGTCAGCACGATGAAGGACAAGCTCTATCTTTTCTCCTGCTCGCCGGCCGCCAGAGTGACCGCCCTTTACCGGAACGGCAAGGGTGAGCTGAAGACCGCCGAAAGCGCGGAGAACGGCGAGTTTGCCATCTACGAGGAGAGCGGCATCGCAGGCGATGTCTTCTTTACCTCCACGCTGGGCGGCGTGCCCTATTACGGCACCTACTTCGGCCATGCGCTGCAGAGCGGCGAGAGCGATCCCGCCGATCTGGGGCTTTATCCCTGCAATAATCTGGTCATGCGCCGTGCGGCGTATGCCTATGTCTATCTGAAGAATCCGGACGGGACGCCTTATCAGGGAGACATCGTCTTCCGCGGCGGCGTCTATCTGAACGGGACCTATCTCAAGGACGCAGCCTTCTCCTTTAAGGAAGGCACGCCCGCCGAGAACGCCGGCACGGCCGACCGGACCGTCACGCTGGGCCCGGACGGCAAGCTGACCGTCATCATGGATATCACCCAGTGGGGCCTTGGGGCGGAAGGACTGAAGGCCGACGATGAGATCAATTATACCTTCCTGATCAAGCAGGCGGACGGCACCGAGCTGTATCCCCTGCTGATCAGCATCGACGCCTCCCTCAACGAGGAGAGCTACGTCCGCAGCGGCGAGGCGATCAGAAGCTTCCGGAAGAACAGCGGGGAGGGCATCCATCCCTTCATCCTGTCCGAGGAGCTGACCGTCATCAGCAAGGAAGCCGATTACTGCGAGAAGCAGGACATCCTGGACAGCACCAAATGCATCGGTATCTCCGAAAGCGTGAAAAACGAAGAGCTCAGCCTCTCCGTGCTCTGGTGGGGCGACCGCGCGGAGGATGCTCACGAGCATTCCCTGGCCCTCTACACCGGCAAGCGCGTCGAGCTGGGCGGCGACGTCAAGGTCCTGACCGAGAACGCGTATCCCTTCCTGGACGAAGCGGTGACCCGCCTCGTCATCCCGCTCAATCATTCCGTCCTCGCCGAAGCCGGCGTGGAGGCGGAGGCTACGCCGCTTTTGCTCGGCTATGCCGATCAGACTGCCGGCATCTCCTTCA
>JAZQNF010000129.1:0-11657 GCA_045627225.1 Bianqueaceae bacterium
TGTTGATGCAGCCGAAGCTGGCGTTGTTGAAGACGCAGACATTGATCTTCTTGTGATCCTGGACAGCGGTCAGCAGCTCGGAATGGAGCATGTTGAAGCTTCCGTCGCCGACCATGGAGTAGACTTCATGGTCGTCACCGATGGCGTACTTGACGCCCAGGGCGCCGGAGATCTCATAGCCCATGCAGGAGTAGCCGTACTCCATGTTGTAGGAGTCAAGGCTGCGGGCGCACCACATGCGCTGCATGTCGCCGGGCAGAGAGCCGGAGGAGCCGATGGCGACGTCCTCGGCGTTGATGAGGCGGTTGATCGCGCCCAGAACGGCTGTCTGGGTGAGGTCGGCGTTCATATCCTTGGCGAAGCGCTCGACGCAGCCGATGTTGGCGTCCTTGACCTCGGGCTCGTAGCCGGGGCCGTAGGAGGTGCCGCACAGACGGTCAAGCTCCTTGAACCAGCGGGCGCGGGCTTCGCGGATCTCGGTGGTGTAGCCGGTCTTGTAGCCGGACAAAGCGGCCTGAAGGGCGGGCAGCGCGCGCTTGGCGCAGGCAACGATCGGAACGGCGGCGTTCATCTTCTCGGCCTGGAAGGCGGAGACATTGATATTGACGAACTTCGCGTCTTCCCGGAAGAGCCACTTGGAGGAGGTGGTGAAATCGGTGTAGCGGGTGCCGACGCCGATGATGACATCGGCCTCCTTGGCGATCTCGTTGGCCGCGGAGCAGCCGGTGACGCCGATACCGCCGAGATTCAGCTCGTGGTCATAGAGGACAGCGCCTTTGCCGGCCTGCGTTTCGCCGAAGGGGATGCCGAAGGCCTCCGCGAAGGCCTTGAACTCTTCGTGGGCCTCACCGTAGCGGACACCGCCGCCGCAGATGAGGAGGGGCTTCTTGGCGGCGCGGATCACGGCAGCTGCCTCGGCGATGGCGTCGGGATCGGCGGCCGGGCGGGACAGACGGTGTACGCGCTTTTCAAAGAAGCTGACGGGGTAATCATAGGCTTCGCCCTCGACGTCCTGCGGCATGGCCAGGCAGACGGCTCCGGTGTTGGCCGGAACGGTCAGCGTGCGCATCGCGGACAGGCAGGCGCTCATCAGCTGCTCGGGACGGACGATGCGGTCCCAGTAGCGGCAGACGGCGCGGAAGGCGTCGTTCGTGGAAATCGAAAGGTCATTGACCTGCTCGATCTGCTGCAGCACGGGGTCGGGCTGGCGGCAGGCGTAGGTATCGCCGGGCAGGATCAGTACGGGGATGTTGTTGGCGGTGGCGGTAGCGGCGGCCGTGACCATGTTGGCGGCACCGGGCCCGATGGACGAGCTGACCGCGATGATCTTCTTGCGCTTCATCTGCTTGGCGTAGGCAACGGCGGTGTGGGCCATGCCCTGCTCATTCTTGCCCTGCCAGACCTTGAGGCGATGCGCCTCCTGGCTGAGCGCCTGGCCGATGCCGAGCACGCAGCCGTGACCGGGCAGCATGATGACGCCCTCCACAAAGGGATGCTCCTTGCCGTCGTAGGAGATATACTGATTCTCCAGGAAACGGATGAGAGCCTGAGCCATTGTCAGTCGAACGGTTTCCATTGTATTTCCTCCTTTATAATAACTCGGGATTGGGGAAGATGTGATCGTTGGCATCCTTTTCCCACAGCCAGGAATGCTCCTTGTCGTCGATGCGGGTCTTCTGCCAGGGATCGCCGTCGAGGTGACGGATGCCCCAGGCGTAGCACATCGCGTAGCCGGGCGCGGCGGCCTGAGAGTGGAAGCCCTCGTTGATGACCAGGCAGCCATTGTGGCCGGTGCGGTGGATCTCGCCGTTCGCGAAGCCGACGCCGAAGCCCTGCGGATAGTCAAAGCGGTAGAAGTAGACCTCGGGCTGAGGATGGTGATGCGGGGGATAAGAGGACCAGGTGCCGGGATAGTTCATGACCTCGCCCAGGACCATGTTGGAGAAGGGCGCGTTCTCATAATCGAAGAAGGTCTTGATCTCGCGGTGCATGGCGCCCATCAGCTCGCCGTTTGCGCCGGCGTGCTGGGTCTGGACGGTTTCGGGCGTGTACATGACGGCCTCGTAATCGCGCTCGTTGACCGTCTGCTGGATGTAAAGCTCGGCGTGGGTGTAGGCGCTGATCTCGATCTCCGTGCGGCGGGGCGCCAGCAGGCAGTAGGCCTCATAGCGGAAGCACTCGGGGCGGGAGCCGCAGCAGTGCTGACCGTTCCAGCTGATTTCGACGTCGCCTTGGAAGAGCAGGACGGCGGTCTCTTTTTCATCCTCGAAAATGCGGTAGGAATCGCCGGGCTCGAGCACGAGCAGGCCGACATCCATCTGCGTGCCGAGATCATCGGTCCGGCTGTCGATGTAGGCATTGTAGCCGCGGTGCAAATCTTTGGTAAAATACATGCGGGCCTCCGATCACAGACCGGTATGCTCGGCGATGTACTTGCGGCCCTTGATGGCGTACTCCAGCGGGTTGGCCTTGGCAGGATCCTGCTCGGCCTCGACCAGCAGCCAGCCCTCGTAGCCGGCCTTGGAAAGCAGCTCGAATACCGGGTCAAAATCGACATCGCCGTCGCCGGGGACGGTGAAGGCGCCGTTGCGGACGGCCTGCAGGAAGCTCCAGTCGTTCTTGCGGACCTCTTCGACGACGCTGAGGCGCATGTCCTTCAGATGGACGTGGCCGACGCGGTCGCCGAATTCCTTGAGCATGGCCAGGGGATCCTCACCCGCGAAGGTGAAGTGACCGGTGTCATAGCAGAGGAAAACGTAGCGGGGATCGGTGTTTTCCAGCATGCGGCGCGTTTCGGCGGCCGTCTGGACGACCGTGCCCATGTGATGATGGAAGCAGAGCTTGAAGCCGCGCTCCACGGCGATTTTGCCGAGCTCGTTGAGGCCCTTGCAGAAGCGGTCCCACTCCTCATCGTTCATGACGTACTTGTGTCCGCCGGTCAGGATGGGGGTGTCAAGCTTGCCCTGGATGGAGTAGCTCTGCTCGCTGACGTTGATGCGGTTCGCACCGACGGCGGCCAGGAAGTCCAGCTCCTTGCTGAAGTCCTCTTTGACCTGCTCCAGAGGCTGGGTCAGGATGAAGGAGGAGAACCAGCGGCTGGCGATGCGCATGCCGCGAAGGTCGAGCTCCCATTTGAGCTCCTTGGGGCACTTGGGGTACTTGTTGCCGATCTCGCAGCCGGTAAAGCCGGCCAGCGCCATCTCGCTGACGGTCTGGCGGAAGGTATTTTCGGCGCCCAGCTCGGGCATGTCATCATTGCACCAGCCGATGGGGGCGATGCCGAGGAAGACGGTTTCGGGATTAAACATAATAGCCTCCTGGTATTATTTTATGATTTTCGGGAGTGTGGCGCCGCCGAAGGGCATGGCGATCACCGTGGCATTGTCGCCCAGACGGCGCTTGGCCTCATCGTAGGCGGCCTGCGCGGAGGGCATGGGAGTCAGGAAGCAGCCGCGGACGACCTCGTCGGGCAGCTCGCTGACCCAGAAGATATCGGCGCGCGCCAGCACCATGGCGATGGCGGCAGCCTTGTGGCCGCCCAGCTGGAAGCGCGTGCGGACGCGTTCGATCAGATCGTTGGGACAGCTGGCCTCGGCCATCCAGTCCTCGAAGACCTTGCCGCCGATGCCCTCGCGGCAGGAGCCGATGACGATGACGATGCCGCCGTCGCGGACCGCGTGGGCCGCGTTATCGAGCGCCTTCTGCGTCTGATAGAGGTTGAGATCCTTGGGAGCTCCGCCCTGCGAGACGATGACGATGTCGGCGGGCTCGGGCAGCTCCTTCAGGAAGAGGCTGTCGAGGAAGCGGCAGCCCTCGCGGTGGGCCAGGATCGGGTGACCGGCGACGCATTTGATGATTTCCTTGTGCTCATTCAGGACCGCGTTGACGATGAAGTCGATGCCGCAGATACCGCCGGCCTCCTCGATATCCATCCGAAGCGGGTTGGTATCCAGGGCGCCTGCGTGGCATTCGGGCAGGACCATCATCCGGTGATTGCACTGGATGGCCTCGGGCGTGGAGCAGCCGGGCATCAGCGCCTTGGCACCGCCGGAGTAGCCGGCAAAATAGTGGAACTCGATGTTGCCGAGCAGGATGCGACGGTCAGCCTCGGCGACCTCGCGCGTGATGGCAACGGGTGTGCCGGCGCGGGTCGTGCCGAGCAGCACGCAGTCATCTGGATCGGAATCGATGCAGCGGATCTCGTTCCAGGCGCGCTCGCCGGCCAGATGACGCATTTCTTCCTCGGTCTGGTGACGGTGTGAACCGATGCCGAAGACCAGGGTGATATCGGAGGGACTGACACCGGCGGCGTAGAGTTCGTCGAGCACGGCGGGCATGGCCTTGTAGCTGGGCATGGGCCGCGTGATGTCGCTGGTGACGATGGCGATTTTTTCGCCGGGACGGACGATCTGACGGAGGGGTCTGGAGGCGATGGGCTCGCGCAGCGCGCGGCGGACCTCCTCCTCGCCGGTCAGTCCGATCTCAACAGAGTTTGCATGCAATTCACCCAGGAGGAGAGATTCGGGAACCTCTACCTCCTGGGTGCCGTTGCCAAAGCCAAAGGATAGCTTCATTTTATTTTCTTTCTACGGTCTTTTTGACCTGTTCGATGATGTGGGCCGCGGTCAGGCCGAAGCGCTCCTGCAGATAGCTCTGGGGGCCGACCTCACCGTACTCGTCCTCAACGGCGACGCAGCCGCAGGGGATGGGCTTGTTCTCGGCCAGAACCTCAAGAACGGCGCTGTAAAGGCCGCCGTGACGGTTGGCGTTTTCAGCCACGACCATGGCGCCGCACTTCTTCGCGTAGGCAAGAACAGTCTCGGCGTCGAGGGGCTTGATGGTGTAGGAGTCGATGACGGCGCAGGAGATGCCCTCTTCCTCCAGCTTGGCAGCTGCCTTCATGGCCTCGTTGACCATGATGCCGCAGGCGACGATGGCGCAGTCCGTGCCCTCGCGGAGGACAACAGCCTTGCCGATTTCAAGCTGGGTGCCGTCTTCGTAGATCTTGGCATAGCTCTTGCGGCCGAAGCGGATGTACTTCACGCCGGGCAGATCGGGGCACTGCTTCAGAAGGGAAATGAAGGCGTTGGGATCGGCCGGCTCCATGACGGTCGCGGTGGGGATGGTGCGGTAAAGGGCTACATCCTCGAAGGGCATATGGGTGCCGCCGTTCATGGCAGCGGTGACGCCGGGATCGGTGCCCAGGACGGTGATATCATTTTTGGCGTAGCCGGCGGACAGGAAGAGCTGGTCGAAGCAGCGGCGGGACGCAAAGATACCGAAGGAATGGCAGATGGGCTTGAAGCCGGCTGCGGCCATACCGCAGGCGACGCCGATCATGTTGGCTTCGGAAATACCGCACTCGATGGCACGGTCGGGATGAGCGGCGGCATATTTGAGCGTGCCGATGCAGCTCATCAGATCGGAATCCAGATAGACGGCCTTGGGATCCGCCTCCAGGATGGAGGTGACGGTTTCACCCATGACGGCCTTGCCCAGACGGGCATCATTTTCTCCGTTGTATACGATGTTCATGTCTTAGCCCTCCAGTTCCTTCAGCTCGGCGTCGAGCTCTTCGTTCCATTTGGCCAGCTGCTCGTCGCTGACGGGCATGCTGTGGTTCATCTTGGCGTTTGCGACATCGGCGATGCCGGCACCCTTGACGGTGTCCATCACGATGCAATAGGGCTTGTCGCCGCCCTTGCGGGTAGCCTCGAGCGCCTCAGCCAGCGCCTCGACATCGCCGCCGTTGACGGTGACGGTCTCGAAGCCGAAGGCCTTGGCCTTTTCCTCCAGATTGGCAGCGGGGTAGATCTCCTCGCCGTAGCCGTCAAGCTGACGCTTGTTCCAGTCGATCAGAACGACCAGATTGGAGAGCTTCTTGGCGGACGCGAAGGCGAAGGCCTCCCAGACCTGACCCTCGTTGGACTCGCCGTCGCCGATGATCAGGAAGACGCGGTTCTTGCGGCCGGCCAGACGGTCGCCGTAAGCCATGCCGGCAGCCAGAGAAGCGCCCTGACCGAGAGAACCGGTGGTCATGTCGATGCCGGGGGTCTTATTGCGGTCGCAATGAGAGGGCAGATTGGTGTGAGGACGGTTGAGCGTGGTCAGCTCTTCGTAGGGGAAATAGCCCTTGAGAGCCAGCGTGCCGTAAACGGCAGGACCGGCATGACCCTTGGAGCAGACCAGCTTATCGCGGTCCTCCCACTTGGGGTTCTTGGGATCGATGTTCATTTCTCTTTCATAAAGGACACTCAGTACGTCGGCAATGCTCAGGGCGCCGCCGATGTGGCCGCTGCCGATGGCGTGAATGGCGTAGATGCAGGCTTTGCGGATGCGGACGGCAAAGGCCTGCAGCTGCTTTTTCTCTTGGATTTCCATAATCATACCTCGTTAGATTTATAGCTGGGAGCCATGGCGCAGGGCCTTGACTACCGGAAGCTCTTCGCCGCTTAAGAAGCGGATAAGGGCACCGCCGCCCGTGCAGATGTAGCCGATCCGATCGGTCAGCTGATACTTTTCGGTTGCGGTGATGCTGTCGCCGCCGCCCAGGACCGTAAAGCCCTCGGTGTCGGCCAGTGCCTGCCAGATCTCCTTCGTGCCGTATTCGCTTTCGCTTTTCTCGAAAACGCCGGCTGGGCCGTTGACGAAGACGGTCTTGGCCTCCAGGATGATCTGACGGAAGAGAGCGGCGCTGTCGTGTCCGATATCGACGCAGGCGGCTTCTTCGGGAATATTTCCGATGGCGGCTTCACAGCGCTTTCCGTCGCAGACCCAGGCAAGGTCCGTGGGAAGGATGATGCGCTTGCCGTAGCGCTCGTAGAGCGAGGCGGCCTTGGGGATGAACTCGCCATAGTTGGATTTCATGATAAAATCGATGCTTCCGGCACCGATCGGCCGGTTCAGGGAGGCCAGGAAGATGTTGGCGACCAGACCGCCGGTCAGGATCGTGTCGGCGATACCGCGGGAAAGCACGGTCTCCATCATCTGGAAGGCGTCGGCGATTTTGGCGCCGCCGAGCACGAATACGCAGGGACGTACCGGCTCCTCCATGACAGAGGAAACGGTGCAGTATTCTTTTTCGAACAGACGGCCCATGGCAGAGGGCAGGACCTGCTCGAAGCCGCAAAGGCTGGGCTGGTCACGGTGAGCCGCCGCGAAGGCATCGCAGACATAGTAATCGGCGAGCGGAGCGAGCTTTTCGACCAGCAGGGTGTGTGCCTGCTGCTCGTGGGTCAGGCACAGCTTGGTTTCGAAGAGCGTCTGCTCTTCGGCCACGAAACGGACGTTATCCAGCAGAAGGATCTCTCCGTTTTTCAGATCCTTGATCATCTGGCGGGCGGTGGGGCCGCACACGTCATCGATCCATTTTACATCACGGCCGAGCAGTTCCGCAAGTACTTTTGCGTGAGGTTTGGTCGTGTAATAATTTTTATATTCAATATCGCTGCCCTGGTGTGCCATAAGAACCAGGCGGGCACCCCGGGAGGAAAGCTCCTCGAGGGTCGGGATGCAGGCCTTGATGCGGTTGATGCTTTTTAAGGTACCCGTGGCACGGTCTACCGGCTGATTGATGTCGATGCGGCAGAGAACGGTTTTGCCCTCAACGGGCAGCTCATCGAGAGTACGGATTCCAAAACGCATAGGGATTGTCCTTTCAAAGGAATGAATGGGATGACCCGGGAGCACGGCAAAAAGGACCGCGCTCCCGGGCGGAAAAGAGGAAGAATTATTTCTTGAAGCGTCCGATCTTCAGGTACTCGTTGGTCTTCGCGGTACCTTCCTCGCGGGTCAGCTGCATCTTCATCGCAGCGCGGATGCCGTCGATGGTCTCGGGGATCGTGACGGACTCCTGCGGGATGTTGATGGCGAACATGATGTCGTTGCCGCTCTCGACGATGGAGTCGGCCCAGATCGCGATCTCGTACATGTCGCCGCGGCGGTTGCCGAGGTCACGAGCGTATTTGAAGAGGCTGGCGTTGCCCTTGAAGCCCTCGTCGATGGTGACGACACGGATGCGGGGATGCGCCTGGAAGCAGGCCAGCGCCTCTTCCTTCGTGATCTTTTTGCCATCCTTGCCGGTGGCCAGAACGGTGATGATGTGCCCGTGGGTGACGGGGGTGTGGACCAGGATGCCGGTCGCTTCGACATGAGGCATGATGGTCATCAGATCGACGGCCTGATGGGTGGGAGCCTTGTCGATCTGCAGCGCGTTGGTCAGGCCGCGATGATAGTCACCGGGGTCAGCCACGCGGCGGATGATCGTGATGGCGACCTTCTCGACGCCGACGGCGCGGTCCAGCGCATCCACGGCACGGATCAGACCGGTCGTGTTGCAGCTGGTCAGCTTCAGATAGTTCTGGCCGAGGCCCTTCTCATAGTTCGCGTAGCCGTGGAAGAAGACGTCCGCGACGGAGTTCTTCTCGCCGCCCTGGAAGATCGCCTTGACGCCGATGCGCTCGTAGATCTCCTTGTTTTTGGCACCGACGCCGCCGGGAGAGGAGTCCAGCATGACATCGACGTTCCGGCAAAGCTCCTCGAAGGAGCCCGCTACGGGGATGTCCAGTGCGTCGAAGGCAGCCTTGTCGGCGCCGTCGACCAGGTACAGCTTGTACTCGACGCCATTGGCGCCGATCATATCATTTTCGCGCAGTGCGCGGATGGCCAGCGTGGGGGCCAGATCCGCGATACCGACCAGTTCCATGTCGCCCTGCAGGGCAACGCCGTCAGCCAGACGCTGACCGATGGTGCCGTAACCGGCGACACCGACTCGAATTTTAGCCATTGTGATTTCTCCTTTATGTATGAGCAGATTATTTGTAAATCTCGGGCTTTTCCATGGTCTCAACCTTCAGGAATCGGCTGGTACCGCGGGAAGCGTTCAGGGCATCGCCGGCGACGCAGGCAACGTAACCGTCCCAGGCGGAGGGACCGGTGAGCTTGCCGGCGTGGACGGCCTCGACCCACTTGCAGAACTCGATGTCGTAGGCTTCGATGAAGCGCTCCTTCCAGTCGGTCATGATGGGCATGGACTCGGCGGGGTTCAGAGAATCCCAGCCGGCGGGACGGCTGCGGCGAACGACGGCATAGGGATCAGGAAGCTTGACCGTACCGTTCTCGCAAACGACCTCGCACTGGATATCGTAGCCGTAACCGTCGGCCACCTGAACCTCGACGTCGATGAAGCAGCCCTTCTTGGTGCGCATCAGCATGACCTGAGGATTGTCGTAGCCCTTGTTGGAGTTGGCGCTCTGGCGGACCTTCACGCACTGAACATCCTCGTATTCGTCATCGAGCAGCCAGCGGCAGATGTCGAGCTCGTGGATGGCGACGTTCGTGACACCGTTCTCGGTCTTGAAGCCGGGGCCCTGAGAAACGTTGCGGTGGCAGGCCTTGATGACCAGGGGAGCGCCGATCTCGCCGGAGTCGATGATGCGCTTCATTTCCGCGTAGCCGCGGTCGTAGTGGCGCATGAAGCCGACCTGGATCATGCGCTTGCCGAGCTTGACTTCCTCGTTGATGATTTCCTCGCAGTCCTTGGCGTTCTGGCTGAGGGGCTTTTCGCAGAAGCACCACTTCTTCTCGGCGAGAACCTTCATGACGTAATCGTGATGAGTGGGATCGATGGAGGTGATGACGACAGCCTCGACCTCGGGATCCTTGATCATGCCGTCGCAGTCGTTTCCGTAGGAACGGATGCCGTAGCGGGCGGCGGTGGAATCGGCGGCTTCCGCGACATAGTCGGAAACAGCTACGACCGTAGCGCCGGGAACCGTCTCGATGATGCGGCGGCAATGATCCTTGCCGATCGCGCCGCAGCCGATAATACCGATTTTCAAAACCTGATCCATAGTACACTCTCCTTCATTTATGATGAGTTTGTTACTCTTGATATTGCGTTCCCTTGCCCTCAGTCAGGGACTGATAGGCGGTGAGAATTCTGCCCCAGTTCATGTCGCGGTCGAGCGCGATGCCGCGGCCGATGCCGGAGACCATCAGGCCGACGCCCTTTTCCTCCATCGTGCCGCCGAACTCACGCAGGAGCGCGCTGCCGGTGCCGGGATCGGTGGAACGGCCGTCGAAGATGATGTGGACGTAGACCTCGGTGAGGCCGGCTTCCTTGGCCATGTCGAGCAGGGCCGTGGGGTAGTCGATGGAGCCGTGGGAGCTCTTCTTGGTGAGGAGCGCGAACAGGTGCAGCGCGCCGCCGCGGGCCTTGACCTTGTCGATGACGTCGAGGAACACGGGGTTCTTCGCGAAGGAGCCGTCCTTCATCGCGTTGTCGAGGCGGACGTCGTCCTGCGCGACCACGCGGCCGCTGCCCAGGTTGATGTGGCCGGCCTCGGAGTTGCCGGTCTTACCCTCGGCGAGGCCGACGGCGGGGCCGGAGGCGTCCAGCTTTGCGTAGGCGTGCTCCGCGAGGAGGCCGTCCCAGACGGGCGTCTCCTGGGAGTACAGAGGATTGTTCTCGTTTTCTTCGCCCAGCCCCCAGCCGTCCAGGATGAGGAGCAGGACCTTGCTCTTCTTCTCGAAGGAGAAGAGGGGCTCGCCTTCCATCTCGGCGGGCTTGCCGAGGCCCATCGCCGCGAGCACGGTGGGAGCTACGTCGCAGAGCTTGCCGGAGGGCTTGACCATGCGGATGCCGGCGTCGCCCTCGGGGCCGACCGCGATGCAGGCGACCTGGTTGCAGGTGTGGGACACGTGGGGGCCGCCGTCGCTCTTGCGGAGGATCTCGATGTTGCCGTGGTCCGCGGTGACGAAGACGGTGTAGCCGCAGGCGAGGGCCTTGCGGAGGGCGCGGCCGACGTACTCGTCGACGGCGCGGGTGGCGCTGCGCTTCGCGGCGTCATTGGAGGTGTGGCCGACCACGTCGCCGTTCGCGAAGTTCGTGACGATGAAGTCGTAGCCCTTCTCCAGGCCTTCCTCCAGGGTCTCTTCCACCTTGGGGAGGGAGAGGCTGGGCACCTGGTCGAAGCCGATGCCCTTGGGGGAGGGGATCTTCACGTCGTCCTCGCCGGGGAACGGAGTCTGGTTGCCGCCGTTGAAGAAGAAGGTGTCGTGGGCGTATTTCTCGCTCTCGGCCAGGTGGAGCTGTTTGAGCCCCGCGGCGGAGACGGTCTCAGCCAGGGTCTTCTGCACCTTGGAGGGCGCGAAGGCGATGGGCAGGTAGGTGTATTTCTCGTTGTACATCGTGAGGATCACGAAGTCGAGAGGCTCGATCTTCTTCCGGGCGAAGCCGGTGAAGTTCGGGTCGGTGAACGCGTCGGTCAGCTCGACCTCGCGCTCGCCGCGGCGGCAGCAGAAGATGACACCGTCGCCGGGCTTCACCAGACCGACGGGCGCGCCGTCCTTATCGGTGAGGTTCAGGGGGATCATGTGATAATCGTCGGTGCCGGCCGCGTAGACCTTGTCGAAGGCGCGGGCCATGGCATCTTCGCCTGCAAGACGGTAGTTCATTGCTGTACTCCTCTCCGTTCTGCCTTGTCGGGGTCGAAAACGCCGCCGCCGGGCAGGACATTCAGTAATTCGGGGAAGCTCTTGATCACGCAACTGGGCTGATTCTCGGCGGTGATCTTCTTGAGGGGCGTGGCCGGATAGTCGACGGCGACGGTGCCGGCAAAGCCGGAGGCCTTCGCGCCGATGATGTCGCGGGTCAG
>JAZQNF010000130.1:0-24681 GCA_045627225.1 Bianqueaceae bacterium
GCAAGAGCAATGGAACTCTACAGGTAGACCATCTTAATTATACAACTATTTTTTCAGCCTGCAACTAGACGGGCTTACTTTGTATACCCTTTTTTAGGCTCAGCTGACTCAAAATAGTAGTTGACAAACATTAGCTAGATTGGTCATTTCAAAATACTATTACAAAAATCCTTTATTTCATCAATTCTTTTGGCTACATCTTCTTTATATTCAACGGAGCATAGACCTAATTTGCCACAAGATTCAATTTCCAAATGACCATAAAAGTGTTCAATACTGCTAATGATTCTTTCGCATTCATGCATACTTGAACCTGTTCTCAATGCGATGGTATAGCCCTTTTTGCCGGCAGATAGTTTTGCATGTGGCTCATGCGTATTACACCAAGGTGTACATCTATCTATAAATACCTTGAATTGTCCCGGAATATCTGCCCAATATGAAGGTGATACAGATACTATTTTATCTGCCCACTCATAATGTGCCATCAGTTTGGTCACATCATCTTTTTGGAAACATTCTGCCGTGGTATGGCAGGTTCTGCAGCCTCTGCACAAAGCTATCTCATAATCGTCAATGCAGATGCTTCTTACTTCATTTCCTACGCTCACACTATTACTTACAATATTTACAATCTCCGAAGTTGCACCATTTCTAACAGGACTGCAATTTATAATAAGTATTCTCATCCGTTCTTTTTACCTCCGCAAATTCCGATTTATCCACAATCCTATCGAGCATCGGATTTAGCCGTACAAAATCCACATTCCCAAAAGCATCCTTATCGGGCTATCGCTAATGCGGGCATGAGTTTTTCTTTACAGTTTTCCGGTCAGAAACGTGACCGCAGCCGCGATCACCGCGACCAGGATCATCGGCAGGCCGATGAGGGACAGCACGATCGCCGCCGCGGCGCCTGCGATCGCGGTCAGGAGACTTCCGGTCGAGTAGAAAACCGCCGGGAAGGTCATCGCGGCCAGCACCGCGTAAGGCATGTAGTACAGAAAGCTCCGGAAAAACGGCGAGCGGATCTTTTTGCGGAGCAGGGTGAACGGGATCATCCGGATCAGATAGGTGGTCACCGCCATCACGGCGATATAGATATAGACGTTCATACGCGGACCTCCTCTTCCTCATCGGGGAGGGGCCGGAGCCAGGCGATCAGGAGCGAGGCGCCGACGGCGGAGATGATGACCGAAAAGCCGGAGGACACGGCGGGGAACACATAATAGAGGAATACGCTGACCGCGACCGCGATCAGGACGCTGAAGAGAACGGGCCGGCTCTCTTTGGCCGGCGGCACGATGATGGCGATGAACATGCTGTAGAGCAGGATGCCCATGGCCCCCAGCAGGGAGGCGGGCAGAGCGCTTCCGGCCGACGCGCCGAGAAAGGTGCCGAGGATCCAGCCGACCACCGAGACGTGCGTGGCGCCGTACATGTAGCGCGGCGTGACCGGCTCGGGCGAGCGGATCATCAGCGCGAAGATCTCGTCCGTGATGCCGAAGGAGGCGAGGAGCCTGTGTCCGACGGAAAAGCCGGGGGCAAGCTTCTGCGAAAGCGAGAGCCCCATCAGCGAGTACCGCAGATTGATCACCAGCTGGGTCAGAAACATTTCAAAGAGCGTTCCGCCTGCGGCGATGATGCCGATGGCGGCGGTCTGCCCGGCGGAGGTCAGATTGACGGCCGAGGTCACGGCGGCCTCGAGGGTGCTCAGCCCTCCCTGCGTGGCCAGGATGCCGAAGCCGAAGGAAACGCAGAGATAGGCCAGCCCGATCGGCAGACCGTCCCGCAGACCGGAAAGATAAGGTTTTTTCAAAAGGAAAGCCTCCGAATGCGTTGTTTTCCGTTATCATAGCACGATTTTATGCGTAAAAAAAGTATATTTGACGAAGCTTCTGCATTGTATCTGCAAAAAACAGGCGGTGACGAAAAAAAATCTTGCATATTAAAGCGTAAAATGATATACTCTTGAAATCAAATCGGTTTTTGAGACGGTTTCCCCCTTTCGGAGGAAAACACTCGGAATATATCGGTTTGGATTCAAAAAAAAGGAGAGAAACAAATGAAAAAGTACCTGCGCGCTGCTCTTGCCATTCTGATGGCAGTGGGCATGGTCCTTTCCTGCGTTGCCTGCAAGAAGCCCGAGGAACCCCAGAAGCCTTCTTACATGGACGACGGAAAGACCTACACCTATCGTATGGGTCCCTCCGATATTCCCGATAACTGGAATATCCACACCTATACCTCCAGCTCCTCTACGTATGTTCTGAACTACACTGAGGACTCTCTGTACACCTTCGACTACAATGCGAACTTTGACGGCTACGCCATCGTTCCCTCTATGGCGAAGGACTTCCCCGTTGACGTTACCGCTGACTTCGTCGGCAAGTACGGCATCGAAGAGGGTGATGAGGATCGTGTTTACAAGATCACCATCAAAGACAACCTGACCTTCGACAACGGTGAGAAGATCACTGCTCAGAGCTTTGTTGATTCCATGAAGCTCCTCCTTAATCCCGCAGCTGCCAACTTCCGTGCTGACTCCTTCTATGCCAGCGGCGATCTGAAGATCTACAACTCCGAGAATTATGTCAAGCAGGGTTCCTCCACGATCGAGGACTGCACCGGCGGTGCCGGCGCTGCTCCTTATCAGGGTATTGAGTGGGATTATGTTGTAGCCGGTCAGGATGGAACTCAGGTTCCCGCCGAGATCGCTGACAACGTATTCTTCTATCCGGATGAGTGCTACGTTGGCGCTTGGTCCATCGAGAACTACTCCAGCTACGTTGACAAGTACGGTATGCTCGGCTTCTGGCCCATGCTGCTTGGTGTCGGCGCTCCTGAGGACATGGTCGGCAAGTCCCTTACCGAGATCCTTGCCAACGAGGAATATTCCGAGGCTCTGTACGGCCTGCTCGATGCCTGGTGCACCGATCCCAACGAGCCCTGGGGCTTCTTCTGCTACAAGAACGTATGGCCCGAGATCGACTTCTCCGAGGTTGGTTTCTTCTCTGACGGCGACTACGATCTGTATGTCGTTCTGAAGAACGCGATGGATGATAACTTCTATCTCCGTTACGAGCTTTGCACCTCCTTCTTCCTGGTTTACACTCCTCTGTATGAGCAGTGTGCTTCCGTTACCGACGGCGTTTACACCAGCACCTACGGCACCAGCGTTGACACCTATGTCGGCTTTGGTCCCTACAAGCTGACCTCCTACACCGAGGGCGCCGAGATCATCCTTTCCCGTAACGAGGGTTGGCACGGTTATCAGGCCGGTGAGTATGTTGAGAACACCTACATGTGCGATAACATCCTCTACAAGAAGGTTTCTGAGAACTCCACCCGTCTTGAAATGTTCCTGAAGGGCGAGCTTGACTCCTATGGTCTGCAGGCCGCCGATATGGACGACTACTACAGCAGCCCCTACACCTACTTCAGCGATTCCGAGTCCACCTGGTATCTTGCCATGAACCCCGACTACAGCAACCTGAAGGCTAAGGAAGAGATTGCTACCCCCGTAACCGCCGGCAACATCGTCAACAAGACCGTTCTTGCCATCGACGATTTCCGCTGGGCTATGAGCTACTCTCTGAACCGTACCGACTACAACAAGACCCTTGATCCTATGTGCGGCGTTGCTCCCGCTTACCTGTCTTCCGCTATCATCGCTGATCCCGACACCGGTATGTCCTACCGTTCCACCGATGAGGCTAAGGATGCTATCCTTAACTTCTGGGGTCTGTCTGACGATTGGGGCGAAGGTAAGGAATATGCTACCCGTGACGATGCGATCGCTTCCATCACCGGTTACGATCCCACCGCTGCCAAGGAGCTGTTCACCAGCGCTTACAACACGGCTGTTGAGATGGATTACATCGATGCTACCGCTCTTGCCAACGGCAACTGGGAAGTTCAGATCGCTATCGGTCTTCCTTCCTCCAGCAACATCTACATCCAGGGTTACGAGTACCTGAGCTCCAACTGGACCAAGGCTGTTGAAGGCACTCCCTTCGAAGGTCATCTGTCCTTCGTTCAGGCCGGCAATCTTCCTTCCTCCGGCTGGGGTGAATACCTCCGCAACGGTTCTCTGGATCTGTTCTTCTTCGTCGGTTACTCCGGCTCTCAGTTCAATCCCTACAGCATGCTTGAGTGCCTTACCGGTTCTCTTCGTTACGATGCGTTCACCGATTACAGCCAGAGCAAGTACAGCCTTGACATCGAGCTGAACGGCAAGAACTATCGTGCTTCCATCTATGATTGGCTGAGCAACTGCCTGCAGGGCAACGAGATCCAGGCTTCTGTCCTTGGTGCTGACGGTGAGCCCACCGGCGAGACCGAGGCCCTTACCCTTGGTTCCTCCGCTCCCAGCGCCGACCGTATCCACGTTCTGGCTGCCTGCGAGAGCTACCTGCTGAACATCGCTCACGTATTCCCCACCTCTACCGATGCTACTGCTTCTCTGCGCTGCATGCGTTACATCTACAAGACCGAAGAGGATCTTCTGGGTGTAGGCCACGGCGGTCTTAAGTGGTGCACCTTCGCGATGGACGACACCGAATGGGAAGAGTACGTCGCTTCTGAGGGCGGTATCCTTAACTACAAGTAATTCTTTTACTTTAGTTTTCTGATTTAAAACCGAAGGGCCGGGCGCTGGCTTTGTCCGGGCGCCCGGCCCTTTTTCGCACTTTATATTTAAACTAACAAAAAGAAAAAACTCCGGAAGCGGAGGAAACGAAACTTTCGGTTTGCTGTTGAGGAACTGTCTTCAACTCGAAAGATGGGAGGAAAAATGTATCTTTTCAAATACATTTTAAAGCGTATAGCGCTGATGCTGATGACCTTTTTCATCATCTGCACCATGTGCTTCATCCTTGTCAAGCTCCTGCCCAATGCTCCGATCGAACAGGTCGGCAAGGACTACGAGCTGATTATGAGACGTCGTGAACTTTTGGGATGGGACAAGCCTATTCTTGTACAGTATGGACGTTTTCTGAAGTATGCCGTTCAGGGAAACTTCGGCGTAGGTGAAACCTACAAGACCGGCAATGAGGTCTGGTCGATCTTCGTCAATCGACTTCCTTTTACTGTTGTATTGAATCTGGTTACGATTCTTTTCTCGATTCCCCTTGGCCTCGGCCTTGGAATTTTTGCGGCTTTGAAGAAAAACAAGTGGCAGGATCATGTGATCTCCACGGGCGTCATGATTTTCGTCTCCGTGCCTTCCTTCATCTATGCCTTCCTTGTTCAGTATATTTTCTATTTCAAGCTTGGTATTTCCGGCGCACTCGTTAAGGTTACCGACGGTGCCTGGAGCTGGACCTACATTAAATCGGCCATCCCGGCTATTCTTTCCATGTCCTTCGGAACGATCGCCGGCTTTGCCCGTTACACCCGAGCGGAGCTGACCGAGGTGCTTACCTCCGATTTCATGCTGCTTGCCCGTACCAAGGGCCTTACCCGGGCTCAGGCAACGGTGCGTCATGCCCTCCGCAATGCTATGGTCCCTATCTTCCCGATGATTCTCGGTGAGTTCATCAGTATCATGAGCGGTTCGCTTATTATTGAACGAATCTTCACCGTTCCCGGTGTCGGCGAGCTTTACCTGGGTGCTATTCAGGCGCAGCCGGCTCCCGATTATAACTTTTTCATGTTGCTGACGATTTTCTATACGTTCATCGGTCTTGCCGCCGGTATCGTCATTGATATCAGCTACGGCATCATCGATCCTCGTATCCGAATGGGGGCGCGCTGATTATGAACAACGAACAGTTTGCCAAGTATTCCTTCCCCAAGGAAAAATTCGCGCCTGTCGGCGAGGGACGCGAGCTTCATGACGTCAAGCTCGAGACCAAGCCCATCGGCTATTTCAAGGATGCCTTCCTGCGCTTCCGCAAGAACAAATCCTCCGTCGTCGCGGCCATCATCATTCTGATCCTGGTTCTCTTCGCCATCGTCGGTCCCTGGGCCGATACGCATGGCTATACCCAGAGCTACAAGAGCGAAACCATGCTTCGCTACTATCAGTACCTGATCCCCAAGCTGGACTTCATGGAAGGCACCGGCATCTGGGACGGCTCCAAAAAGGTCGAGACCGCTCAGTCCACCTACAACATGTACAAGGCCATGGGCATCGAGATGGAGTGCGATGTTCTGGCGAGCGACATCAAGAAGGTCAAGACCCAGACCGATATCTTCGGCATGACGAGCACCCTGATGACCTATCGCATCGACAGCTACCGTGCGGTCAAGCCCTTCATCGTCACCTATACCTATGATGAGTATAAAGCTCTCCAGGATTATCAGGACGAGACCGGCCGCCAGGTCATCCTGCCCCGCACCGCTACCGAGATCGGCGACAACAACTCCGCCATCTGGTACGAGTCCGACCGTAAGGGCAATGCCAAGCTGGATGCCAACGGCAATTTCGTTCCCTGCTATCTGACCTCCGGCGAGGACGATTACACCAGCACCGTCCGTCTGGCCAGCGATCCCTTCAACAGCGGCGATACCGCTGCGCGCTACCGTTATGCTTCCCGTACCGGTACGGCCTCCCGCGGCTACAGCTATGTGCTGCGAGTCAACCCCTACGAGTACTTCATTTATCGCTACGGCTTCGAGCCCTCCTTCATCTTCGGAACCGATGAACGCGGCTTCGACATTTTCACCCGTCTGGCCAGCGGCGCCCGCTTCAGCTTCCTGCTGGCAGTGGTCGTCTCCATCATCAACCTGACCATCGGCGCGATCTACGGTGCCATCGAGGGTTACTACGGCGGCGCGGTCGACATGATCATGGAGCGTATCTCGGATATTCTGGCAGGTGTACCGTTTACAGTCGTCACAGTCTTGTTTAACCTGCATCTGGCCAAGAAGATCGGTGTCGTCCCGGCCCTTCTGTTCGCCTTCGTCATGACAGGGTGGATCGGAATGGCCAGCCGTGTCCGTATGCAGTTCTACCGCTTTAAGAACCAGGAATACATTCTGGCGGCCCGCACACTGGGCGCAAGCGATTTCCGCATCATGTTCAAGCACATTTTCCCGAACAGCCTCGGTACCATTATCACCGGCTCTGTTCTGGTCATCCCCGGAGTCATCTTCTCCGAAACCTCTCTGAGCTACCTGGGCATCATCAATCTGGATTCCAGTTCCATGAGCTCGGTCGGCTCCATGCTGTCCTCCGGACAGAGCTGTCTGACTATCGCGCCGCACGTCATTTTCTTCCCGGCGCTCTTCATCGCGCTCCTGGAGATCTCGTTCAACCTCTTCGGAAACGGTCTCCGCGATGCGTTCAACCCCACGCTGCGCGGATCGGAGGAATAGTATCATGGAAAAAGACAATAAACTTGAAGTACGTGATCTTCGCGTTTCCTTCCGTACCGTCTCCGGTAAGGTCCAGGCTGTCCGCGGCATCAATCTGACGCTCAAGGAAGGCGAAACGCTGGCCATCGTCGGCGAGTCCGGCTCCGGAAAATCCGTTACCAGCAAGGCCATCCTGGGCATCCTTGCCGGCAACTCCATCATCGAGGGCGGCGAGATCCTCTACGATAAGGCCGACCTTCTGAAAATGCCCGAGGACGAATTCTACAAGATCCGCGGCGATAAAATCGCGATGATCTTCCAGGATCCTCTGTCCTCCCTTAACCCCATCATGCGGATCGGCCGTCAGCTGACCGAGGCCATGCTCCTGAAGGGCAAGGCCCGTCAGGAGGCCAGCCGCAAGGAGTTCAACTCCTACCTGAAGCTCCTGAACGAGACGATGATCGAGGCGATCGCTAAGGACGAGGCAGGCAATACCGACAAGAAGAAGGCGGATGAGCTTACCGCTATGTGCCGTGATTTCGACAAGTTCGAGACCAAGCACATCGAACTCGAGAAGGCCGACAACGAGGCCTATGCCGCTGCCGGTGAGGCCTCCGACGATATCGGAGAGGTCCTCTTCCTGATTGAGAAGAATGCCTTTACGACCGATCCCAAGGCTACGCTCAAGGACATCGTCCGCCGCGCCGCCAAGGCCAAGAACCGCTATGTCGTTTATGAGGAAGCGCCGGCCATGGATGAAGCCCTGAAGGAGATCTCCTCCGGTATCGGCCGCTCCGTCCGCAGCAATGACTATTCCTCTCTGGTCGCCCCCCTTACCAAGGTCAAGGAGATCCTCGACCGCGCTCATGCGGCGGACGCACCGAACTTCTTCTCCATGGGCTACTATCTGACCTTCGGAGAAAAGGAGCTGCCCGAATTCGGCTCCGTCGCCGAGATGAACGCATTCCTGCGCCGTTATCTTGACGAGAACTTCATGCTCGATTTCATCGCCAAGACCGAGAAGGCGCTTTCCTTCTCCGCCGATAAGCATTATGCCCGCAAGGAGGAGACCGTTGAGGCTCTCAAGGCCGCGGTCCCCGTTATCCTGAGTGCCGACACGCCCGTGGCCGAACTGGAAAAGCTGCTGGACACGCTGTCCAAGCAGGTAGCCGAATCCATCGATCCGCTGACCATCAACAAGGATGTGACCGCCTATACCTTTGGTTCCTCCATTAAGACCGCGTTCACGATCTACAAGACCGGTATCCATAAGAACGAGACCGAGGCCAAGCGCTTTGCCAAAGAGCAGATGAAGTATGACAAGTACGTGCAGAAGCACGGCGTGGCCCCCGAGTGGAAGGTCGTTCCCGCGTCCATCCAGGACCAGGACCTTGCCCGCGAGGAGATCGCCTCCATCTGCGAGCGTCTCTGCAGCCGTTACGAAGAGGCTCTGGCCGAAAAGGGAAGCCGCAATTATTCCGAAGAGGGTGTGGCGGTCATCGATCACCTGAAGGCCAACGCAGCCGGTGTCGTCAATAAGGTCACCAAGCGTATGGCGAAGGACCGTGCCCTGAAGCTGATGGAGGAGGTCGGTATCTCCGAGCCCCGCAAGCGCTTCATGCAGTATCCCTTCGAGTTTTCCGGCGGTATGCGTCAGCGTATCGTTATCGCCATCGCGCTGGCGGCCGATCCCGATATCCTGATCTGCGACGAGCCGACCACCGCGCTGGATGTGACCATTCAGGCCCAGATCCTCGAGCTGATCAACAAGCTGAAAAAGGAAAGAAACCTTTCCATCATCTTCATTACGCATGACCTCGGCGTCGTCGCCAACATGGCCGACAAGATCGCCGTCATGTACGCCGGCAAGATCGTAGAGTACGGTACCTCCGAGGAGATATTCTACGATCCCCGTCATCCCTACACCTGGGCGCTTCTGGCCTCCATGCCCGATCTGGACACCAAGGAAAAGCTGGAAGCCATCCCCGGTACGCCTCCCAACATGATCTATCCGCCTAAGGGCGATGCTTTTGCGGCCCGCAACAAGTACGCGCTGCAGATCGACTTTGAGGAGGAGCCTCCGCTCTTTGAAATCACCGATACGCATTATGCCGCGACCTGGCTGCTCCATCCGGATGCTCCGAAGACAGAGCCTCCCAAGATCGTAACGGACCGTATCGCCCGAATGAAAGAGAAAGGAGAAAACTGACATGGCTGAAGAAATGAATTTAAGCACGAATCCGGCCGAGGGTGAGGTTCTTCTCCGCGTTGATCATCTCTGCCAGTATTTCGGCAATCTGAAGGCTGTCGACGATGTCTCCTTCGAGATCAAAAAGGGCGAGGTCTTCGGCCTTGTCGGTGAGTCCGGCTGCGGTAAAACGACGACCGGACGTACCATCATCCGTCTGTATGAGCCGACCTCCGGCGACGTCTGGTTCAAGGGCGTCCGCATCGGGGCCGGTGTTCAGGGCTATAAAAAGGAAATCGATCAGCTGAAGGCCGATATCAAGGCCAAGAAGAAGGAAGGCGTCACGGGCGAGGAGCTTAAAGAAGCCAAAGAGGCTGCGGCTGCCCGCATCGCGGAGCTGCGTGAGAAAATCGATGCCGCCAAATACGACAACCGTCACGCGGATCCCAGAATGACGACCAAGATCCAGATGATTTTCCAGGATCCCATTTCCTCCATCGATCCCCGTATGACTGTCCGCGAGATCATTTCCGAGGGCATGGTCATCCAGGGCGAGAAGGACAAGGAAAAGATCGATGCCCGTGTTTATGAGCTGCTGGAGCGCGTCGGCCTCGTCCGCGAGCATGCCGGCCGTTATCCTCACGAGTTCTCCGGCGGACAGCGTCAGCGTATCGGCGTCGCCCGTGCGGTCGTCATGAACCCCGAGCTGATCATTGCCGACGAGCCCGTATCCGCTCTGGACGTTTCGATTCAGGCGCAGGTCATCAACCTTCTGAACGAGCTTCGCGAGGAGCTTGGCCTGACCGTCCTTTTCATCGCCCACGACCTTTCCGTTGTAAAGTATTTCTCCGATCGCATCGGCGTCATGTACTTCGGCAATCTGGTCGAGCTGGCGACCTCCGAGGAGCTTTTTGCTCATCCGCTTCATCCTTATACCCGTTCTCTTCTGTCCGCTATTCCTCTGCCGGATCCGAACTACGAGAAGAACCGTGTCCGTATCGTCTACAATCCCCTGGCGGAGCATGACTACAGTCAGCAGCAGCCGACCCTGCGCGAGATCGTACCCGGTCACTTCGTTCGCTGCAATGATGCGGAATTCGAGAAGTATCAGGAAATGATGAAGGAATAATGAAAAAAGACCTTACGCTCAAAAGAATACTCTGGACGCTTTTCGCCTTTGCGCTTTCCGCCGGTCTGATCTTCCTGCTGCGATACCGTGCGATGCACGGCTCGGAGCTGGAAAGCGTCATGACCGGGCGCGAAATCGTGCTGACGGCTCTGGCCGACGCCTTTTGCTGCGCCGGAGCGGTGTTCCTCGGGCTAGGCGGCCTCGCCTGGATCTCCGGCGAGGGAGGATTCTTAGGCATCGGCTTTGCCCTCAGCCTGACGGCCTCCCGGCTTTTTACCCCGCTCATCAGTGCCAGAAAAAGGGAAGAGTATTACGGAAAGGATAAACGCCCCGAGTCCTTCGGGGAATACCGGGAGCGCAAGCTTGCCAAGGAGCGGCCTGCCTTCGGGCATTTCATCCTGATCGGCGGCATAGGGCTTCTGATCGGGCTGATCCTTTGCCTCCTCTGCGCATGATCAAACAGCATAAGGGAGTGTGCAAATTGATTTTTGCACACTCCCTTTTTTGCTTGAAATCATTTCCCTGCGATGCTATAATGATATAACTATTACTAGGGAGTTTTGCTATGAAACCAGCTGTTAACCGAGCTTTAGCCCTCTGTCTCGCAATTGTGCTTGCGCTGTCTGTCCTGTCCGGCTGCCGTCCAAGGCCCGATGTCAAGGTCGGAGAGCATGAGCTTACGTTAGGCATGCAGGAGCTGCCGTCCGTTTTGAATCCGCATGCGCTGCGCACCGAAGAGGAGGGCTTTTTATTTGACCTGCTTTCCTCCGCCCTGGTCAGCGTCACCGTAAAAAACAGTGCGGAGCAGAGCTTCCAGTGGGTTTATGAGCTGGCCGATTCCGTCACGGACGTCACGCAGCTTCACACGGAGGATCTGGAAAAATATGCGGTCCGCCTTCCTTACGGCGTCAGCTCCTCCGAGATCACCCGGGGCTATGTGTATGAGATCCGTCTGAATCCCTCCGCCCGCTGGGAGGATGGGACGTCCATTACGGCGGATGATTATATTGCCTCCATGAAGTACCTGCTCGACCCGGAAATGAAGAACAGCCGTGCGGTTTCCTTCTGCTCCGGCTCGGCGGCCCTGGCCGGTGCCCTTGAGTATTACTCCTTCGAGTTCCACGAGCTTGAAAATTATACCAACGCCTCCTATGCCCTTGCGGACCTGGTAAAGGGCGAGGACGGTATCTATACCACGCCGGAGGGCTACGAGATCTTCATCGCCACGCAGGACGGTCTTCGTTTCCTGGATGATTACTCCCTGCAGACCTTCGTGGATTATTACGGCTATCTTTACTTCGATGTCAGCGCGTACAGGAGCCTGATCGCCCTGGCTGACGAGAAGGGCCGCGTCCCCGTCACGGACGAGAGCCTTGCTCTTCTGCAGCAGGTCATCACCAAGTCCGAGCGCTGGGGCGACAGCGCCGAGGATGCCTGCTTCTACCTGATCTACTCTCAGCCGACCGAGCGCTTCGAGTACGAGGACACGGTCGGGCTGTATAAGGCGGATAGCTATACGATCCGTTATGTCACGCGTGAGTATACCGATCTTCCTTATTTTCTGGAGGCCTGCACGCGCAGCTTTCTCGTCCCCGCCGAGCTCTATGAGTCAGGCCGGCGGTATTCGGAAAATCAGCTCTTTGTGACCGATTACGGTACCTCCAAGAGCAGCTTCCTCTCCTGCGGGCCCTACCGTCTGGAGAAGATGAACGAGCAGGAGATCGTGCTGGTACAGAACGAAAACTGGTACGGCTGGCAGAAAAAGGACGGCTTCCTGGTTTCCTATACGGCGGCCGAGATCGACGGAGAATACCGTCAGCAATATGAAACGACGCGTCTCACGCTGAAGAAAATGACGGCGGAGGAGCAGAAAGAGGCCTTCGAAAAGGGCGAGCTTTCCCTGCTGACGCTCTGCGGCGCCGAGACTGCGCCCAAGGGCTCAAAGCTGTATACGGTGCCTGAGGGCGGCGTGCGTTCGCTTTTCTTCAACAGCTCTCTCAAAGCGCTTCAAAAGCTTGACCGAAGCGGCAATGAGAACAGTGTCGTCCTTTCAAACGATGCTTTCCGGCGCGCTCTCTCGCTTTCCCTGGACCGTGTCAGACTGGCGGAGACGGCCGGCGGCAAGGCGGCTTTGGGCCTCATGAGCGATGAGTTTTTCTACGATCTGTTCAACGACCCTGCTTCCTCTTATCGCGGAAGCGCGGAGGCCGGTAAGATCAGCGAGCTCTATCGGGACGAGGCTTCCGAATGGTTTGCCCGGGCTCTTTCGGAGCTGACCGCTGCCGGGCTGTATCAGCGGGGCAGCGATATCAAAATCCGCGTCGCCTGGAGCGAGGGCGAGCTTGACGAAAACGATCTGGCGCTGGCGGCGCTTCTCAGTGAGCAGATCAGTGCATCGGCTGCGTCCGCGGGCTTCGGGAGGATCACGCTGGAGCCGGCAGGCAATGCCGCGGCCCGCTACCGCGCGGTTCCGGAGGGCGCGTATGCCGCAGGCTTCGGCGCCTGGGAGGGCGGATTTCTGAGTCCCTTCCTGCACATGCAGCAATATCTCGACCCGGAGGCCTATCCGAACCGCATCGCGGAGCTGGGCTGCTGGAACCCGGCCGAGGAACAGCTCAGTCTTACGGTGGACGGAAGCGAGATCACGATGAGCTGTCAGGACTGGTCCCGTGCCTTAAGCGGAGACGGACGCTTTGCCAACGCGCCGAACGGAACCAAGCTTCTGATCACCGCGGCCCTGGAACGGGCCTTCCTGGAAAAGGCCTACCGCATCCCCCTTTACAGTCCCTATGAGCGGATCGCCGTGAACGGCACGCTGCATTATTACACCGATCAATACAGTCTGATGTACGGCTTCGGCGGCATCCGGCTGCTTAGCTACGAATAAGATAAAAGAGGAGAATAACCAATGCTGGATTTAAAATTTGTCCGTGAGAACCCCGAGATCGTCAAACAGAACATCCGAAATAAATTCCAGGACGCTAAGCTGCCCCTGGTCGATGAGGTCATTGAGCTGGACAGTCTCTACCGCGCCTCTCAGAAGGAGGCCGATGACCTGCGCGCCAGCCGCAACAAGATCTCCAAGGAGATCGGCGTGCTGATGGGACAGGGCAAAAAGGACGAGGCCATGGCCAAAAAGGCCGAGGTCGCCGAGGGCGCCAAGCGTCTGGCCGAGCTTGAGGCACTGGAGGATGAGCTGGCCGCGAAGATCCGCAAGATCATGCTGACCATTCCCAACATCATCGATCCCTCCGTCCCGATCGGCAAGGATGACTCCGAAAACGTCGAGGTCGAGCGCTTCGGCGAGGCCAAGCCTGCCGAATTTGAGATCCCCTACCACACGGCCATCATGGAGAAGCTGGACGGCATCGAGATGGATGCGGCCGGCCGCGTCGCCGGAAACGGCTTCTACTATCTGAAGGGCGACATCGCCCGCCTGCATTCCGCCGTTCTGGCCTATGCGCGCGATTTCATGATCAACAAGGGCTTCACCTATTTCATTCCCCCGTTCATGATCCACGGCAACGTCGTCGAGGGCGTTATGAGCCAGACCGACATGGATGCCATGATGTATAAGATCGAGGGCGAGGACCTCTACCTGATCGGCACCTCCGAGCACTCGATGATCGGTAAGTTCATCGATCAGATGATTCCCGAGGAGACCCTGCCTCAGACGCTGACCAGCTATTCTCCCTGCTTCCGCAAGGAGAAGGGCGCTCACGGCATTGAAGAGAGAGGCATTTACCGCATCCACCAGTTCGAAAAGCAGGAAATGATCGTCGTCTGCAAGCCTGAGGATTCGATGGCCTGGTACGAGAAGATGTGGCGCTTCAGCGTCGAGCTCTTCCGCTCGATGGTTATCCCCGTCCGCCAGCTGGAGTGCTGCTCCGGCGATCTGGCCGACCTGAAGGTCAAGTCCTGCGACATCGAGGCCTGGTCTCCCCGTCAGCAGAAGTACTTTGAGGTATGCTCCTGCTCGAACCTCGGTGATGCACAGGCCCGCCGCCTGAAGATGCGCGTCAAGGGCGAAAACGGCACCTATCTGCCCCATACGCTGAACAACACCGTGGTCGCGCCGCCCCGCATGCTGATCGCGCTGCTCGAGAACAATCTGCGCGAGGACGGAAGTGTCCGCATCCCCGAGGTGCTTCGTCCTTACATGGGCGGTCAGGAAGAGATCACCGTCAAATAATCTGCCTTTGGCTGAAAGGAGCTCGCCGTGAGTACTGCGGATCGTTTTTTGGACCTTTATTGCCGTCTTGAAGAGCTTTTAGAGCACAAGTACGGATATGAGAGCTCCAGCACAAACAATGTCATCATTCAGTTCATTCAGAGCCGGCAGGGCTCGCGCTACCGCGATCAGCTCAACATCTGCCGCGAGATCCGGAACGTTCTGTCGCACCATTCGAACATCGGCGGAGAGCCTGTCGTGGAGCCCGCCGGCGGACTGGTGGCCGTCCTGGAGGAGGTCATCGCAGAGCTGGAAACCCCGCCCACGGTGATGGACTATGCGACCAAGGCGGAGAACATCGTGATGACGACGCCCTCGCGCCCGGTGCTGGAGCTGATGAGGGTCATGGACAAGGAGGGCTTCTCGCACATTCCGATCTGGTATTACGGCGAGATGATCGGCGTCTTCAGCCGCAGCACCGTCTTCAGCTACAGTCTTGCTCATCCCGATGAGAGCTTGGATGCCGAAACCAAGGTCGAACACTTTGCCGAGTACTATCCGATCAAGCGACACATGGAGCGTTTCCTTTTTACGACGCCCGAAATGACGCTCTGGGAGGCCCGGGAGGCCTTTCGTCAGGTTTACAAGCATAAGCGTCTGGCCGTCATCTTCGTGACCGACAGCGGTACGGAGAAAGGAACGCTTTTAGGCATGCTGACGCCCTGGGATGTCATGGGCGTGGACGAAATCGGAGTGGGGTAAAGCAATATAAAAAATCCGGAGCCGGGTCGGCTTCGGATTTTTCTATTTTTGATTTTCTTTTTCTCCGATTCTGAAGATGCATCGGACGGTCTGATCGAGGTAGGCGTCCATCAGCAGGCAGATATCCGTGCTTCGCTCGTCGGTGGATTCACTGCCGAAAACGAGGAGGTAGACCTCGTGGCCGTTCAGCTTCGCAAGGGTGACGAGGCATTTGCCGGCTTCGTCGGTGCTGCCGGTTTTGAGCCCGGTGACCTCTTCGCGGTAGAAGGGGAGGTCCCGGTGCAGGAAGACGTTGGAGTTGGGCCATTCGAAGGAGGCGCCGGACCGGCAGGTGAAGCGGTAGTAGGGCGTAGCGGCGATCTCGCGGATGAGGGGGTATCCGGTGGCGGCCCGGGCGATGATGAGCATGTCGCGTGCGGTCGAATAGGTGCCGGGATCATCCCAGCCGCTGGGGGAGACGAAGTGCGAATCCGTGCAGCCCAGCTCCTCGGCGCGCCGGCTCATCAGCTCGCAGAATGCGGCCGCAGCGTCCCGATAGGAGAGGGACGGATCTCCCAGGATGCGGCGGGCGGTGTGAACGCCCAGCACGTAGGCCGCATCGTTGCCGGAGGGCAGGAGCAGGCCGTAGAGAAGCTCGCGGACGGTCAGAACGTCGCCGTAGGAGACATCGCAGAGGCTGGAGAGCCAGGGGACGAGCAGAAGTTCGCTGCCGACGGTGATTTCTTCGTCAGGGTCCATGTAGTCCAGTACGAGCTGGGCGGTGAGAAGCTTGGTGGTGGAGGCCGGGTGGAGCCTTATGCCGGCGTTTTTCTCGTAGAGGAGCAGCTCGGCCGTCGCGTCGTACATCAGAATGTAGGGAGAGGAGGTTTCGGGCGCTTGGAAGCTGAAAACGAAGGGCTCCGGCGCGGGGCCGTAGAGCGCATCATCGGTGCCCGAAAGCGTGGGCGCTGCCGAGAGTGCGGGGGCCAGATAACCGGCCGCGGAGCCCTGCGGGCAGTCCGCTGCGCTGCAGAGACACTCCTCCGCCGGGACGCTTCGGTCGCGCGTCGGCGGGAGCGCCTGAGAGGCCGCGGGAACGAGCGCGCTGAGGGTCATCAGGATCCCGACGGCCCGGATCAGTTTTTTTTGCATAGTCATACCTGAAATAAATACTTTTCTGCATTTTATCATCAGCGGAGAGGGGAGTCAAGGCGAAGAAATCCTGCGTCCTGACTCTCTTTTTGTTGACATTCTTTCCAAAGACGATGTATAATCACAGGTACTGTTAGACTTTTTTCGGATGTACCGTTTGGAGATTTTTTATGGTCAAAGAGCAAATTCAGACCCTGGGTGATATTCTGTCCGGTTATCACGACCCGCAAATGGTCAACATGCTGGCCAAAAACCCGAGCGTCCAGGTCCTGGGCGGCGAGGTTCACGATGCCACTGTCATGATGGTCAATCTGCGCGGCTTCAATCAGGTGTGCGAGCAGCTGCCCCCCGACAAGGTAGCACTGCTGCTCAATGCCTATCAGGGCTATATAATGGAAATCATCCACCGCTACGGCGGTGTGGTCGACAAAATGATGGGCGACCGTACACTGGCCTATTGGGTCAACAGCGCTGAGGCGCCGGAGGACGATACGCTGGCAGACCGCATCAAACAGGCCGATTTTGATAAAAAAGCCGAAAAGACGGTCCGCGGGGCGCTTCGTGCGGCTCATTCCATCGTGCGCAACCGTGCCGAGCTGGAGGAAAAGCTTCTGGCCTGCTGCGGCTATACGGTCCGGATCGACATCGGCATCCATTACGGGCCTGTCTTTATCGGAAATATCGGCACGCACAATCTGATGGACTTTACCGTCGTCGGCAATACCGTCAACGTGGCGGCTCAGCTGGCTGACCGTGCGCCAGAGTTCGACATTTACGTATCTGAGGCTGCTGTCCGCTTCATCACCGGAGAGTTCACCTTCGTCACGGTGCTGCGCCCCGACAGCGAATGGGACCGCATCAGTACCCGGGAGGGTGAGGCGGCCGTCTACTGCCTGTGCCGTAAGGCACGTGAATTGTCCGCTTCGCAGGCGGATCTGGATCGGGATTAACGGATCATCCGTATCATAGGGAGGAAGCCATGAAAGAAAAGATTGCTGCCTTACGGGAAAACGCCGCAGCGGCCCTTGCTGCCTGCAGCTCTCCCGAAGAGCTGGAAGCCCTTCGTGTTCAGTATCTGGGCAAAAAAGGCCTTATTACGGGCCTTATGCAGAACCTGAAGGACGTCGCCGGGGAAGAAAAGAAAGAGGTAGGACGCCTGATCAACGAGCTGAAGAGCGAGGTCAGCGACAGCATCGACACGCTGGGCAAAAAGCTGGCGGCCGAGGCCGAGGAGGCCCGCTTAAAGAGCGATGCCCGCTATGACGCCTCTCAGCCGACTCCCTCCGAGCTCGGCTCGCTGCACCCCATTACCCTCGTCCAGAGAGAACTTGAGGGCATCTTCACCAGCATGGGCTTTACGGTCGAGGATTTCTCCGAGGTCGTTACCGAATATGACAACTTCGAGGCCGTCAACGTTCCCAAGCATCATCCTGCGCGTGATATGCAGGACACCTATTATCTGAGCAACGGCCAGCTTCTGAAGACGCAGACCTCCGCGGCGCAGAACGCCATCCTCCGCAAGTACGGCGGAAACTGCCGTGCTATTTTCCCCGGAAGATGCTTCCGCAACGAGGCGCTTGACGCCAGTCACGAGAACACGTTCTATCAGATGGAGGGCATGATGGTCGGAGAGGACATCTCCATCTCCAACCTGATTTATTTCATGAAAACCATGCTTTCCGAGGTCTTTAAGAAGGACATCACCGTCCGTCTGCGCCCCGGCTTCTTTCCCTTCGTAGAGCCGGGCTTCGAGCTTGATATTCTCTGCCCCTTCTGCGGCGGCAAGGGCTGTCCGACCTGCAAGCACGGCGGCTGGATCGAGCTTTGCCCCTGCGGCATGATCCATCCCAACGTTCTCGAAATGGGCGGCGTTGACAGCGAGAAATACACCGGCTTCGCCTTCGGTCTGGGTCTCACCCGTCTAGCCATGATGAAGTACGGCGTGCACGATATCCGCATCCTGAACAGCGGCTCACTCAAGGCGCTGGACCAGCTTGAAATCAAAGACAATTACTAAGGAGGTGCCGACATGTTTTTATCCATGAACTGGATTCGGGATTTCGTTGACCTGGACGGCATCGACCTGGATGCCCTGATTCATCAGTTTACGCTTTCCACTGCCGAGGTCGAGGGCAGCGAGCACGTCGGCGGGGACATCGAGAACGTCGTCGTCGGTCAGATCCTGACCGTGGAGGCTCATCCGAACTCCAAGAAGCTGCATCTGCTCACCGTCGACGGCGGAGACCGTATTTACAGCGTCGTCTGCGGCGCACCCAATGTCGCGGTCGGCATGAAGGTGCCCTTTGCCAGACTGGGCGGCCGTGTCGGCCAGATGGTCATTGAAAAGCGCCCCGTCGCCGGCATCGAGTCTGAGGGCATGTGCTGCTCCGAAAAAGAGCTGGGCCTCTCCGACAATCATGAGGGCCTCATGGTCCTGCCTGAGGATGCTCCCGTCGGCAAAGACCTGAAGGAGCTTTACGAGATCGAGGACGTCATCTTCGAGGTCGACAACAAATCTCTGACCAACCGTCCCGACCTGTGGGGCCACTACGGCATCGCGCGCGAGATCGCGGCCCTGGCTCACCGTCCCTTAAAGCCTTACGAAAAGGCGGATCTGGAGGCTTACAGCAGCCTGCCTGAGGTCCCGATCGAGGTCAAAAACACCGAGCTTCTGTACCGCTACAGTGCGCTGGCCGTCCGGAACATCAAGGTCTCCGTATCGCCTGTCAATATGCGCATTCGTCTGTATCGCTGCGGCATGCGCGCCATCAACTTCCTGGCCGACCTGACCAACTACATCATGATGGAGCTTGGTCAGCCCATGCATGCCTTCGATTACAAGCGCGTCGACCGCATCGAGGTCGGCTGCTATCCCGAGCCCTTTGTCTTCCAGACCCTGGACGGCAAGGAGCGCACCATCCAGCCCGAAACGCTGATGATCCAGTCCGCGGGCGAGCCCGTGGCTGTCGCCGGCATCATGGGCGGCTTAAAGAGCGAGATCGTCGGTGATACCGACAGCTTCCTGCTGGAGAGCGCCAACTTTGACGCTGTCAGCATCCGTAAATCCGCCGTGGCCATCGGTCTGCGCACCGACGCGTCCATGCGCTACGAAAAGACGCTTGACCCCGAGATGACTGTCCCGGCCATCGCCCGCTACCTCTATCTTCTTCAGAAGATCGACGGCGGCGCGCAGGTCATCAGCCGTCTCTCCGATCAGTACGTTAAGCATTTCCCCGTCCGCACGCTGAGCTTCAACAAGGCCTATGTGGATCGCGTGACCGGCATCGAGATCGCCTGGGATACCGCTTTGGACACGCTGAAGAGCCTTGGCTTTACCGTGGAGTCCGAGGGCGAGGAGGCCACCGTCACCGTACCCAGCTGGCGCGCTACGAAGGATGTCACGATCAAGGCTGACATCATCGAGGAGATCACCCGTATCTACGGCTACGATAACTTTGAGATCAAGACCTCCCGCTGCGCGGTCAAGCCCGTCGCCTACACCGCGATGCATGAGCTGACCCGCGGCGTCAAGGACCTTCTGGCCTTCTCCTTCGGCGCGCACGAGGTCCAGAGCTATATTTGGAACGACGGCAAGCGCCTGGAGGAGCTGGGGCTGGCCAACGAGGGCTTCCTGACCCTGACCAACGCGATCTCTCCCGATATTTCGACCATCCGTGCCGAGATGATCCCGACCCTTCTCTGCATCGCCCTGAAAAACCGCGGCTATGCGCCCGAGTACTCGATTTTTGAGATCGGAAGCGTCGTCCGCGGACTGAAGGCGGATGGCCTGGCGGACGAGCACAAGGTGCTCGGCTTGCTTCTGTGCGGCCGAAAGGCCGATGAGGAGAGCCTTTTCTTCAAGGCCCGCCGCATCGTCGAGACGATGGCCAAAACCCTCCGCAACACCGAATTCGGCTTTGTACGCAAGGAGACCGTGAAGGCCTGGCAGCATCCCTATAATGCCTTCGAGATCGTCTGCGGAGGAAACGTTCTGGGCGAGCTGGCCGTGGTCCATCCCACGGTAGCCGGCAAGATCGAAAAGAAGAGCACCGCCATTGCGGTCGAACTCGATATGGATGCCTTCTGCGCCGTCCCGGCCGAGCCCTTCCGCTTTGCCGAGCCCTCCAAGTATCCCGAGATCGTCAACGATATCACCTTCGTGGTTCCGAAGGACTTGCCCTACAGTGCCTTCGAGGCCTGCATCCGCAAGGTGGACTGCCCTGTCCTCTCCGATTACGGTCTGGTCGGCATCTACCGCGATCCGAACGCGGCTGACACGAAGAGCGTGACGCTCCGTTTCACCTTTGTCAGCGAGGAGCGGACGCTCTCCGGTGAGGAAGTAGCTGCTTACGCAGAGGCACTGATGGCCGCCATGGCCGAAATCGGTGCAGTCGTGAATAAATAAGGAACGGCCCGGAAGCGAGTAAGTGCTTCCGGGCTTTTCGCTTGAAGAAACGCCGAGGTAATTATGAGGAAAAGCAAAATGATTGCGGGCGTCGTCATCGTGAGCCTGATGCTTTTGGCGATGGTTTATCTGATGATCGCGATCCTCCAAAAGGCCCGCGAGGAAAAGAAGACGGAGTCCGTGCAGTCTTATGCGGAGCTTTCGCAGACCGTGGATCCGCCGATTTCGGATTCGCGGGATGATGATTCGCTGGATGATGATTCGCGGGACACGGAGGAAAGCGAGGAGACCGGAGCCGGCGAGCTGCCCGGAGAGAACTCGGAGCGGGAGCCGCAGGACGATCCCGGGGCGGAATCTCTTGCGGAGTCGCGGACCGAGTCCAGAGCAGAGTCCAAAACAGAGTCGCGGACCGAATCGAAAACAGAGTCCAAAACCGAATCGAAAACGGAGTCGCGGACCGAGTCCAAAACCGAATCACGGACCGAATCCAAAACGGAGTCCAAAACCGAGCGCGAGGAGTCCTCAAGACCGAATTCCCCCGAGGAATCCAAGCCTGAGGAATCCAAGCCTGAGGAATCCAAGCCTGAGGAATCCAAGCCCGAGGAATCCAAGCCTGAGGAATCCAAGCCCGAGGAATCCAAGCCTGAGGAATCCAAGCCTGAAGAATCAAAACCGGAGGAGTCTATGTCTGAAGAATCTGAACCCGATGATCCCGTCCCGCCCGTCGTGAGCGGCGTACCCCATCATGTCACGGCTGCCGAGCTCAAAAACGGTTCCTGGAAGAGCCGCATCGGTCTCGGCAAGCGGACCGATTTTTCCAAGGCGGTCTATCATGAATACTGGGAGCTGTGGTGCCATGGGGCTTCGGCCTATACGAAGCTGCAGCACGGCGGCTGCCGCCTGTCCGCGCAGGCTAAGATCCTCGTGGAGATGGGCTTCGCCCCGGCGGACACGAGCCGCTTCAATCCCGATATCTATCTGGAATGGGGCGAGAAGAACGGCTATTTCATGAAGGGCACCAGCTGCGATGAGTACTGGAAGCCCGATGTCAATACGGGCGTCACCCTGCAGACCGGCGCCGGCGTCATCGCCTGGGCGGCTTCCAAGGGACACACGGTCGTGCAGACAAAGATTTACCTGTCCGGAGACTCTGCGGCAGACGAGGCGATGATCATGGAGCATCTGCGCGCGGGCGAGTACGCGATTCTGATCTGCGATGCGCATCATGCCTATGTCGGACAGCACATCTCGCTCGACTACGGACGTCCGATCCTTCTGGACTCCCAGAGCGACTGCGCCTATAACTGGAGCTGCGTCCGGAACCTGGACGGCTACAGCTTCGGCGACTTCGAGGCGGTCTGCTTCTACAGGATCGTACGCTGATTACGGAAAGGGCGGAGGAAACCGCCCTTTTTCCTTGAAAAAAAAGAAGGCCTGTGATATTCTGTTTTTTGCGGGTTTGATCCCGATCATCCGTTATCATTTTCGAAGAAAAGGAGGCCGGACTCATGTTTGATGTCTGTCTGCTCGGCACCGGAGGCATGGTGCCGCTGCCTGACCGCTGGCTCACATCCTGCTGGATGCGCGCCAAGGGCACCGGGCTTCTCATCGACTGCGGCGAGGGCACGCAGATCACCATGCGCGAGCTCGGCTGGAGCTTCAAGAATATCGATTTCATCTGCTTCACGCACTATCACGGCGATCACATCAGCGGGCTTCCCGGCCTGCTTCTGACCATCGGGAATTCCGGCCGTACCGAGCCTGTCACCCTGTTGGGACCTAAGGGACTCCGGCGCATCGCCGAAGGGCTTCTGCTCATCGCGCCCGAGCTTCCTTTTCCGCTTGAGTACCGCGAGCTTGGCCGTGACGATCTGATGAAGCCCATGCAGCTCGGAGAGCTTTCCGTCACGCCCTTTGCGGCCGAGCATCGCGTACCCTGCCTGGGCTACTCGGTCGAGCTTCTGCGTCAGCCCAAATTCGATCCCGAACGGGCACGGGCCGCCGCCATTCCTCTGCCTTACTGGAAGCTGCTGCAGCGGGGCGAAACGGTCGAGGGCGAAAACGGCTGTGTCTATACGCCGGATATGGTGCTGGGGGCTCCGCGCAAGGGTCTGAAGATCACCTACTGCACCGATTCGCGTCCCCGTGCCTCCATCGTCGAGGGCGCCCGCGGCGCCGATCTTTTCATCTGCGAGGGCATGTACGGAGAGCCCGACAAGCAGGATAAGGCCAAAGAGCATATGCACATGAGCTTTCAGGAAGCGGCTGCCATGGCCAGAGAGGCCGGGGTAGGAGAGCTCTGGCTCACGCATTTCAGCCCGGCCATGCCGAATCCCAAGGCCTTTATCTCGGAGGCCCGGGCCATTTTCCCCGATTCACACGCCGGCTACGACCGGAGAACGCGGGAATTTACTTTTGAAGAAGACTGACAAGAGGCGGTTTATGAAATACAAAACGATCCTGGGCATTGAGTCCTCCTGCGACGAGACAGCGGCCTCCGTGGTCGTGGACGGGCGCGTGGTCCTCTCCAACGTGATCTCCTCGCAGATCCCGGACCACCGCATCTACGGCGGCGTTGTGCCGGAAATCGCATCCAGAAAGCATGTGGAGAACATCGACGCCTGTATCCTCGGAGCACTGGAGGAGGCCGGAAAGACCTGGGAGGATATCGATGCCATCGCGGTGACCTACGGACCGGGCCTGGTGGGCGCGCTGCTGGTCGGCCTGGCAGAGGCCAAGGCGCTTGCCTACAGCCTCGGAAAGCCGCTTCTGGGCGTGCACCACATCAAGGGACACATTGCGGCCAACTATATCACGAACCCGGAATGGGAGCCTCCCTTCCTTTGTCTGGTGGTCTCCGGCGGACACACGCACCTGATCCGCGTGACCGATTATCAAAACTATACGATCCTCGGCAAGACCAAGGACGATGCGGCCGGCGAGGCCTTTGACAAGGTCTCCCGCGCGCTCGGGCTCGGCTATCCCGGCGGCCCCATGATCCAGAAATGCGCGGCGCAGGGCAACCCCGCGGCGATTGCCTTTCCCCGCCCCTGTCTGGACGAGGAGGGCTACGATTTCAGCTTCAGCGGCCTCAAATCCGCGGTGCTCAACTATCTGAACACCGAGCAGATGATGGGGCACGAGATCGTGCGCGAGGATGTGGCCGCCTCCTTCCAGGCTGCCGTCGTCGAGGTCCTGACCGAAAAAACGATGCGTGCCGCACGTGATTTCGGCGATACGAAGATCGCCGTCGCGGGCGGTGTATCGGCCAACCGGCCGCTGCGCGAGTCCCTGGCCTCCGCCTGTGCCCGGGCCGGCTATGCCTTTTCGGTGCCGGAATTCATCCTCTGCACCGATAACGCGGCCATGATCGCCTGCGCCGCCTATTACGGATATGAACAAGGAGAAGCGTCGCCGCTGTCCCTGAATGCGGATCCCAATCTGACGCTGTAAACGCATGGACGAAATCATCGAACTCTATACCCCCTCCGGCCGCCCCAGCCGCCGTACCATACGGCGGGGCGAGGCATCGCCTGCGGGCCTCTTTTTCCCGGTCGTCTGCGTCTGGGCGATCGATGAGGAGGGCTGCTTTC
>JAZQNF010000131.1:0-5280 GCA_045627225.1 Bianqueaceae bacterium
GCCTTCCTTTGCCTAGCGCCAGGGCGACCCGGAGCTGGCCGGGCTGAATCCGGAGGCGCCCGCCGGCAGCATCACCGGCATCGTCGCGGCCAGCGGCGGCGGAAAAACCACGCTGATCCGACTGCTGCTCGGGCTGATCTCGCCGGACGAGGGCGACGCCTTCCTGACGCTTTCCGATGGGCGCATGACGCCGGTCAGTCCCGCCCTTCGCACCCTCTTTACTTATGTAGCACAGGAAAAGGTCGTCTTTTCCGGCACCGTGGCCGACAGCCTCCGCCTCGGCAATCCCCTGGCGGATGATGAGGCGCTCTGGAAGGCCCTTTCGCGCGCCTGCGCGGAGGATTTCGTCCGGGCCCTGCCGAAGGGACTGGATACGCCTCTGGGCGAAAGAGGAGCGGGTCTGTCGGAGGGACAGATCCAGCGTCTTGCCATCGCCCGCGCTATCCTCAGCCCCGCGCCTATCCTGCTGCTGGATGAAGCCACCTCAGCGCTGGACCTGGAAACCGAAAAGAAGGTCATCCGCGGCATTCTGGAGGAGAACGGCGGCCGTCCCCGTACCGTCATCGCGACGACTCACCGTCCTACCGTGCTGGAATACTGCGATCAGGTCATCTCACTGTAAATATGGATAAGAATACTGCCATGACACCGGCCGAGGCGCTGCCCCGCATCCGTGAGGCCCTGGAAAAGCTCGGGGTCTGCCGTCTTTCCGTCACCGGAAACAGCATGCTCCCCTTCCTTCACGGCGGGCGCGATGCGGTTTATCTGGTGCCTGCGACTGCGCGCATCCGCCGCGGAGATCTGATCTTTTATCTGCGCAGCGCCGATTTTCCGGTGCTCCACCGCGTCGTCCGCGTCCGCGGAGACGGGAGCTTTCTCTGCACCGGAGATATTCAGAAGGAGCTTGAGCCTGTCCGGCCCTCTCAGCTGATCGCGAAGGCGGACAAGGCGGAGATTAACGGAAAGCTCCGTTCGCTGTCGTCGCTTCCGGTCAGGATCTTTGTAGGGCTGTGGCTTCTGACCAGGCCCGTCCGGCCGCTGATGGTGCGCATCTATCTTTTTTTCAGAAAAAGAGGAATGAAAAATGAAACGTAAGAAACGGAACAGTCCGCTGTGCAGGGCGCTCACCCTGCTGCTGATCCTGCTGGTGCTGGCGGTCGGCGTGATGCTCATCGTCCGCGCCTATCAGACAGGCAGGCTGGACTGGGCGCTGGAGGACGAATCGGCGCCGGAGGGCCTCGAGGCGCTCGAGCTCGATCCGGAGGGAGAGATCCGGCTTGCCGGTGTGATGACTTTTTCCGGCTCCTTCTATGAGGACGGCAGCAACGACAAGGTCGAAAAGGTGCTGACGGTTTTGCTCGAGAACACGGGCCTTAAGGCCGTTGAATCGGCGACTCTGGTGCTGAACGGCTGCTACGAGTTTCGTTTTACCTCGCTGCTTCCCGGACAGAAGCTCTATGTGCTGGAAGCGAACCGGGCCGTGTTTACGGAAGGCCTGACCATCGGCTCTGCCGTATTCAGCGAGCTCCTTTACTATGACAGCTGCCCGGAGCTTTATGAGTCGGTCCTTTCGATTGAAGGAGAGAACGGCAAGCTGACCGTCCGGAATATCACGGACGATGTGCTCTTCCCCGGCGGCACGCTGTATTATAAGAATCTGTACAACGGAAGCCTGTTGGGCGGCATCACCTACTCGGTCGAGCTGCCGCCCCTGATCCCCGGCGGGAAGACGGAGGTCGCGGCAAAAAACTACCGCAAAGCCGCTTCCTGTGCGGTTTTCGTGGAAGAAAAGGAATGATTGGCTGCACTTGAGGCCGCGGGCTTGCCCGATGGCGTCAAAAAGTGTATAATAAGACCATTAAAGTTTTTTTGAGGAAAAGCATGCTGGATAACAGACCTGTCGGAAGCTTTCAAAGCTCCGAACCAATGACCTCCCGATATCTGAATTCGCTCGGCGTCCGGCTCGGCCTGCCCGTAACGGGAAACTTCGAGCTGACTGCGCGTTGCAACTTTAACTGCCGCATGTGCTATGTGCACCAGAACGGTCAGGAGCTGCGGGAGCGTGAGCTCAGTGCGGATCAATGGCTGTCTCTCGCCTCCGATGCACGCGATCAGGGGCTGATGTTTCTTCTCCTGACGGGGGGAGAGCCTTTTCTGCGGGAGGATTTTCCCTATCTGTACGAGCAGCTCGTCAGGATGGGCATCCTGCTTTCCGTCAATACCAACGCATCGCTTTATAACGAGGAGATCCGCGCGCTCTTCCGCCGGTATCCGCCGTCACGCATCAATGTGACGCTGTACGGAGGCTCCGAGGAGACCTATCAGGCCCTCTGCGGAAACGCGTCCTTCCGGAAGGTCGTCGCCAATCTTCGTTCCATGAAGGAGGACGGCTTCGGCGTACGGCTCAATGTATCGCTTACCCCCTGGAACGTCTCCGACATGCAGGCGATCCTGGATACGGCCGCCGATATCGGCCTTCACGCCAAGGGTTCCTCCTACATGTATCCTCCGGTCCGCCGGGGCGAGGCCTTCGGCCAAAACGAAGCCCGCTTTTCGGCCGAGGAGGCCGGCCGCGTCTTCGCCGCCTGGAACCGTCTGAGCGAGGGCGATGAGCGCTTCCTTCAAAAAGCCGGCATCATGCAGCACTTCGATTGTCCGGAGGAGGAGATCACGGATCCCTCCTCGGTGGGAGTCCGCTGCCGCGCCGGCCGCTCCAGCTTCTGGATGACCTGGGACGGCAGGATGCTTCCCTGCGGCACCATGGAGTACGATCCGTCCTATCCGCTGCGGGACGGTTTTGCAAAAGCCTGGGAGGAGGTCAAGGCGCGCACCGCGGCCATCCGTCTTCCGGCCGATTGCGCTGCCTGCCCCAATCTTTCAAACTGCAGCGTCTGCGCATCCATCTGCCGCTGCGAAACCGGGGGCTTCGATCACAGGCCCGAATATTTATGCAAAATGGAACAGAGCCGCTACGAAGAAACCAAGCGTCTGGCTCGTGAAATAGAGGAGGGGAAACATGGAAATTAAAGGCGAATTTGTCAAAAGAACGATTGCAGGAGAAACCTTTCTGGTTCCGATCGGAGAAAGCCAGCAGCGCTTTCCCGGTCTGATCGCGCTCAACGAGGTCGCCGCCTTTGTCTGGGACAGCCTCCCCGGGTGTGAGACGGAGGCTGAAATCGTGGAGCTCGTCCTGGAGGCGTACGAGGTCGAGCGCTGGGAGGCCGAAGCCGATGTGGCCGATCTGCTCCGCAAGATGACGGAGATGGGTCTTCTGTAAATTCTGTAAAAAATAAAATCCGCGTGAGCGTAAAAACGCTTCCGCGGATTTTTTATGCGATCAGGCGGCATCAGGCAAGGCAATGCTCAAAATAGGCGTGCGCCAGCCGGTTATAGCTGTCTTCATCTTTCATCGCGATCGGCTGACCGTCCAGTGTCCGGCCGCGCTTGGTGAAGGTGGAGGAGCCCGTCACGAGCACCTCGTCGGCGTCAAACAGCTCCTCGCGCGTGAAGATGCGTTCCTCGACGGGGATGCCGAGCCTCTGCGCGCAGAGCATGACGTGCTTTTTGGTGATGCCCGGCAGGATGAGCTCGCTGTCGGGGCGGGTGATGAGCGTGCCGTTTTTCAGGATCATGACGTTGGTGTGGCTGCCCTCGGTGACCGTGCCGTCGGGACGGATCTGGATGGCCTCATAGGCACCGGCCTCGTGGGCGGCCTGATTGGCCATGACGTTTCCGTAGAGGTTCAGGGTCTTGACATTGCAGAAATGATGACGCCGGTCCTCGACCGTGATGAAATCGACCGGCGCGTAGACATCGGGGATCTTTTTGGCGCTGACGGTGATGAGCAGATTGGGCCGGGTGCCCTCCGGCGGGAAGCAGTGAGTGCGGGGTGCGGTGCCGCGGCTGGTCTGCCAGTAGACCATGGCGGCGGGGGCCTCGACGCGGCTGTTCAGGTCCTGAAGGAGGACCGTCAGCTCTTCGGGCGTCCAGGCGGGCTCGATGCGCATCATGCGCATGCTGTTATAAAAGCGGGCAACGTGGTCATCCAGATCGATGATCTTTCCCTCGATGACGTAGGCGGCGTCGTAGCAGCCGTCGCCGAAGAAAAGCGCACGGTCCAGAAAAGGAACGGTCAGCTCCTCGGGCGCGCCGATGGTGCCGTTGTAATAGGCGATGTTATTCATGGACTTCCTTTCAAAAAGCTGTATTCTGTGTGATGCGACCTTATCTTTCATTATAGGACGTTTCATGTTTTTGACAAGTGAAAAGGATACAAAATGTCAGGGGAAAAGGGACGGATATTTGGCCGCTTCTAAGGCGCGTGTAGTTTCTTTTTTTATTGACAGGGGACGGTTTCTGCGGTATCATTATTCGGTAAGTAAACACATACTTATATTCTCCTTTTTCAGTATAGATAGATAATATTCAGGAGGGGTTGCTATGAAGCAGATGAAAAAATCTCTTGCTTTGTTCCTGGCAGTGCTGATGATCGTTGGCATTCTGCCCACTGTTTCGGTCTTTGCTGCGGATGGCGGGACTAACTGTACCGTAGATATCAACTTCATCTTCGAAAACGGTGAGGTTGCGGCACAGTCCTACTCCGGTTCCTTCGCAAAAGGATCGGATTACAGCGCCAATGTGGCAGTGCCTGCGGTGGTAGGCTATGCGGCTACCGCGCCGGTAGGCTACAACACGGACGCCATTGACGTCACTTTCACTACTTCTTCACTGAGCTACAGCTTTGAGAACATTCAGAGCAATATTACGCTGAATGTGGTTTACGTGCCTGCAACGGTGAACTATACCGTCAAATACTATCAGCAGAACGTAAACGACGACAACTATACGCTCGTGAAAACCGACACCAAGACCGGCCTTACCAAGTCCATCGTAGCGGAAACCTACGAGAACCAGAAGAATAAGTATGCCGGCTTCTACGGTCTGCGCTTCGAAACGCCCGAAATCGCGGCGGACGGCTCCACCGTGGTCGAGGTCTACTACGATCGCAACTACTACATGATGGATTTCGTGCTGGGCGACGGCGCCTACGGCGTTGACCCCGTTTTCGCCCGCTACGGCGCGGAGATTCCTGCGACAGGAACCCCCGTACGCCCCGGCTACAGCTTTGCCGGCTGGGACAAGACCGTCCCCACCACCATGCCTGCGGAAAACACGACCTATACGGCAAAATGGACGGCCCAGAACGTGGACTACACGGTCGTTTTCTGGTACGAGAACCCCGATGACGACGGATACAGCTACATGGCCTATACCACCGCC
>JAZQNF010000132.1:0-4940 GCA_045627225.1 Bianqueaceae bacterium
GCCATCTGCCTCTTCGTCTTCCTCTGCCTGGTCGGCATCGCCTCCAACCTGAAGAACGCGAAGGTGCACTGGGTGATCGAGATCTCCAACGTGATCTGCCAGCTCGCCGTCGCGGTCGCGACCGTGGTGCTGGTGGGGTGAAGAATCATCCGCGGACTGGTTGAAGAAGGCCCGAAAAAACACGATCCGGCTCTGCCATTTCGGCAGGGCCGGATCTTTTTTGTTTGCGGAAGGAGCGCTCTCTTGCCGCGGCTTCCTTCATCATCTTCCGAGCAGATATTTCAGCAGGAACGGAATATCCGTCGGCTTGAAAAACTTGTTCATAAAGTTTTTGATGAACGCCTTGCCCGGCTTCGCGCTTTCCAGCGTCTCGGCGCGGCGGTCATCGGAAAGGCCGGTGTTGATCTCCGCCATGTAGGCGATGGTCTCCTTGCGTCTCGCTTTTCCTTTGGGGTCCCAACTCTCCCGGGGAACGCAGGCGATGCCGGCGTTTTCGGCGAGCCGCTGTACTTTTTCGAGGCGCGCGCAGAACGAAGCGTAATCCTCCGCGGCGCTGCCCCAGGCCTTTTCGGCGGCCGTGAAGGCCCGCGGGAACAGCCGTTCCTCGAGCCGCACCCGATCCGCGATGTATTCCGTCCAGACACAGACCTCCAGGCCGAGCATATTGGGGAGCTCGCCGCAGGGCATCGTGTCGATTTTCGGCACCATACCGTACATCCGTTTGACCGGCGTCATGCTGACGGGGTAATCCAGGTAGAGCTCGAACATGTCGGAATAGATGAACCCGCCGCCGCGGCTGATATACTCCTGCATCAGCGGCGCGTCGTCCACATTCCAATACTGGATCTGCGCGCCCTCCGGCACCTGACCGGAGCGCAGCAGCTCGTTCCAGCATACAGCGGTTTTGCCGTGTTTTTTCAGCATTTCCGCGACGCGCTCCGTGAAGAGCCCCTGCAGGGCGTTGGCGCTCTCCAGTCCGTGCGTCTCCATCTCCCGCCGGCAGTCCGGGCAGGCCTCCCAATGCTTCTTCGGCGCTTCGTCGCCGCCGATGTGGAAGCGCTCATAGGGGAACAGCGGGCAGATCTCGCCGAAAAGACGGTCGAGGAAGGTATACACTGCCGGTTTGCCGGCGCAGAGGATGTCCGTGTATACTCCGCCCGAGCTCGCGACGGCCACGTCGTTTCCGAAGCAGCCGAGCTCCGGATAGGCCGCGAGAAGGCCGCAGACGTGACCGGGCATGTCGATTTCGGGAATGATGTCGATGCCGCGCACACGGGCGTATTCGACTACCTCCCGGATCTCATCCTTCGTATAGTACTCCGGAGAGAGCTCATTGAGCCGGGGGAAGCTTTCGCATTCGACGCGCCAGCCCTGATCGTCGCTCAGTCTCCAGCGCAGTACGTTCATCCGCACCCGGGAGATCTGCTCGATGATGCGCTTGACCTCGTCCGCCGGGAAGAAATGGCGCACACAGTCGAGGGAGAGCCCGCGGTGCGCGTACTTCGGCTTGTCCCCGACCGTGCAGCAGCGGAGCTCTTTTTCGCCGGAAGCGGCCATGAAAAGGGCCGAAAGGGCGCAGACCACCCCGCGTTCCGTCCGGGCGCGGACGGTCACGGCGGCCTCCCCGATCTCGAGGACGTACTCCTCTTCGGCGAGTGCCCCATCCCGCTCCAGTCTGAGCCAGGCGGCGCCGCCCGCGGGCAGTCCCAGCCGCTCCCTGAACGCCTCGACGCACCAGGGCGCGAAATCCCCGCAATCCGCCGCGAAGCTTTCCGGAAGGGAAAACGTGCCGGGCGCATAAGAGATTTCATTGACTTTCGGGAAGAAAACCGGATCCTTCATCATTAGAACCTCACAGTTTTTTCTTGTCGAAGCAGAGGAATTCACCCCGGTACAAAATCACATCCGACGCATAGCCGTCGCCGAAATCGATCCGGAAGGTCTTCCGTTTTCCTTCGAGGGCCAGCTCCGCGCAGCGGAGGAGCTTTTCCGCGTCGCGGACCGTCATCACCTTGTCCATATGGCAGATGTAGCGTTTTTCGACGCCGCACTCCTTCATGAACGCGATATAGCGCTTCAGGCTTTCTGCGTATTCGACGAGCGGCCGGGATTCCTCCAGGAAGAGCCAGGCCATGTTGGGGGCGGAGTCCCCGTCGAAAATCACGTTATACTTCTCGTCATAGAAGACCACCGAGCCCGCGGTGTGCCCCGGTACGGGGAACCAGCGCACGGTCCGGCCGCCGAGATCGAGGGCGTCCACGCTCTCGAGCGGCAGCAGCCGGTTCGGCACCTCCCCGGAAACGGGCTGTCCCGCCTCCGCCATGACGGTCCGCCATTCGTCCCCGGCCAGGGTCTCCTCATACAGGGCGAAGTCCGCGGAGTGGCAATAGACGGTCTCCAACTGAGGGGAGCCCAGCGCATGGTCGATATGTCCGTGGGTCACGCAGGACAGGAGCTCCTTCCCGCCGCACAGTTCCTTTGCCACGTTCTTCAGATCGAGCGTGCCGTAGCCGTTGTCGATGAGGAGCGCCTTGTCTTCGCCGGCCAGGAGGAACATGAACACCCCCGCGCCCACGTTTTCGCGGATGCGCCAGGTATCCTCGTTAATCTGTTTTACCGTACATTTTTTCTTCATTTCATCGGAAGCCGGGTGATTTCTTTCAGGCCGTAATCCTTGATCAGGGTATAGGCGTAGTCATAATCGGTGATCCGGAAATCCTTCGGGTCGTGCGCGTCCGAGCCGATGATGACGGAGACGTCGTATTCCCCCGCGAGCTCGAAAAAACGGCGGGTGGCGAAGCGGTCCTCGTTTCTCTCTTTGTCGACGGTGTGATGCCCCAGATTGATCTCCAGCGGAATGCGGAGCGCCTCGGCGGCGGAGAGGATCTCGCGGGAATACTCGTCGAAGAGAGGCTTTCCCGGATGGATGCGGTGAGCGAAGTAGTCCGGGTGGGCCACATAACTGTACAGCCCGCTTTCCATGCCCGCGATCAGATCATCCACATAGCGGCGCATGCCCTTTCCGCTGAGGTACTGGAGATAGTACAGCGTGGTGTGCCGTGCCGGGTTGAAGGTGCAATGCTGCCCCTGGATCAGGTATTCGATCCGGCCGCTGTCGAGGAGCTCGCGGTAATAGCCCTCCAGCGCCTTCACGTATTCCGCCTCGAAGCCGAGATGGATCTCGATCTGATCGGCATATTTCGTCTTGAGCGCGTTGATGCTGTCGATATAGCCCTCCAGCTCCGAGTAGTCGCCGCGGGAGCGTCTGTCCCGGATGCCCGGGACGAACACGTGGTCGGCAAAGCCCAGCACCTTGATCCCGGCATCGATGGCGGCCAGCACGTATTCTTCATCGGTGCCCACGGCATGGTGGCAGCGGACGGTATGGGTATGATAGTTATAATCAGGTTTCATCGTATTTCCTCACATTCGAAATAAGGAGGAACGAGTCCTCCTTATTTCATCGTTTTTTATTTTTTCGCGGCAGCCTTCTTTTCAGCCTTCGCAGCGGCCTTGGCGGCAGCCTTGGCTTCCTTGAGAGCCCGCTCGGCTTCCTTCGCGGCTTTGGCTTCGAGGTACTTCGCGTTCTCGGCCTCGAAATCCAGCCCCTTCTTTTCGCACTTCTCTTTCAGGTCCGCGAGGCGGTTCTCCTCGAAGATCCGCTCGGCCTCGGCCTTTTCGAGCTGCTCCTTTTCCTCGTCGCTGATCCATTCCTCACCGCGGGCGAGAACGGCTGCCTTGCGGCGCTCGAGAAGGGCGGCCTTGATGGTCTCTTCATTTTTCTCCGCGTCGAAGAACAGAAGACAGATGATGATGGTCAGCGCCTCTACGACGACGACGCCGTACCATATGAACACGATCCAGTTCAGGACCGCGTCGGGCTGAGAGGCCGCGAACTCATTGTAGCCGAAGGCGTGGAGTCCGGTTTCGTACAGGCCCTGCAGAGGCGAGGAGAGCGCGGTGTAAACGGCGATGATGATGGTGGTGGACATCATGCCCTCGGGACGGAAGCCGTGCTTATACTCGATGGAGTCGCCGGCCTGCTGCTCGAAGATCTTGATGAGATACACGACCGCCAGCATGCCGAAGGAGGCGATGAAGGTGCCCGCGTAAGCGACCACGGTGCTGGTGCGGAAGATGATGCAGATGATATAGGAGATCGCCACGACGATGCAGCCGGCGATGGTGGTCTTTCTCGCGCCGAACTTGTTGATGAAGGGCATCAGCAGGAAGATGCCGAAGCCGAGGGGCGCCATGCCGATGGCCATATAGGTGGTCTGAACGGCCGCCGCCAGCTGATGATCGCCGCCGGAAAGGACCCAGACACAGTAGTTCGCCTTGATGTTGGTGCCCTGCAGCGCGTCGGCGCAGGCGGCGATTACGGTGATGATGAGGGCGAGGATATAGTACTTATCGGTAAAGAGCGCCTTGAACTGCTGCATAAGGGGGACGTTGGCCACGTTGCCGTCCTTGTCCATCAGCGTCTCCATGTTCTCCTCGGTGACACGCTCGCGGGTCCAGAAGTACTCCAGCAGCATGCAGGGGATGGCGATGATCGCCGTCACACCCACCAGGATGCGCCAGCTGCGGCCGGTCACGTCGGTAGCCAGGATCAGGTTGTAGAGGATGGAGCCCACCACGAAGCCGATGACGACGCCGCCGATGATCTGGTGGCCGATCTCAAAGAGCGTGGTCGCCTTGGTGCGCTCCCTGGAGCTGCGGGAGGCCAGCGCGATCTTGTTGTAGCGGATGCCGAAAAGCTGAACCGCGAAGCTGGTATACAGCGTATTGGCGATCCAGATCCAGACGAGCTGTCCCTTGGTGCCGTTGGCGAAGGGGCAGAAGAAGATCGCGACGCCGCTGATGAGCAGCAGCACTTCGCCGATCAGAAGCCACGGACGGATGCGCCCGGCCTTGCACCGGGTGTTTTCGATCAGATA
>JAZQNF010000133.1:0-16436 GCA_045627225.1 Bianqueaceae bacterium
GTCGGTTTGCTTCCATAAAGCACATGCCCCCTTAAAATTTTAGGTAACTTTGCACGCAAAATAAGCCGATCGGTTCTGTATAGAAAAAACCGATAAAGGCAGATTTCGCAATATAAAGGCAAGGAGTTATGTTATCAATCTTTCAAGTGCTTGTCAAGAACTTTTTTATTATTTTTTGTTTTTTTCAGAAGCAATCCACGGCAGGGAGGTCTTCCGGCGCCGCATCGGGCGTCCGGAAAGATTTTTCGCTCCGGGGAGCTATCCTCCGCCGATCCGTGATATAATAAGAAAAAAGACGAAGCCGGAGCCCCTGCCCGGCAAAAGGCCGGAAGCGTTCGGGCTTCGGCCGAAAAGCTTCGGAAGCTTTAGGAGGAGAAATAATGAACTATAAGGTGATCGACCGGCAGACCTACTACCGGAAGGGCGTCTTCCGTCATTTTTCGGAAGACTGCAAATGCTCGACCTCCATGACGGCCAGACTCGATGTTACAGAGCTTGCTGCCTATTCCCGCCGGACAGGAACGAAGTTTTATATCAATTTTCTCTATATCCTCTCCAAGGCCCTGAATTCACGCGAGGATTACCGGATGGGATATCTCTGGCAGACGGACGAGCTGATCTGCTATGACGTGATCCATCCTACGCAGTATGTCTTTCACGAGGATACGGAGACCTGCACCCCCGTATATACCGAATACGATGAGGACTATGAGCGCTTCTACGCCGCGGCCCTGAGGGATGTCGAGGAAGCGAAAAAGACCAGAGAATACGGGCTCGATACGGCGAACCATCCGAACTGGTTCGATGCCTCCTATATCTCGTGGCTTTCGTACGACTCGCTGAATATCGAGCTGCCCGACGGCTATCTGTTCTTTGCGCCTATCGTCAATTGGGGAAAATACAGAGAAGAAAACGGGCGGCTCGTCATGCCCGTGACGGTCCGCATGAATCACGCGATCGCCGACGGTTTTCTGATCGCCAATGTCTTCCGCCTTCTGGAGCAGGAGATCCGTGCCCTGGCCGGATAAGGACCGCCGCTTCCGTCCCGAAGCAAAAAAACAAAAGCCCGCTGCTTACGCAGTGGGCTTTTGCGTTGTTTCATGTCAGAGCTTGTCGCTCAGGCTGTCCGGGCCGCAGGGGCTCAGGCAGCACCGCACGCTCTCTTATTTGGCCAGTTTAGCTTCCTTGAAGGAAACCCAGCCAAGAGGAGAATACAGATATCCGGTCAGGTTGGTGTTGGCCAGATAGGGGTTGGTGTAGTAGTACAGCGGGCAGATGACGCCGGTATCGCGGATCCACTCTTCAGCCTCATACATCAGAGCAGCACGCTCCTCCAGATCGGAGGTGGACTTGATCTCGGCAATGATGTCATCGAAATCAGCCCAGAGCTGGTTCTTGTTCGGGCCGTAGATGGCAGCGCTGCCGATGGCGCCCGCCTTACCAAGGCGAGGATGGTTGTTGCCGGAGGCACTCAGCATGATCTCCAGGAAGTTGACGGGATCATCGTAGTCGGCGATCCAGCCCAGACGGCTCATGGTGAAGTCGCCCTCGGTCAGAGCGGTCTGGATGACCTTCCACTCACGCTGGTCAAGCGTGCAGGAGATGCCGTAAGCTTCCCACATGTTCTGGATGGCAGCCGCGATGGCCTTGTTGCCGGAGGTGGGGTTCAGAGAGAATTCGAAGTGGGGGAAGTCCGTGAACTTGCCGTTCTCGTAGGTGAAATACTTCTTGAGGATCTCAACGGCCTCGTTGCAGTTGGCCTCATAGTCAGCCTTGTCGACGCTGAACCAGGGATCAGCTTCCTCACGGAAGATGGCGCCGGTTCCGTCGCCCATGCCGGCGGGAACAAAGCCGTCAGCGGGCATCTGGCCGCCGCCGGTAACCTGCTCAACGATGTAGTTGCGGTCGATCAGAAGGGCAAGCGCCTTACGGACCTCGTTGTCCGCGAAAGCATCGCCGGTGAAGCTCTTCTCAACGTTGAACTCGATGTAGTAGGTGCCGATGTAGTCGCCGATGAAGAAGTCTACATTGTAGCGGCTGCTGTCGTTCTTCAGAACGGGGATCAGAGAAACGGGAACGGAAGTGGTGTACTGGATGGTTCCGTTGGTGAAGCCGGCGTAGATAGCGTCGTCATCATCGCTCAGGAAGAAGGCGATCTCATCGGCCTGGACGTTTGCGGCATCCCAGTAGTTCTCGTTCTTCTCGAATACGATCTCACCGCCGACGGTCCAGCTCTTCATGGTGAAGGGGCCGTTGGAGACGTAGGTAGCGGGGGCGGTAGCCCAGTTGTCATTGCCCTCTACGATGTCCTTGCGGACAGGATAGTAGGTGGCGAAGGCCAGCAGCTGGTTGAAATAGCTGCAGTAGTTGGCGGTAACGATGACGATGGTGCCGGCTTCGTCATCCGCAGAGATGTTCAGCTTGCAGGCACCGGCCTCATCGGAGTAACCGTCGATGACGTCGAACATGTACTGATAGTCAGCACCGACTTCGGGATCCGCAGCGCGGTTCCAGGCATAAACGAAATCAGAGGCCTTCATGGCAACGCCGTCGGACCACTTCAGACCGTCTTTAAGGGTAACGGTGTACTGATATTTGCCGTCAGCGCGAAGGACGGGCTCTACGACCTCCTTCGCACACTCGGGTACGATGGTCAGAACGCCGTTAACATCGGCCCAGCCGTACAGACCGGCGAAGGCGTTGGTCAGAATGATAGCGCCGTCAACAGAAGAGTTGAGCGCGGGATCAAGAGTCTCGGGGTCGGGGCCGACGCAGACCGTGATCTTCATAGGCTCGGCAACGATAGACTCAGCCTGAGATTCCTCAGGATTTTTCTTACAGCCGACTAACAGCGCGGCAACCATGCAGAGTGCCAAAATTGCTGAAAGGACTTTCTTCATAAATTCTTCCTCCGTATTTTTTATGTGAAACGCACCGAAGGGCACCGGATAAGCGCCGGAAGTGCGGTTCAAACTGTGTTATTTGTTCCAGCAGGCCACGAAATGTCCGGGGCTGCGCTCGGTCAGATCCGGCATCGCCTCGCCGCATTTTTCGGTGGCATAGGGGCAGCGGCCGCGGAACGGACAGCCGCTGGGGATACTCATCGGGCTCGGCACATCGCCCTCCAGGACGATGCGCTGGCGCTTCCGCTCGATCTCCGGGTCCGTGACGGGCACGGCCGAGAGCAGCGAAACCGTGTAGGGATGAATGGGGTTTTTGTTCAGTTCATTGGACGGCGCCTTCTCCATGATGCGGCCGAGATACATGACGGCGATATCATCGGAGATATGCTTGACGACCGAAAGATCGTGGGCAATGAAGAGATAGGTCAGGTCTCTCTCCTTCTGCAGATCCTCGAACATGTTGATGACCTGAGCCTGGATGGAAACGTCCAGGGCGGAGACGGGCTCGTCGCAGATGATCATTTCGGGGTTCATCGCAAGCGCGCGGGCGATGCCGATACGCTGTCGCTGACCGCCGGAAAACTCATGCACATAGCGCGTAGCGTGCTCGGAGGAAAGTCCGACCGCGTCCATCAGCTCCTTGACGCGTGCCTCGCGCTCAGCCTTGTCCTTATACAGCTTGTGGATGTCTAAAGGCTCGGCGATCAGGTCCGCTACGGTCATGCGGGGGTTCAGCGAGGAATAGGGATCCTGAAACACCATCTGGACCTTGGAACGGAAAAAGTGAACGTCTTTTTTGTTTTCGATCGGACGTCCGTCGTAAACGATTTTCCCGCCGGTCGGCTCGTAAAGATGCATCAGCGTGCGGCCGACCGTGGTCTTGCCGCAGCCGCTCTCGCCGACGAGGCCCAGGGTCCTGCCCCGCTCGATCGTAAACGAGACGTCATCGACGGCCTTCAGGGTCTTGCTCCCGAAGAAGCCCGAGGGAATGCTGAAATACTTTTTCAGATGCTCGACCTCCAGAAGGGGCGTCCGGGCATTGGTTTCTTCACTCATCGGCTCCTCCTTCTCCGGTCTCCGGGGCCTCGGCGCCCTGAGCAGCCAGCAGTTTTTCGTAGGTATTGACCCAGCAGGCCGCGCAGTGGCCTCCCCCGAAATCCTCCGTTTCCGGCTGCTCGCCCAGACAGATCTTCATGGCGCGCGGGCAGCGAGGCGAGAAGGCACAGCCGGCCGGCTTGGCCAGCAGATCGACAGGCGTGCCGGAGATCGGCACCAGTCTTTCCTTCTCCTCGGAGGCGATGTTCGGGATGGACTTCAGAAGTCCCTTGGTATATTCATGCTTCGGGCGGTAGAAGATGTCGTCGGCACTCCCGCTTTCGACGATCTTGCCGGCGTACATGACGTTGACACGGTCGCACATGCCGGCGACCACGCCCAGATCGTGCGTGATCAGGATGATGGCCATGCCGAATTTCTTCTGCAGCTCCTTCATCAGCTCAAGGATCTGCGCCTGGATCGTCACATCGAGGGCCGTGGTGGGCTCATCGGCGATCAGGATATCCGGCTCGCATACCAGCGCCATGGCGATCATGACACGCTGCCGCATGCCGCCGGACAGCTCGTGCGGATATTGCTTCATGCGCTTTTTGACATCGTTGATGCCGACCAGCCTGAGCATTTCGGCTGCCTTTTCGGCGGCCTCCTTTTTACCGAGCTTACTGTGAAGGGTAATGGCCTCGATCAGCTGATTCCCGATCGTAAAGACCGGGTTCAGACTCGTCATCGGGTCCTGGAAAATGATGCTGACCTTATTGCCGCGGATATGCTGCATGGTCTTTTCACCGGCGCCGACCAGCTCCTCTCCGTCGATCTTGATGCTGCCGCCGACGATCTCGCCGGGATGCTGCAGGATCTGCAGGATCGAGTAGGAGCTGACGCTCTTGCCGGAGCCGCTCTCGCCGACGATGCCCAGGACCTCGCCCCGGTCAAGGGAGAAGGAGACATCGTCAACGGCCTTGACCTCGCCGGCCGCCAGGAAAAAAGAGGTCTTCAGATGACTGACTTCCAAAAGACTCATCGTGTGCCCTCCTCTCAGTGCTTGCCGCGGACGCGCAGCTTCGGATCGAAGGCGTCACGCAGGCCCTGGCCCAGCAGGTTCAGCGAAAGCACCAGCAGGAAGATGACCACAGCCGGGACCAGGAAGAGATATTCGCGTCCCGCGATCGTCATCTGGCCGCGGTATTCGCTGGCCAGCGAGCCGAGCGACGGCATAGGCATCGAAACGCCGATACCGAGGAAGCTCAGGAAGCTTTCGGTAAAGATGGCTGAAGGGATCTGCAGGGCCGCCGAAATGAAAATAACGGAAATACAGTTGGGAAGCATGTGCTTCCGGATGATCCACCAGGGTCTGGCATCCGCCGCCTTTGCGGCCAGCACGAACTCCTGCTCGCGAAGCGATAATACCTGTCCGCGGACAAGGCGGGCCATACCGACCCAGTACAGAAGACCGAAGACGATCAGGATGCTGACCAGACCGACGCCGCCCATCTTGGATATCTGGTCGGCGAAGGGGAAGTTCTCGCTGGTAAAGATATCCTTCAGGGATACGGACAGCAGGATGATGATCAGCGTGTCCGGCAGCGAGTAGATGATATCGACGATACGCATCATCACCAGGTCGACCTTGCCGCCGAAATATCCGGAGACGGAGCCGTACAGGACGCCGATGATGACGACCACGACAGCGGCGATGATGCCGACCAGAAGCGATACACGCGTACCGACGATGACGCGGATGCAGTAATCGCGGCCGATCTCATCGGTGCCCAGAAGATGCGGGAAGACCTTTTCCTGACGCTTGGTCAGCTGAACCTTCGCGGGGGCGATCTGATCGCCGGCGGCGTAGCTGAGCTCGTCGACCGGAGCCGCCTCGTTGCTCATGTTGCCGTTGTAGGTGACGCGGTAGCGGGGCGCCTTGGTCTTGTTGGAATACTTGTAAGAGATGCTGAAGCCGTCGGGTGCGCCGTCGGCGTCCAGGTCCTCGGCCCATACCGCGTAGAGGACGGTATCCGAAGAGATATTCAGATTCTTGCTGATCAAGAAATTCTCATAGTCCTCATAGTTTCCGGCGGTAAGAAGCGGAAGCTTTTCGGTGCTCCAGCCGGCAAAGACAGCTCCCTCCAGCGAAAGAAGCGTTTTGGCGTCCTCGGGCACGATGCGGTCGCTGGCGACATAGCCGAAGGTATCGACGGGAACCGTTCCCTCGGCGCCGTTCGGGTCATAGCTCAGACGGTAGCGGGGCATCAGCACGTTGCCGAGCTGAGCACCGGAGAAATACTCGCTGCCGAAATCGGCTCTGCCGTCGCCGTCGCTGTCCACAGACCAGACTGCGTAGAGGCCGACGCTGGCATCTCCCATGGTGACCCTGTCCTTCACGAAGAGGTCCTTGTGCGCTTCCAGGTATTCCTCGCTGTCGATGACCAGCATGCCCTGATAGGCGCTGTCATCGGAGCAGGGATAGGCCCAGCCGAGGAAAACGGCCGGGTCGCTGCCGACGATCTTCTCGCGGGTGGAATACTCCATCGGCCCCAGATAGGTGGCGGAAAGGCTGTTTACGTTTCCGGAGATGGTGCTGAAATCGTAGGGATAGAAAAGCGGGACCACGAAGGCGATGAAGGTCATCAGAAGGACGAGGAACAGACAGATGAGCGAGAGCTTGTCCTGCTTGAGACGCGCCAGACTGTCCTTCAGGAAGCTGGTGCTATCACGAAGGAGCTCGCCCTGCTTTTTTTCTTCCTCCGTGGCCGGCTCGAACATCGACAGATCCGGCTGCAGGCTGATCGGGAAGCGCTTAGGCTTGTTTTCAAAATTATCTGCCATGGCTTCCTCCTTAAGTCAAATCGACGCGGGGATCGACGACCTTGTATAAAATGTCGCTGATCAGCGTCATGGTAAGCATGAGGACCGAAAGAAGGATCGTGGTACCCATGATCATGGTATAGTCCAGATTCTTGATCGAATCGACGAAGTAGCCGCCGATGCCGGGCACCGAGAAGATGCTCTCGACGACGAAGCTGCCGGTTACGATGTAGGCGATCATCGGGCCGGCGTAGGAAATGACCGGCGAAAGGGAATTTTTCAGCGCGTGCTTGAACAGGACCTTCCAGGGAGCGACGCCCTTGGCTCGGGCCGTCCGGACGTAGTCCTGACCGAGCGCATCCAGCATGGAGGAACGCGTCAGACGGGTGATGTAAGCCGTAGGATAAAGGGACAGTGCGATGATCGGGAGGACCATGCAGCTGAAGGGGGCCAGACCTGCCAGAACATTCTGGATGGTGTCGCCCTTGGAGGGGAAGATCGGATGATAGACCGTCAGATTCCAAAGAAGGATGACGCCGATGACAAAGGAAGGAACGGATACGGAAGCCGTTGACAGGATCAGGATCAGCTTGTCGACCCATTTGCCGCGGTTATTGGCCGCCAGAACGCCGAGGATCAGGCCGAGAATGATGGCCAGCACCGCAGCGGTAAAGCCCAGAAAGGCAGAGGTGCTGAAGCCGGTCATGACCAGATCCATGACCTTCCAGCCCGTGTAGTAAATCGAATCGCCGAAATCAAGCCGGCAGGCATTGCCGAGATAGATCAGATATTGCTGACCGAGGGGCTTGTCCAGACCGTATTTTGCCTCCAGCGCTGCCATGACGGATGCAGGAATGGCCTTGTCGCCGATAAAGGGACTGCCGGGCACTGCGTGCATGATGAAGAAGGTGGCGGATATAATGATCCACAGCGTTAGCAAAGCCAGAAGCAAGCGCTTGACAATATATACCAGAAGTTTCTTGTCCATGGTTCCTCTCTGCTGTTTGTCTCAAAAAAGGACTAACGGGTTAAAGCATTAATGTATTTACGAGTTATCATACCACTTCATCGCAGTGAATTGCAAGACTAAATTCACGCTTACGAAATCTTTGGTAAAAATAGTCAAAAAAAGAAAGAAAAACTCTTTCTCTCATCCAAAACGACAGGAGGCCCGTATCCGCTGAGCTGAGAAGCGCATCAAAAAAGAAGCAGCGGCTGCTGCTTCTTTCAGGTCTCATCTTTTCACACAAGCCCGACAATGTCCGTAAGACGCCTGACGACGTACTCCTCTTTTCCGGAGGCCAGTCCCAGGCTTTCATCCGGCTCGTAGAGAACGCTGTGCACAAGGGCATTGGCGGCACAGTCGATATCCAGCGGCCGGTCCCCTACGTAATAGGTCTCGGCGCGGTCCAGAGCGTACTTGCCGATCAGATAGTTCAGTCCCTCCGGATCCGGCTTGCGGGCAAATCCGTTCAGGCTGGTCACCGTCTCCTCAAAGACGCCCTCCAGCCCGACCGTCCGAAGCACTGCCTCCGTCGTGCGGCCCCGGTGCGTCAGCACAAAGTGCCGGACACCCTTTTCGGAAAGTGCCTGAAGCGTTTCCCGGGCGCCCTCCATCAGGCGGATATCCGCATTATGCTTCTCGGTGATGGCCGAATATCGCTCCTTGGCCGGCGCATAGTCAAAGCCGTACTCCCCGCCCAGAAGCTGCAGGTATTCCTTCACCGAGCGGGCGATGACGAAGCGGCGGACCTCCTCGGGATCGGAAGAGATCCCCTTCTCGGCCAGCATCTCACAGACGCTCGGCACGATGACACCGTAAGAGTCCAGCAAGGTTCCGTCCAGGTCCCAGATAAAGCTTACAGCCACACGCTTGTCCTTCTTTCATATCGAAAATCATCCCGGCGCCGGAGCGCGATCGGGCAAAAGAAAACCCTCGCCAAAGCTTTTGGCTTTCGGCGAGGGCTGTCAGGAAACTTACTTAAGGGTAACCTTGGCGCCGGCTTCTTCAAGCTGCTTCTTGATGGCTTCGGCTTCGTCCTTGGTGGCCTGCTCCTTCAGAATCTTGGGAGCGCCCTCAACGAGGTCCTTAGCTTCCTTCAGACCAAGACCGGTGATCTCACGGACAACCTTGATAACCTTGATCTTCTCAGCACCGAACTCGGTAAGCTCTACGTCGAACTCGGTCTTCTCTTCTTCAACAGCGGCGGCGGGGCCGGCAGCAGCTACCATAACGCCGCCAGCGGCGGAAACGCCGAACTCCTCTTCGCAAGCGGTAACCAGATCATTCAGTTCCAGAACGGTGAGCTCTTTCAGAGCGTCAATGATTTCCTGTACAGACAGTTTAGCCATTGTAATAATCCTCCATGAATATGTTTTTGATAGACAATTGGGAAGCCTTAGGCTTCGGTAGCGGGCGCTTCCTCAGCGGGAGCGGCTTCAGCGGCAGGCTCGCCGCTCTTCTTTGCGATTTCCTTGACCACACGGGCGAAGGAAGCGATCGGAGACTTCATGCTGCCAAGCAGACGGGACAGAAGTTCTTCGCGTGAAGGAATCTTAGCGATCTTCACGATGGTCTTCTCATCGTAGTAAACACCGTCTACCACACCGCCCTTAAAGGTCAAGATATCGTACTTGTCTACGAACTTACTGACTTCACGGGCAGCGGCGGTCGCATCGTCATAGCTGAATACCACAGCAGTGGGGCCTTCCAGATGGGGGGTAAGAGCCTCAAAGGGGGTATCCTTGACTGCCAGGTTGATCATCGTGTTCTTATAAACCTTATAATCAACACCGGCCTCACGCAGAGCCTTACGCATCTCAGTATCCTGAGCTACGGTCAGACCGCGGGAGCTGACTAAAACCATGGATCCGGCTTTTTGAACCTTGTCTTTGATCTCATTTACAACGACTTGTTTCTCTTCGATCTTAGCCAATTTATTCACCTCCTGTAAAAGTGTAAGCCGAAAAAATAAACCTCTTCGTGGCTTCCGAAGAGGTTTACGAGGATGATTTACATCATGTTTTCCCTCGGCAAGCCTTGTCTGGTTATACCCGTACCGTCCCTTTGAAGGGATGACTCCGGGGGAGCCCTGCGCCGGTTATCCGCCGGTGCCGCTACGGATGCTTGCTGTCTTCGGTTATATCAACTGCCTTGCGGCGATTGATTGGATTTGGTTGTGCTTTTGACAAGAGCACTAACTTGCCTTACGGTTTGCGGCTTAGTCCTCAGCCTTAAGAGGATTGATCTTCACGCCGGGGCCCATCGTGGAAGCGACGGTAAGGGAGCGGATGTACTGACCCTTGGCTGCAGCGGGCTTAGCCTTTATAACGGCACCAATTAAGACGCGGAAGTTTTCAGAAAGCTTCTCAGCACCGAAAGATACCTTGCCGACGGGAACGTGGATGATGTTGCTCTTGTCAAGACGGTACTCAACCTTACCGGCTTTGATCTCGTTGATGGCACGGGTAACGTCCATCGTAACGGTACCGGACTTGGGGTTGGGCATAAGGCCCTTCGGACCGAGGATACGGCCCAGACGGCCGACCACACCCATCATGTCGGGCGTAGCGACAACGACATCATACTCGAACCAGTTCTCGTTCTGGATCTTGGGAATAAGCTCTTCAGCTCCTACGAAATCCGCACCGGCGGCCTCGGCTTCCTTAGCCTTTTCGCCTTTGGCGAAGACCAGGACGCGCTTGGTTTTACCGGTTCCGTGAGGCAGCACGACAGCACCACGAACCTGCTGATCGGCATGACGTCCGTCAACGCCGAGCTTGATATGGGCTTCTACGGTCTCATCGAATTTAGCAGCAGCAACCTTGGCAACGATGTCCATGGCTTCCGCAGGGCTGTACAGAGCATGTTTGTCATAGGCTTTGACAGCGTCTAAATACTTCTTTCCTTTTTTCATGTTTAAACCTCCTTGTGGTAATAACGGGGGAGTTCCCTCCCACAATGTAACGGGCGAATCCGAAGAGCCAGCGGTGCTTTCGGACTCTTTGCACATTTAGTGAATTGAACTCTTGTTAAAACATTAAGTCATATGCACGTATGACTTAAACAGCGGTCACCGATCAGTCGGCAACGGTAACGCCCATGCTGCGCGCGGTTCCGGCGATCATGCTGACAGCAGCATCAAGGTCGGCAGCGTTAAGGTCCTTCATCTTGAGCTTGGCGATTTCCTCAAGCTGAGCGCGGGTAATGGAAGCAACCTTCTTGGCTTTGGGGCTTCCGGATCCGGACGAAATACCGCAGGCTTTCTTAATAAGGAGCGCGGCCGGAGGAGTCTTCGTAATAAACGTGAAGCTCTTATCGGAGTAAACCGTGATGATGACGGGGATGATCATGCCGACATCGTTGGCGGTTCTCGCGTTGAATTCCTTCGTGAAGGCCGGGATGTTCACACCGTGCTGGCCCAGCGCAGGGCCGACGGGGGGAGCAGGAGTAGCCTTACCTGCAGGAATCTGCAGTTTAATATAACCTGTAATTTTCTTAGCCATATTGACTTTACACCTCCTATGTTAGTAAACAACTTTGGATTTCACTGAATTTTCTTGATCTGTTCGAAGCTAAGGTCGACCGGCGTCTCGCGTCCGAAGATCTCAAGCGTAACGGTGACCGTACCGGCTGCGTGATCGATAGCCGTTACCGTACCGACAGAGCCCTCGAAGGGGCCGCTCATCATCTGAACGCTGTCGCCCGTGGCCACGGTGATCATGTACTTGGTGGGCGAGATGCCCAGAGCCTTGATCTCGTCAGGCGTAAGGGGTACCGGATCGGATCCGGGACCGACAAAGCCCGTGACGCCGCGGGTATTGCGGACGATGTACCAAGTGTCGTTGTTCATGAACATCTTCACCAGGACATAGCCGGGAAAAGACTTGCGGGAGACAGTGACCTGCTCGCCGTTCTTTTCCTCTACGCAATCCTCCATGGGGACGGCAACTTCCAGAATCAGGTTTTCCAGATTCCGGTTGACAATGGTCTGCTCAAGGTTTGTTTTCACCTTGTTCTCATAACCGGAGTATGTGTGGACCACATACCATTTAGCTTCTTCTGCCATGAAACAATCCTCTTCTTACAGGAATAATTCTTCCAGCTTACGCATGATCCAGTTGAAGACCACGTCGTAAATACCGATAATGACGGAAAGGATAGCGCAGACCACCAGCACGATGCCGGTCTTCTTGGCAACCTCACCGGCAGTAGGCCAGGTGATTTTGTTCCACTCGCTCTTAAGCTCTTTAAAGCTGAACATGAATGGTTCCTCCTCTTTCTCGGTTTATTTGGTTTCCTTGTGAAGGGTGTGACGTTGACAGAAACGGCAATACTTCTTAGTTTCCATCCGGTCGGGGTGTTTTTTCTTGTCTTTCGTAGTGTTGTAATTCCGCTGTTTACACTCTGTGCACTCTAGTGTTACTCTGGTTCGCACGACTTCCACCTCCATTGGTTTGGTACTTAATTGGGCGGGGCCCCTTTTTTTGTGCAAAAAAAAAGAACCCAACCATTAGCCTAGTGATAGTAACACAGGGGGATGGGTTCTGTCAATGGGTTTTGCGGATATTTTTTCAGAATCGAAAATCATCAGCCCGGCGGCTTTTTTCGGACCGCCGGGCCGTTTTCGTTTTCATCGCAGCTCCTTTTACCGGGCTCTGCGCTTTTTCGTTTCTGCCGTCAGGAGCAGCACGCCCGCTGCCGCCAGCAGCATCAGCGCCGCGTACAGAGCGAAGCCGGAGCTGTCGCCCGTGGGAACGGGCTGAGAAGCCGCCTGAAGGGTCAGAACGTAGCGGCGGACGGTCCTGCCGTCGGCGGCCGTTACCGTAAACTCAAACCTGTTCTCCCCTTCGTCAAGGGGAAGCTCGGCGTAGCCGGAAAGCTCCTTCCCGTTCAGACTGACGCTCGCGTTCGGGTCGGAGGGGCTGACGATCAGACGGGTCCTGCGGGTCAGGCCGGCATTGACCTCGGCCGTATAGAGACTGTCGTTCTCGGCCGCAAAGGCGGAGAGATCGGCACCGGGCACATCCAGGGCCTCCAGCACGGCCAGAGAGGCATCGGAGCTGTTGTCGAGCACGAGATCGCTGTAGACGACCTCCGCGTAGGCGCCCTCCTCGTCGAAGGTAAAGACGGCCTCTTTGGTTTCCTCGCCGCCGATGGCGAGCAGTCCGAGGTCGCTTGCGCTTCCGTCATAGCACTGCTTCTGCGCGAGCATGTTTCCTTCGCTGTCGAAGAGCGTGACGATGAGGTTGCCGCTGGCCGTTTCGGTCAGACGGTTGTTGCGGACGCTGACGGTGACCGTGGTCCTGCCGGGCTCTGTGCTCAGCAGTGATTTGACCGTCACCTTGCTGCCCGTGCGTTTTTCGAGATTATCGCATTTGACACAGGCAAGATTGTTGACCTCCATCGCATCGGCAGTCTCAATGCCGTTTTCGAGGATGTCGGCCTTGACGTAGACCGGAATGCCGGCTTCGGGGATCTCGCTTTCTGCGCCCTTGCGGTCCTTCATGTAGGCGGCCGCATCCAGGACGACACGGTAGCTGAAGCCGCCCTCGTCGATCATTCTGAGGGACAGCTCATCATCGATCACGAGGCTGTCCAGACCGGGGAAGGCATTTTCATAGGTCGAATCGGTGTAGAAGCTTAAGAGGACGCTGCGGCCGCTCGCTGAGAGCTTGGCATCGGAGTGGTTGTTCAGCTTGACCTCGATGGCGCGCTTGCCCTCGCCCTCCTCTGCCACGCGGGCGGAGCTGATCTCCAGGTCGGGACGGCCGAAATAAGCCGTGCCGCTCGCGGTAAAGCTCTGCTTCTCCGTCTCGGCGGTCAGGACGTAAACCTCGTCGCGGACAGTATCGGAAGGTACTTTGTAGCTGACATAGAGGGTCAGGCTGTCGCCGGGCAGGAGGTTCAGGCCGTTCCACTCGGTGCTTTCGCCGCCGAAATCAAGGGCAAGGCTTCGGATCGGGCGGATACCGTCGTTTCGGACCGTAAAGCCGACCGTCGCCGTGGAGCCGAGACGAAGGCCCTCATAATCGGTCCGGATCTTCAGCACGGATACGCTGTCCGTACACTTGGCTTCGAGCGCATAGATCGCGGAGCTGGAGAAGGGCACATAGTAGCTGACCTTCACGCCGTCAAGGGTCTCACCCGTTTTCAGCACGGTTTCGGTGGGGCTGTAGGTGGTGCCCGTGAAGACGGCCGTGACCTCTTCGCCGCGGCTTACCGCGTCAAAGCTGTCGATCAGGGTCGCTTCGGGCGCAGAGCCAAGCTCCTGCGCGGAGGTCAGACCGATCAGCTCATCGTCGTGTCCGTAGGTATAGAAGCGGACCGAATTCAGCTTATCGTTTTCAACGGTCAGGCCGTCACGCTCGCTTTCGACGCGCTCGACCCAGACCAGGGAAAGCTCCTCCAGAGAGGCGGCGCCGCGGGTCAGGCGGAAGTCGGAGGTGATATAGAGCTCCTCGTCTCCCTTGGCCTTTTCGACGGACTGGGGCAGATTGCCGAGAATGACGCCGTCGCGGCCGAAATCGGCCAGATGGATGTCATAGCTGAGGCCATCCTCTTCTTTGATCTCGGTGGAGTACCAGGCCGCGACGAAGACGGGCTCTCCGGCGATGGCGGTGGCAGCGATCTGCGGGTTCTCATCCGCCTTCTCATCGCTGGTCGCCTGGACCGTACGGGTGACCTCGCCGTCCGTGCCGACGATGGCCCAGCGGATCTCGCGGTCCGTGATGGTCTCCTCATCGGAGTCGCTGTCCAGCGCATAGATGACGGCAGCCGTGCCGTCGGGAAGCATCGCGGCGTTCAGGCCCTTGACGTTGCCGGAGGTGCCGTTGTACAGAGAACGGACCTCGCTCCAGCTGTCGGTCTTCGCGTCGTAGATGCGGTAAAGGATCGTGTCCTTCGCATTGAAATCACTGATGGCGCCGTCGATGCGGCTGGTGGCGACATTTCGCCAGGCCACGATGGCGCGGTCCTCACAGGCGGCCGCGACGGGAGCGATATCGGCGCCGCCGTCGGCGGTCAGGACCGTCACGGTCCATTTGCCGTTTTGGTAGACCGAGGCATAGATCTCGCTGCCGTCCAGCATGATGATCTGATCCTCAACGGTCAGAGCAGAGCCCGCGTCCTTCCTCTGCGCCTCGCCGAGCGCGGACCAGGCCGCTACGGCGAAGGAGGAGGTGCCGGCCGCGGCGGGAGAGCTGTCGCCGGAGCCTTCGGTTCCGATCAGACCCATCTCGGTATAGCCGCTGCCGTTATAAAGAGCATAAGCCGTGTGAATGGTCCCGTCGCCCTCGCCGTTCGAATCGGAGAGGTAGACCAGGATGCTGCCGTCATCGCTGAGCACAGGCTCCGCGTAGGGGTTCGCATTGGTCTGGACGGTGTAAACGGAGGAGCCGACCGCGCCCAGAAGACCCAGGCTGTTCCAGCTGCGGGCCAGTCCGTTGTTTAGGTATGAGGTACCGGCGACCGTCGGAGCCAGATTCAGTGCCATCATCTGAGTGCCGTTCACATTGACGGCCTCAAGAGCACCCAGCTTCGCCAGCTTGGTCAGAGACGCCTGATAGTTCTCCTGAGAGGCCTTCCAGAGCCTGTCGATCTTCTTCCAGTCGTGATAATCATCGCTCCAGACCTCAAAGGGCTTGGAGAACAGCGCTTTTTCGTAGGTGAAGATCCACAGCTTGGCGATAAATTCGATACCGACCTGACCGTTGATGGTGATGTACTGGCCGGATAAGGTGGGATCGGTGCTTTCCAGGACAGTGCCGTCCGGATAGCGGACCTCGCCCTCGACGTGCTCGAGCTTGGGACGGTTCAGCCATTCCAGCGTCGCGTCGAAATTGATCTGGCCGAACAGACCGATCTTCAGGGCGACCAGCGAGAAGTCGAAGCCAATGCCGCCGAAGGCTCTGAAATAAATGAAGAAGCGCAGCTGCGTCAGGTATTCGGTCCCGCTTAAGGTCTCGCCGGCTTCGGTCAGATAGTTCATCGTCAGCGCATCCATCGAAACCGCGACCGTGCCGCCGCCCCGAAGCTCTGCGGTAACGGGGACCGGACCGACCAGAGACGTAAAGTATTTGATGGCGCTCGCGCCGCCGCCGACATCAAAGCCGCCGGACAGGACCTCGATCTCCCACTGTCTCCAGTCGAAGTCGTAGTAGATCTTTGATTCGAGATAGCCGGTCAGAATGTAATGGATCTGGACCATGACCTTGCTCTTGTAGGCATCCTCGAAATCCTTGCCGTAGGCGCCGAGGTATTTGTCATTGGCCTGCTCGCCCTTGCCGACCAGCCAGGTCAGCTCGCGCAGACCGGGCAGATAGAGGAACTGCTCCTTGGTCTCACCGTTCGCGTAGACGCCGGTGACGTTTTTGTCGGTCATGTTGGAAAGACCGGCGCCGATATAAGCGATGTAGACGGTCGGATCCTCGGTGGCCATGACCTGAAGGCTGAAGCCGTTGGCATGCAGCTTGTCCGGCTCGTAGTCCTCGTCGGCCATCGTTTCCAGGAACCAGGTCATGAACTGATCCAGCACGGTGATCTCGCCGAGATCCTCACTGGAAACGTTCAGGGCGAGGTTATCGACCTGGCCGATGATGTTTTCGATGCTGTCGGGGGTCAGCGGCGCGTCGGTCATATCGGCCGCGCGGAAGCTGAGCTCCTCCGTGAAGGAG
>JAZQNF010000134.1:0-5877 GCA_045627225.1 Bianqueaceae bacterium
AAGCGTAGCTATAGCCGCTTAGGACCTGACCGTTCGAAGCATAGTTGACAAAGGATCTGACACGCGTTGAGGTATATACAGGAGTCGTTCATTCGGCCTTGATAACAGGATAGCACTCCATTCCCGGGCCAGGGTCAAGATAAAAGTGCGAAAGAACATAATAAAAAATATCCGTATCAAAATCGTATAGAAAAACTATCCCTCGACCATTACCAAAGAATTTAGTACGAACTCTCTTCTCTTCGGGAGAAATCTTCGCCTAAGATATCATCCGATGTGACCGGCTCCGTCGGGATGGCTGCAGCGCCAACAGGCTGCCTGTCGCCAATAAAAAAGCCGCAGTCATCCACGGGAGCGGACGAAGCGGCTAATCATTCGTTTTTGGCATCGGCGAAACAAGGAAGAGAGAACTGAAGGAACAGAGTAACAGAAAATAGTACGGCCAGATGTTTTTGCATGTGCTTCATGATGTTTCCGTTCTTACAAAAGCGCAAAAGCGAGGGGGTACAAAGTCAAAGCATACAGTGTTTTCATATTTCTGTTGATGCTTTGAGTCTTTCGGTTACAACTATAATATACAAATTTCGAAAAGATCTGTCACGCCAAAAAAATATTGAATAGCAAAAATTTATACAGGCCGCCTCAGATTATTATCTCTTCAGCCCTTTTGCCAGCTCCAGCGCCTTTGCGACGACCTTCCCGCCGAAATCCTCGGAAAGGGTAGAGGTGTCCGTCTCGTAGCCTCCGGTCACAAGGGACTCAGGCGTGTAGTTGTAGCCCGGCAGACAGCCGTTGGTGAGCTCGTTGAAGATGACCGTGCCGAAGCCCGCCATGGCCTTGAGATAAAGGGCGTATTCGACGAAGAACTCGCCCTGCACACCGATCACGAGGCACCCGCCCAGGCGGAAGAGCTGGACCTCCATCGGATCCTCATCCACGTAGAGCTCAAGCGGGATGTTCTTCTTAGCAAGAAGCACATAGCCAAGCTGATCCTCGGAGCCGAGCAGCTTCAGGTTGGCGTTCTGCCAGAGGTAGTATTCCTCCCGGTTCTCGGACTGACCGTAGCGTGCATAGAGATCCTTGTAGACGGCCTCATCGCGGGCGACCTTAGTGCGCAGCTCCTCCTCCGTGCCGAAATCGCGTTGGGTGATGGTGACGGTGTCGGATACGGCCTCGAGCTCGAGCTCCTTCTGCCAGACGGCCTTCTTCAGCGCCGCGAGAGCGGCCCGGCCCAGAGTGCGGCCGACGCGCTCCGCTTCATCGAAGCTTTCACCCTTGCGGTAGTAGCGGCTGGACTGATTGCCGGAGGCGCCCTGCGAAAAGCCGAAAACGGCCTCGGGATAAGCCTCGCCGATCTCCAGGCGCATGTAGCCGGGGTAATCGGCGGTGCAGACATTGCTCCACTCGTGGATGAAGGTGGGGTGCAGCGTGTAGTTGCAGAAAATGCCGCGGACGGTTCCGCTTTCCTTTTCGCGGACGGCCATGACACTGACCAGGGGATCGTGGGGGCCTCCGGGGATGCGGCGGTTGCCGCCGATGCCCTGCTCCGCGCCGCAGATGGCGGTCGTCACGCTGAACTCGGCCTCAAAGCTGTTCTGATAGGCACAAACGATCATGTCGCTGATCGTCTCGATCAGAAAGGCTACATAGGCCGCCGGCTGCTTTTTGCCGGCCTCCAGGCTTTCAATATCGAGGCGGCCCGCTGCCCAGGGACCCGAGTGGGTATGCGAGCAGCTGATCATGATGCATTCGGCAGGCAGGCCGATGGATGCCGCGACCTTCTTCCGGATGGCCGCGGTATGCTTCTTGGAAAAGAACAAAAGGTCCAGGGTGACCATGGCCACCGCCTTTTCCTCATTTTTCAGCACAAGGCAGGCCGCGTACAGCGGATCGTGCGCTCCGGTGTTATAACGGGGATAGTGAGGATATCCCGCCAGCTCCAGCCCCTGCGGGGGCGTGATTTCACGAAGACTGACTCCGGCTTTCAGCATTTTTTATTTCTCCTATCGATGATAAATTGATTCCGTTTACCCGTTCTGTGAGCCCTTACAGAGCCTGATGGTTCAGCCGCTCTCCGACGGCACCGCCGGGATGCACGACCGCAAACTGCTCTTCCTGATACGCGGTCTCCTCGATGAGGGCCGCCTGCAGCGCATGGAAGATCATCGCCAGCGCAGTCGAGCTGGTCGTTCCCTGCTCGTTGTACTTGTCTGTTTCGCGGTTGACGTGCTGCTTCAGGACGACATCGGCCGCCAGGGCCAGCGGGGACTCCAGGTTCTCCGTGACCGTGATGATGCGGATGCCCTTGGTCTGACAGATCTTCATGATGGGCAGAAGCTCGCCGGTCCTGCCGCCGCGGGAGGCGAAGACCATGACATCGCCCTCCTGCAGAAAGCCCGTGGCTCCGTGCACTGCCTCGGCGGGCGAGATGAAGCGCGAGGGGCGCTCGATGCAGCAAAGCAGGTGGGACAGATGCCGGCAGAGGATGCCGGAATGCCCGCAGCCGCAGGTGCCGATGCGGGGCGCCTTGGCAAGAAGCTCAACGGCCTTTCCGAAGGCCTCCTCCTCCACAAAGGCCTTCATCTCCATGATGTTCTGGGCCTCGATATCGTAGGCGCGAAGCGCCGCTTCAAAAGACTCTTTTTTCATTGGAACCTCCCGGTAAACTTACTGATTATCCAGCTGGCTCTTCACCAGCTCGCTGTAAAAGCCCTGCTGCGCCATCAGCTCTTTATGCGTGCCCTGCTCGATGACCTGCCCGTCGCGCATCACGAGGATGCGGTCGGCCGAAAGCACGGTCGAAAGGCGATGGGCCACGATGAAGGTCGTGCGGCCCTGCATCATCTCCTCGAAGGCGCGCTGGACGCGCAGCTCCGTCAGCGTATCGATGGACGAGGTCGCCTCGTCCAGGATCAGCATGGGCGGATCGGCCAGCATGACGCGCGCGATGCACAGAAGCTGGCGCTGTCCCTGCGAAAGCTCGCCGCCATCCTCGCCGAGGACGGTATCGTAGCCGTCCGGCAGACGGCGGATGAAGCTGTGGACATGAGCGGCCTTGGGGGCGCGGACGATCTCCTCGCGCGAGGCCTCGGGACGCCCGTAGGCGATGTTCTCGGCGACAGTGCCGGCCTTCAGCCAGGTATCCTGCAGTACCATGCCGTAGCAGGCGCGCAGCTCCTTCCGGCGAAGCGTTTCGATGGGGATGCCGTCCACCAGGATCTGCCCCTCATCCGCGTCGTAAAAACGCATCAGAAGATTGATCAGGGTGGTTTTTCCGCAGCCCGTCGGGCCGACGATGGCAATGTGCTGCCCGGGCCGGACCTTAACGGAAAGGCCGTGCAGAAGCGGCTGCTCCTTGGTATACGAGAAGGCCAGGTCTCTGAGCTCGACCGCACCCTCAGGCGTTCCGATCTCGGCAGGCGTTTCAGGGTCCGGGCTCTCGGAGGGCGCCTCCATCAGCTCGTACACGCGGGAGATGCAGGAAAGCGCATTGGAAAGCTCGGTCAGAACGCCCGAGATCTCGTTGAAGGGCTTGGTATAGCGGTTTGCATAGGTGAGAAAGCAGGACAGCGAGCCGACCGTCAGGCTGCCCCGGATGCAGAAGAGCGCGCCCAGGGTGCCGACCGCGGCGTAGACGATGTTATTGACAAAGCGGGTGCAGGGATTGGTCAGCGAGGAGAAGAACACCGCCCTGCGGCCGCTCTCCTCCAGCTCGCGGTTCAGAACCCCGAAGCGCGCCTCGGCGGCCTCTTCTCCGCAATAGGCACGAAGCACGCGCCCGCCGGAGATGAGCTCCTCGGACAGCGCCGTAAGACGTCCGCGCACGGCCGCCTGCTCCCTGAAATAACGGTAGCTGTGCTTCGTGATGAAGCCGGCGGCGAAGAGCGACAGGGGCGTCAGCACGACGACGCAAAGCGCGATCAGGGGGCTCCCCTTCAGCATGAACATAAGTGTCCCCAGAATGGTGAGGACTCCGGTAAACAACTGCGAAAAGCCCATCAGAAGGCCGTTCGAGAACTGATCGACATCCGTGATCAGGCGGCTCATCAGCTCGCCCGAGCTCTGGCCGTCCAGCGTCGACAGCGGCAGCGTCTGGATATGGCTGAAGGCGCGGACGCGGACGTCGCGCACGATGCTGTAGGTGATGCGGTTGTTGAGCAGGCTGACCAGCCATTGCGTGAGAGCCGCGGCCAGCACGCACAGAGCGATCCGAAGCGAAAGCTCGCCCAACAGCGCGAAATCGACCCGGCCGGGGCCGACGATGCCGTCGACGGCCTCACCGATCAGGATCGGCACATAAAGGTTAAAGGTGACATAGGCCGCCGACAAAAGCAGCGACAGAAGGATCAGGACCCCGTAGGGCTTCAGCAGGCGAAGAAGGCGAGGCCAAAGCTTTTGCTTAGTCATGGAGCTCACCTCCCCCGACGGACTGGGACTCGCAGATGGCGCGGTAGGCCTCGCAGGAGGCCAGAAGCTCCTCATGCGTGCCGAAGCCGGCCAGATGTCCGTCATCGAGCACGAGGATGCGGTCACAGCCGCGCACGGTCGATACACGCTGAGAAACCAAGAGCTGAGTCGTTCCGGCAAAGTCCTGCCCGAGAGACGTCCGAAGCTTCCGGTCGGTCAGCGCATCGAGCGCCGCAAAGCTGTCATCCAGGATCAGGATCTCGGGATGAGCCGCCAGTGCCCGCGCGATGCAGAGCCTGGCCTTCTGGCCGCCCGAGAAATTGGCGCCGCCCTGCTCGACCGGACTGTCGAGGCCCTCCTTTTCCTGCACGAAATCCAGGGCCTGAGCCACCTGAAGCGCCGAAAGCAGCGCCTCATCGCTCTCATCGGGCGAAGCGAGCTTCAGATTATCGCGGACCGTTCCCTGAAAAAGAAAGGCCTGCTGGGGGACCACCGCAATGCGGCGGCGAAGAGCGGAAAGGGCAAACTCCCGGACATCCAGCCCGTCGACCAGCACGCGGCCCTCCGAGGCATCGTAAAAGCGCGGGATCAGGCTGATGAGGGTCGTTTTGCCCTCGCCGGTACCGCCGATCAGGCCGATCCTCTCACCGGCGCCGACGGAGAACGAAATGCGGGAGAGGACCTCATCGGCCCCCTCGTGATAACGGGCCGAGACCTCCTCGAAACGGATCGTGCCGCGTTCGGGAGCCTCGGTAAAGCTCCCGTCGGACATGTCCGGCTCCAGCTCGAGGAGCTCACGCAGGCGGCCGGCCGAGGCCAGTGCCTTGGTGAGCGTGACCGTCAGCTCCGCGACACGCATCAGCTCGGTCAGGATCTGCGTCATGTAATTGACCAGCGCGACGACCTCGCCCTGCCGCAGCCCGCCGGCATTGACACGGACACCGCCCTGCCAGAGGATCAGCAGCACGGCGATATTGACCATCACATAGGTTAAGGGACCCAGAAGCGCGGCCACACGGCCGTTGCCCAGAAGAACGGACAGAAGGCTGCCGCTCGCCTGACGGTATTCCTCTTCCGAGCGCTCCTCACGCGAAAAGGCACGGATGACGCGGACGCCCGTCCGGTTCTCGCGGGTGAGGCGTGCCAGCGTATCGAGGCGCCGCTGCGCCTCCGTCATGCGAGGCAGCCCGTAGGCCGTGATCAGCCAGATCGTCACGCCCAGAAAGGGCACGGCGCCCAGACAGATCAGCGCGATGCGCGCGTCGACCCTAAAGCACATGACCAGGGCGCCGAGAACGATAAAGGGCGAGCGCAGGAAGAGCCTGAGAAACAGGTTGACCCCGTCCTGCACGCGCTGCACATCGGTCGTCATGCGCGTGGTAAGACCCGCCGTTCCCAGACGGTCCAGCTGACGGAAGGAAAAGCGGTCGACACAGCGAAGCAGCGCCCCCCGGAGACCTCTTCCGAAGC
>JAZQNF010000135.1:0-5814 GCA_045627225.1 Bianqueaceae bacterium
GAAGGTGTCCGGGAAGACCTGATTGAAGCGCTCGGCGATGTCGCGGCAGATCTCGACGTGCTGCTTCTGGTCGATGCCGACGGGCACGACGTCGGTCTGGTACAGCAGGATGTCTGCGGCCATAAGGACGGGATAGGTGAACAGACCGGCATTGATGTTGTCGGCGTGCTGGAGGAATTTATCCTTGAACTGCGTATTGCGAGAAAGCTCGCCGAACTGAACATAGCAGTCCATGACCCATCCCATTTCCGCATGAGTCGGCACCTGTGACTGACAAAAGATGACGGATTTCTTAGGATCAACGCCGCAGGCCAATAAAAGGGCGTAAGCGGTATAAATCCGGTTTCTGAGGACCTCCGGATCCTGACGGACGGTCAGAGAGTGAAGATCAGCCAGAAAATAGAAGTTCTTATATTCATCCTGCAGACGGGCCCAGTTTTTGACGGCTCCGGTATAATTGCCAAGGGTATAGACTCCGGTGGGCTGAATGCCCGAAAGCATGATTTTCTTTTGCTCCATTTTAAACCTCCTGAAAATAAAAAAGCCCGGCAGTGTTGCTGCTGGGACAAGATGTGTCATCCTGCGGTACCACCCGGCTTGGCTTACGATAAGCCCGCTCTTCGTTTTGTCTTCCTCCAAAGGCCCATTCGGTATACTGTATCTGCGGCCCTCACACCGTCGGCCGCTCGCTCTATGAAAGGGAATATACTTACTATTTCTTTTTCGACAGAAGATGGTCATTATTTTATCATAGAATGACGACTTGTCAATCTTTTCTTGAAGAACATGCCCCGATGTGATATAATCGACATACTATTATAATGGATTTTGAATGCCCTTCGTTCGGAAAGGAATGCAAAGTGCTTAGTTATTTCAATACCATCAACGAGGTCATCGCTGCCGATACCGATACCGTCATTATCCCGGTCGGCAGTATTGAGCAGCATGGCTCTCACTTGCCTGTCGGAACGGATTATTTTATTATCGATGCACTGTCCAAGGCGGTCGGCGAGAAAATCGGCGCCTATGTGCTTCCCCCTCTCCCGATCAGTACCTGCTATGAGCATAAGGGAAAGAAGGGCAGCGTATGGATGCGGCCGACTACCTTTCACATGATGCTTCAGGATATCGTGCTTTGCCTGAAGGGGCAGGGCTTTACCCGTGTCATCGTTATGCTGGGTCACGGAGGCATTTTCGCGGCCGGCCCCGCCATCCGTGAATTAAATGCGATGAACGACGGACTTCAGGTCATTAAAATCGAGCCGCCCGCCAGTTCTGCCATGAAGGCTGTCGAGGACGGGGATCCCTGGAACGATCTGCATGCCGGTGAGGAGGAGACCTCCGTCATTCTGTACCTTCAGGAACAAACCGTTCATCAGGATGAAATGATGAAAAACGATTATGTTCCCTCCGTACCGCGCGAATATATGAATTATTCATCTATCCTGAAGCTGAGTCCTACCGGAGTCTGGGGGATGCCCTCTCACGCCTCCAAAGAAAAAGGCGAAAAGCTGTTCGGCCTGATGGTCGAGCATTGTCTGTCCTATATCCAGGATGCTTTTGAACATACGACCAAGGAGGAATGGTAAATGCTTAGAATCATGATCATCGGAGCCGCCTTTTCCGCCGATCTTCACTCGGATGCGTATGCGCGTCTGCGAGATAAGGTGACGGTTGCGGCGATTGTTGACAAGGCAACGGACCGTGCGGAGTCCTTAGCCTCCCGCTACGGCTTTCACGAGGCACGCTTCTTCTCCGATTATCAGGAGGCTATGAAGGAGGTCGATTGCGATCTCGTCGATATCTGTCTGCCCAACTTTCTTCATCACGATGCTGCGCTTTGCGCTTTAAAGAGCGGTCATCATATTATCTGCGAAAAACCTCTGGCTACCACCGTCGAAGACGCAAAAGAAATGGTGGACACCGCCGTAGAATGCGGACGCCAGATCTATTATGCCGAAGACTGGCTGGGCAGCCCGGCCCTCAACAAGGCGCTTGCGCTGATTGAGGAGGGCGGTATCGGCGAGGTCAAATTCATCCGTGCCCGTGAGTGCCACTGCGGCTCCCACAGCCCCTTTGCGCAAAGCATTCGCTTTTGCGGAGGCGGCTGCATGGTCCATCTGGGCATCCATCCGGTATGCTTCCTGCTGGCGCTCAAAAATAACGAATGGGAAAGCCTGACCGCCATGACCAGCGGCGGAGGAGATAAAAACCTCATTCATACCGGTATGGAGGGCGAGGACTGGGCAGGTGCCCTGATCCGCTTCAAGGACGGTACCGTTGCTGAGCTGGAAGCCAATTATGTGACCAGCGGCGGCATGGAGGATTATATCGATTTTTACGGGACTAAGGGCTGTCTGCATGTGGATCTGACCTTCAGCTCTGCCATCCGGGCTTTTTCCATTGAGGGCTTCGGTTATACGGTCGAAAAAGCCGAGGTCACAAGCGGCTGGAGCCATCCTGCCGTGGATGAAAAATACAATCTCGGTTATGTCGCCGAGATCACGCATTTCATCGAGTGCGCTGAAGCAGGGAAGGAAGCAAAGGTTGGTCTTCGCGGACAGGACGGTTATGAAGCTCTAAAGGTCGTCAACCTGATTTATGAATCCGCGCGAAGCGGAAAGCATATGACGAATGCCTGACTTTTGTCAGCGCAAGGATGAGAGGTGACAAATGAAAGACTTTGATATTCCGGTTACCATTGGCGGAATTACCTTTAAAAACCCGTTTTTCGTAGCTTCCGGACCTACTACGAAAACGGTTCGTCAGCTTCAGAAAATCGAGGAGACCGGTTGGGCGGCAGCCAGCATCAAGCTTTCGATCGATCCGGCACCGTATATCAACCGACGTCCCCGCTATGCGCTTTTTGAAGAGAAAAACGCGCTTGCCTTTACGGCCGAAAAACGTCTTACGTTTGAACAGGGCCTTGAGCTGGTCCGTGAGGCTAAGAAGGTCCTGAAGGAGCTGAAGCTGTTTGCCAACATCACCTATGCGGGTGATAACGGCACCGATGGCTGGGTCCATATGGCGGTCGAATTCGAAAAGGCCGGTGCGGATGTGATCGAGCTCAACATGTGCTGTCCAAACATGTCGTACAATGTCAATCTGACCAGCGGAGGCAATCAGCAGGCCGCTAAGCAGACCGGCGCTTCTTTAGGGCAGCAGGCGGAGGCAGTCGCCGAAATCGTCCGTGCCATCAAAAAAGAGATTTCGATCCCGCTTTTTGTCAAGCTGACGCCTGAGGGCGGCGGCATTGCCCATGTCGCCAAGGCCTTGTATGAGGCCGGGGCCGATGCCGTCGGCGGAACGGCCAACCGTCTCGGTATTCCCGACATTGATATCGAGGAGCCTGAAAAGGCGGTTTATCATCTGCAGGATGAAATCAGTATGTCCTGCTACTGCGGCGGCTGGGTAAAGCCGCTTTCTCTGCGCGACACCTACGAGATCCGAAAGGTCAACGGCATGGGGCCCAAGATCATGGCGGCCGGGGGTGTCCGGAAGTGGGAGGATGCCGTCGAGACTGTCCTGTGCGGCGCCAATCTGGTGGGTGTGTGCTCCGAGACACTGATTTCCGGTTATGATATCGTCCGTCCGATGATCGCCGGCATGAAGGCCTACATGGATCGTCACGGCTACCGTTCCGTCGATGATTTTTGCGGCAAGCTGGTTCCGGCCGTCAAAACGGCGCCTGAACTGACGATTTACGACGGTTATGCCCGGATCAAGCATCCGAATCTGTCCGGGCCGTGCAAGGCAGCCTGTCCCCTTCATGTTCCGGTACAGGCGTATGTTTCCAAGATCGCCGAGGGCGATTTTAAAGCCGCGTATGAACTGATCCGCAGTAAAGGCGTCTTACAGGGAGCCTGTGCTTATGTCTGCAATCATCCCTGCGAGGAGGCCTGCACGCTGGGCGAATACGGAGAGCCCATCCGCATCCGTGAGCTGAAGCAGTATGTCCTTGAAAAAGGACTTCGGGAAGGGTGGAACGAGACAGCGTCGCCCTCGCTTCGAAACGGACTTAAGGCGGCTGTCATCGGCTCCGGCGCCATGGGGCTTTCCGCGGCCTCGGCTTTGTGCTCAGCCGGATATCTGGTTACCGTTTTTGAAAAGGAAGACGAGCCCGGCGGTGCCATGCGTGAAATGGTCAAGGCAGGTCAGCTTCCTTGTCAGGTTCTTGAGCAGCTTATTTCCGATCTGCTTGGTCAGGGAACTGCTTTTGTGCTGGGCTGCTGCACCGAAGAGAGCAAGTTGAACAAGGACTTTGATGTCGTGCTTCGCTGCTTCACTAAGGAAGCCGCTGCGGATTTCCCGGACGAAGCCGCCCTCAAGGACAAAAAAATCGTGCTTTACGGCAATACCTCCGAGATGCTTGACCGAGCGCTGTATGCCTCTTCCCTCGGTGCTGATGTGACCGTCTGTGCCGGCAAGCTGAACGATAAGCTGAAAAGCGTAGCGGACAAAAAGGAGGCCTTGCTCCGAAAAGGCATCGCCTGTTTCAGCGGCGTAAGCTTTGAGTCGATGGAAAACGGAACGGCGGTTTTCTCCGCTTCCGGAGAGGCGAAGCTTGTTCTTCCCGCAGATATTTGTCTTGAGGTCAAGGCCCGTTCGCTTTCGGGATCTTTGGCTGCAGCCTGTGCCCGCGGCTATCAGCTTGCCTGTGCCGCCGATGCCGAGCTGATGCGCGATGAGGCCGTTTTACAGCCTCTGGAGACACCTCTGCCCGTCAAAAAGGAAGAGGTGCTGAAGAGAAACGCCTATCTCGGTGAAAAACGCAGAAGCATTGCTTTTACCGACGATGAAGGCGCCATCCGGGAGGCTTCCCGCTGTCTGAAATGCGGCTGCGGAGAGGGCTGTCATCTCTGCCAGACGATTTGCACGGACTTCGCTCCCTACGTTGCCTCCTGCGATACGATGAGCATCGATGAAAATGCCTGTGTCGCGTGCGGCATGTGCTTTAACCGCTGTCCGAACCACAATATCGAAATGGTCAACCGCGGCTATACGGTCTGACCGGTCAATTTTTGAGATCCTGTCTTTATAAAGACAAAATATATCAGAAATTCTAAGGAGTTGTCATATGGAAACTGTTTCTTACAAGCTTTTTGATTATCAGAAGGTTTTCGGTCTTTGCGCCCGCATCTTTGAGGGCTACGGATTTACCGAAGAGGAGAGCAAAATCATCACGGAGATCATTACAAAGGCCGATCTGTACGGAATCGAGTCCCACGGTGTTCAGCGCATGATCCGCTATCATAAGGCCATCACCGAAGAAAAAATGGTCAAGGTCGAGGCGAAGCCGGAGATCGAGTTCGAAACACCTGTATCTGCGGTGATCAATGCCCATGACTGCATGGGACAGCTTGTTTCCAAAATGGCCATGGAGTTGGCCATCGAGAAAGCCAAAATAACCGGTATCGGCATGGTTACCGTCAAGGAATCCAATCATTACGGTATCGCCGGCTACTATACCCGCATGGCCGCGGAGGCTGACATGATCGGCGTCTGCATGTCCAATTCCGAGGCCATCATGGTGCCTACGTTTGCCCGGAAAGCCATGATCGGCTCTAACCCCATCGCGCTTTCGATGCCTGCGGATCCGACGCCCTTCCTGTATGACGGTGCGACGACTGTTATTCCCCGCGGAAAGCTCGAGGTTTACAACAAACGCGAAAAGGACCTGCCTTACGGCTGGGCCATCGTCCGGACCGGCGCTGTTTCCATCAGCCCCAAGACCGTGCTGGATGCTATTATTGCCAAGCAGGGCGGCGGCATTCTTCCCCTGGGCGGCGCCGGCGAGGAGACTGCCGGATACAA
>JAZQNF010000136.1:0-11640 GCA_045627225.1 Bianqueaceae bacterium
CAGCGGACAGGAGGCCGAGGTCGACTGGGATCTTCTGGAGGAGCAGTTTTCCCAAAGCTCGGACGAGCTCTTGGAAAAATACGCGGAGGATACGGATCTTTTCAAAAAAGAGAAGATCCGGGCCGACAAGCTTCCGTCCCGCCGTTTTTCCCTTGAAGAAGAGGAAGAAGAAAGCTATTCCGGCTTGCTGGAGCTGATCTGGGGACAGATCCGCGACAACAAAGACAGGCTGCTGCTGAAGGCTGAGACCGTACTCTATATCGACGGCATGCTGTCGGATATGAGCGATACGGCAGCCTCCCAAAGGGGACTGACCCCGCAGAATCTGCGCAAAATGCCGCTTCAGCCCGGTTTCTTTCAAAATGAGGCTGAATACCTTTTAAGGGGCTCCGGCAATGAGCTGACCAACCTGAAGGCCGTCAGGAGACGCGTGATCGCGCTCCGGACGCTGGCCAACATCATTACGCTGGCCGGCGATGAAGAACGGATGAGTCTGGTCCGCGTGACCGCGGAGAGCGCAGGAGCTCTCCTGGGCGGGCCCTACGGCGAGCTCGGAAGCCTGATCGCAATCGTTGTCGTTTGGTCCTTGGTGGAGGCGGCGAGCGACTGGGAGGATCTCGTGCGGGGCGAGCGGGTCCCCTTTATCAAAACGCCCCTACAGTGGAAAAGCGCGCTCCTCAGCTCGGACGAGGCGCTGCCGGCGGCGGAGGCGGCCTCGGAGGGACTCCTCTATTCGGATTATCTTCGCCTTCTTTTATTTCTGATGCCGGAAGAAAAGCTGCTGGGGAGGCTGCAGGATCTGATCTATCTGGAAACAGGGGGAGCGGTGCGCCCCGAGGATTACGTGACCGCCTTTGAAGCAGAGGGCTCTTTCAGGACCGGCTGGAGACGGTATCGGCTTCACTATGAATATGCGTATTGAATGCAGGGCCTCCCTGACGGTCGAGGCTTCACTCGTTTTTCCCTTTACCGTGCTGATGCTGGCGCTCTTCCTGGGGGTCCTGCGCGGCTTCGCGACGTATTACGCGTTTCGCATCGCCGTCTGCGAGACCGCGGATAAGATGGCGGACTATGCCTACGCGTACGAGCTGCTTGAGGATGAGCTGAAGAAGCAGGCAGAGGCACAGGCGGGGACATCGGAGCAGGAGGAAACCACGGCGCCGGAGGGCTGGCTGGCGGAAAAGGCGGAGGCGCTTCTTCTGGATCAGCTGCTTGGCTCTCTGGCCCATCGGCTCGTGCTGGAGTTTCTGCCCACGGGCTTTACGGGAAAGGAATTTTCGATGTCTGGCTCCCGCTTTTTCTATGAACAGGGAACGCATCGGGCTCTTTTCCGGATCACGCTGCACTATCAGCCGCAGCTGCTGGACGGAGGGACGGTTTTTGATCCGGCACCGGTGACGATCAGCTGTGTGACGCATGCCTTCGTGGGAGACGGACTTCGCACCTCCGAGGAAATCGAAAGCGCCAAGGTGTACCGGATCGGTGCGGGAGAAAAGTATCATTCGAAGGACTGTTATCTGATCAACAAGAACATAACGGAGATGCCGATATGGGAGGCTCAGGAAGCGGGGCTGCTGCCCTGCAGCCAGTGTCACTGCTGGGAAAGCGAAACGGTCTATGTGTCGAAGGGCGGGGAGCGCTATCATGCGAAAGGCTGCGCTCATCTGTATGCGGCCGTGGAAGAGCTGGAGCTTTCTGTGGCCGTTGAGATGGGGCTCAGTCCCTGTAAAATCTGTCTGGGAGATAAGGAGTGGTTTGTCGGAAATGAGTGAGACCGTCGGTGTGATTTCGTTTTTGCTGCTGCTGGCTGTCCTGGCTGTGTTTGACCTGAGAAAAAAGAAGGTGCCGCTGGTCGGACTGCTTCTTTTGGGGGCGTCCTCTCTGCTCTGCTTTCTGGGAGCGCCGTTCGGCAGGGTGGTCGGTCTCTGCCTGATCCCGGTGCTGGGGCTGGTGTATGCTTTGTCCCCGCGCATCCGGAAGGACGCCGGCGCGGCTGATTTTGCCGCGCTGATGCTGTGCGGACCGGCCTTGCCGGAGGCGGCTCTGGAAGCGGGGCTCCTGCTGTCGGGTCTTTTTGTCGGCGCCGCGGCTCTTTATCTGATGCTTTCCCATCATTCAAAAAAGGAGGAAATACCGTTTCTGCCCTTCCTGTGCGCAGGCATGTCGGCGGGAACAGTCATGTCTTTATGGCTGAAATGAAAAGACAAGGTCTGTCGGAGGCTGAGTACAGAATGATCTGCGGAGAGGCAAGGCACCTTTTTGTGCCCTTTCAGACGGACGGCCGTGACTTTCGCTATGACACGCGCGGACTCATCCCTCTGGCAAAGCTGCGTGCGGAAGAGGAGCTTTATGAAGCATTTTCGGCTCTCTCCCGCGTCCCGGGCCAGCTGGAGGAGTTTATGCTGAAGGAGGAGAGCGTCAGCTTCCGGCCCGAGGAACTCTATTTCAGCGCTGTCCGCCGCACGCTTCTCCTGACGCTTCGTACGCCTGAGCAGGGGCCTTCTTCTCTTACGCCCGCGGAGCAGCTGACATTTTGGGTCAACGAACGCCTGGAGGAGGAGCTTATTCTGCCGGAGGCGGATCCCGGCTATCTGACGGAGCTTCTGTATCTGAAAAGAGCTCTCCTGCTGACGAAAACGCTTCGGGAAGCAACGGACCGTTATCTGAGCGAAAAAGCGTCAAGGCGCCTGGCCGGAGAGGAAAACGAAAGTCCTCCCGAGCTGCCCGAGGAGGTCGGTGAAAGGAAAAGCTCGTTGCTAAAAGAGGTTTTCAATGGTATAATGAAGCATAATGTTTTGCCATAAAGGAAGTTTAGTATGTACGAACGCTTTGCGGACATTTATGATGAATTCATGCAGGATGCCTCTTATCCGGAGTGGGCGGACTACATCGAGGCGCTGTGGGAGCGCTATTCGGCCGGGGCCAAAAAACCCGGGCTGGTGCTGGATCTCGCCTGCGGAACGGGCTCGCTGACGGCTGAGCTGGCCGGCCGCGGGTACGAGATGATCGCCGTGGATGCTTCCGCTTCCATGCTGGAGCGCGCAAGAGAGAAGATCGCCCAAGCAAGCGGTCAGATCCCCCTCTGCCTTCAGCAGGACATGCGTGAATTCGAGCTCTTCGGAACGGTGGATTCAGTGCTCTGCACCTGCGACAGTCTGAACTATCTGACGGAGGAAGAGGAGCTTTCCGCTGTGTTCCGTCTGGTTGAGAACTATCTGGAGCCTCACGGCCTCTTCATTTTCGATATGAATACCCGCTATAAATTCCGGGAGATCCTGGCCGACGGTACTTTTGCGGAAACGTCGGAGGATGCAGCCTTTATCTGGCAGAATTATTTTTACGAGGACGAAGACATCAACGAATATCAGGTCACCTTTTTTGAAGAGGGTGAGGACGGACGTTACGAGCGCCTTGAGGAGACCCATTATGAAAAGGCCTATGATCCGGAGCTGGTCTGCCGGCTTCTGGAGCAGGCCGGTCTTCAGGTCGAGGCGGTGCTGGATGCTTTTTCCATGGAGCCGGCGCGTCCCGACAGTGAGCGCATCTGTTTTGTCGCCCGCGAGCATTTATACGAAAAACTGGGAAAGAAAAGAGACCTCGCCTGATGCGGCGAAGCCCGGGAGGTTTATATGAGTGATTATCTTGTACACGGCACAGCCGGTGACGGTCAGATCCTGGCTTTTGCCTGTGATACGACCGAATTGGTCGAGGAAGCCCGTCTGCGCCATAAGACGCACCCCGTAGCCACGGCGGCTCTGGGCCGTGCGCTTTCGGCGGCAGCCATGATGGCGGCACAGCTGAAAAACGATGAGGAGACGATTACGCTTCGTTTCGAGGGAAACGGCCCGCTGGAGCGGACCGTCGCGCTTTGCGACGGAGCCGGACATCTCCGCGGTTATGTGGAAAATCCTGCGGTCGATCTTCCGCTTAACGAAAAGGGAAAGCTGGATGTGGGCCGTGCGGTCGGCGTCGGCGTGCTGACCATTACCAAGGATCTCGGGCTGAAGGAGCCGTACACCGGTTCCTCTCATCTGGTGACCAGTGAGATCGCCGAGGATCTGGCCTATTATTTTACGGTATCCGAGCAGATCCCCTCAGCGGTATCGCTGGGCGTTATGGTCAACAAGGATGAGTCCGTGTGGAGTGCCGGCGGCTTCATTCTTCAGCTTTTGCCCGGCGCTTCCGATGAGATCGCCGAAAAGCTTCAGGAAAGAGTCGTTGCCTTCCCGCCTGTCAGCCAGTTTTTGGCCATGGGGAAAAATCCGGAGGAGATTCTTGAGAACCTTTTGGGCGACCTGAATTTCGTCCCTATGGAACGTAAGGAGCTTTCCTTCCGCTGCAACTGCACCCGTGACAAGGTCGCGGCCGCGCTCTTGAGCATCGGCGCCGAGGAGCTGGACAGCCTGATCGCCGAGGACGAGCCGGTGGAGATGGGCTGCCACTACTGCGGAGAAAAATACGTTTTTACGGTCGATGAAATGCGCGAAATGAAAGAAAACGCACTTTCCTGATTTTTTCTGTTACCAAATCGCCTTCCGGGCACATATAGAAAGCAAAGAGATATTTCAAGGAGGAAACCAACGTGAAACGTTCAGCTATTTTGCTTGCTCTGCTGGTTTTTTGCGTCGCCATGACAGCCTGCAGTAAACCCGCGATGGATATGGAACCGAGCGGCTACAATGCAAAGCAGGAGGATGCCTGGTACAGCTCCATGTCGCCGGCCATCGAAGATAACCTGATTGACGAATACGGGACAAAAGTAGATAATCCGGAACAGGGGACAGCGACGGTCGCCGACGGCCGCAAGCTGATCCGCAATGTCTATTTGTCTGCCGAAACCAAGGAATTTGATGAGCAGCTCAGCGAGCTGTCCGCAAAGGTCAAGGGCTTGGGCGGCTATTTTGAGCAGTATCAGATCAGCGATGCCAAGAGCAGCCGTTATCGCTCCGCCAATCTGATCATCCGTCTTCCCAAGGATCAGGTCGATGCTTTTCTGGCGTCCTTTTCCGGCAGCGTCCACATTCTCCGTCAGGAAGAGAACATGAAGGATGTGACCCTTTCCTATACGGACACGGCCAGTCATCTGAGCGCGCTTCGTAAGGAAGAGGCGCGCCTGCTGGAGCTGATGGACGAAGCGAAGACCTTGCAGGATCTGATCGTGATTGAGGACAAGCTTTCCAATATCCGCTATCAGATCGAGCGTTACGAATCGACGATCCGTTCTTTCGACAACCAGATCGACTATTCCACCGTGTCGATTTATCTGACTGAGGTCGAAAAGGAAACGCCTGTCACCAAGCCGACTCTGGGCTCCCGCATCGCAGAGCGCTTCCGCAGCTCTATGGAGGACCTGAAGGAATTCGGAGAGGATTTCGTCGTCTGGCTGGTCGGTGCGCTGCCTGCGCTGATCATCTTCGGTCTGATCGTGCTGGTCATCGTCCTGATCATCCGCCGCTCCGTAGCAAAAAAGAAAGAGGCCCGTGCCCGGGCAGCCCGCGCGCTGGCTGAGCAAAACGGGACGGACCGGTAAGACGGCCGCATTCTTTCCGCCTGGAAAAATCCATAACAAATAAAAACCGCCGCAGTCGGCGCCCGTGATTTTGCGGAGCATGGACTGCGGCGGATTTTTTGTGTGCGGCTGAAGGCCTTGACAGATCAGGACGGAAGGCCGTGATCGGTGCGGACGTGCCGCTTGATGGCCTCGAAGGCCTCATCGCTGATGACGTGCTCGATGCGGCAGGCATCCTCGGAGGCGATCTCCTCGCTGACGCCGATGCCGACGAGATATTCTGTCAGGAGCGTGTGGCGCTCGAAGATTTTCTCGGCCAGATTTCTGCCTGCCTCGGTGAGCCGGAGGGCACCGTCGGCCTCCATCTGCACGAAACCTTCCATGCGCAGCCGGCTGATGGCCCTGCTGACGCTTGGCTTGGAAAAGCCCATGTATTCCCCTACATCAACGGAGTGGACCGGATCCTTGGTCTTCGATAGGACCAGGATGGTTTCGAGATACATCTCGCCTGATTCTGCAATAGCCATGAGTTGTGTCCTTCTTTGTTCGCCTGTGTGATAGTTGGATTGTAGCACAAAGCCGGGCCTCTGCCAAGAAAAAAACGCTGTGAGGCTTGACAGCACGGGAGTGAAGTGTTAATATTCACATTCGGATGTGAATATTAACATGGAAGTGTGAAAAAATCACAAATCCGGAAAGGAGAGTGCCCATGGAACAATCCCGGAGGGAACTGGTGCACGACATACTGGTTTCCAAACCGTTTACCTCCCTGACAGAGCTGCAGGAGCGTTTTCCTGAGGTTTCCGGTATGACGCTTCGGCGTGATATCGAATACTTCGAGGCGCAGGGCGAGGTCATCAAGGTGCGCGGCGGCGCAAGAGCCATGCGCTTTATCAGCCTTTCCAAGGAGGATCCCTTCTATAAGCGCTCGACCGAGTATGCGGCGGAAAAGGGACGCATTGCCGCGGCCGCAGCCGAGTTTATCGAAGGAGGCCGTTCGCTGTTCTTCGATTCCGGCTCGACCGTCATGCAGATGGTGCCGCACCTGCCGCCGGAGGAAAAGCTGACGGTCTGCACCTCGGACCCCAACGTGGCCCTGGCGCTGATCAAGGCCGACAATCTGGTCGTCAGCCTGATCGGCGGCAATCTCAGCCGCAGCAATCTCTCCCTTTCGGGCGAGGCAGCGCTCGATTTTGTCGCGCGCACCAACATCGATGTGGCGTTCATCTCGCCCTCCGGCTTTTCGCTGGAGTGCGGCTTTACCAGCGGCAACCACAACGAAAGCAGTCTGAAAAACGCCGTCATCTCCAAAGCAAGCTTTGTCGTGATGATGGTGCTCTCCCGAAAAATCGGCAAGAGCATGCCCTTTACCTTTGCGCAGCTCGCCAATATCGACGTGCTGATCACGGATGAGGAGCCCGCGCCGGAGATCCGCAAGGCCTGCGAGATCACCGGAGTGGAGCTGATCGTCTGCCGCTGACAAAGGGACGGAAGTCCCGCAAACGCGGTTCGGCGCCTATGCGCGCCTCACACGGGGCCATAGCCCGTCCCCCCGTTCATTACGCTTTTACTTATTCTCATTAGGAGGTTTTTTATGGCAACAGCAGTCATTATGCCCCGTCAGGGACAGAGCGTGGAATCCTGCATCATCACGTCCTGGTCCAAGAAAGTGGGCGATGAGGTCAAAGAAGGCGATATCCTGTTCTCTTACGAGACCGACAAGTCTTCCTTTGACGAGGCCGCCGCGGTTTCCGGAACCGTGCTGGCCATCCTGAAGGGCGAGGGCGATGAGGTCCCCTGCCTCGAAAACGTATGCATCAACGGAAATCCCGGTGAAGATATTTCCGCCTTTGCGGCTGGCGCTCCGACAGAAAAGGCCGCGAGCCCCGCGGCGCCCGCCGAAGCCGAAGCCAAGGTGCTTCCTGCTTCTGCCACGGTCAAGTCCGAGGAGACCGACCGTCTGTTTGCCTCTCCCCGTGCCCGCGCGCTGGCGGAGAAGGCCGGCGTGCCCGTAGAGGCCGCCACGGCCACCGGTCCGGATGGACGCATCATCGAGCGCGATGTGATGACCCTGCTCGATAAGGGCTATACCAAAGCCGAAGCCGCCCCCGCGGAGGCCCAGGCGCCTGTCCGCGAGACGGTCCCCGCCGCGTCCGCTCCTGCTCCCGCCGCCGGACCCGCCTACGAGGACATCAAGCTCTCGAACGTCCGCAAGGTCATCGCCCGCTCCATGCACGATTCTCTGGCGAACGGCGCTCAGCTTACGCTCAACGCGTCCTTCGATGCCACGGCCATCCAGCAGTACCGCGCCTTTGTCAAGGCCGACGGCGAGAAGCTCGGTCTGGCCAACATCACGCTCAACGATATCGTCGTCTTCGCTGCCGCCCGTACGCTGGAAGACTTCAAGGATCTCAACGCGCACTTCCTGGATGACCGGATCCGCGTCTTCGCCGATGTGCACATGGGCATCGCGGTCGATACCGAGCGCGGTCTTCTGGTCCCCACTGTGGCGAATGCCAACAAGATGAGCCTGAACGAGCTGGCGGCTGCCTCCAAGAGCATCATCAGCGAGGCCAAGGGCGGGCACATCAGCCCTGACAAGCTCAGCGGCGCTTCCTTTACCGTGACCAACCTCGGCTCCTTCGGCATCGAGTCCTTCACGCCCGTCATCAATCCGCCTCAGGTCGCGATCCTGGGCGTTTGCGGCATCACGACCCGCGTCCGTGAGGAGGAGGGCAGACTGGCGGCCTATCCCGCTATGGGCCTGTCCCTGACCATCGACCACCGCGCGGTCGACGGCGCGCCCGGCGCCAAATTCCTGAAGGCTCTCTGCCGGAACCTGGAGAACTTCAGTCTGCTGCTGGCCAAATAATGATTCCTGAAGGAGATTCGATAGCATGTACGATTTACTGATCATCGGCGGAGGTCCTGCCGGCTACAACGCGGCCGATCGGGCATCCGCGCGGGGCATGAAGGTCGGACTGGTCGAGGAGCGCGCCTTGGGCGGTGTCTGCCTGAATGAGGGCTGCATCCCCACCAAAACCCTTCTGTACTCTGCCAAAATCTATGATTATGCCAAGCACGGCGCCGATTACGGCGTTAGCTTTACCGCTGCGTCGCTGGACCACGCTGCCGTCGTGGCGCGAAAGAACAAGGTCGTCCGCCAGCTCGTCTCGGGCGTCGCGGCCAAGATGAAGCACGGCGCGGTGGAGGTCACTTTCGCCTCCGCCCGGATCCTGGGCCGCGAGGGCGAACGCTTTCTGGTCGCCGCCGGGGATAAGACCCTGGAGGCCAAGCGCCTTCTGATCTGCACCGGCTCCAGCCCCAGTCTGCCTCCCATCGACGGTCTGGCCGATTCCTTAAAGAGCGGCTTTGCCCTGACCAACCGGGAGATCCTGGAGCTTAACGAGGCGCCCAAGGCGCTGGTCGTGGTCGGCGGCGGCGTCATCGGTCTCGAGATGGCCAGCTACTTCAATTCCATCGGAACGGAGGTCACCGTCATCGAGATGCTCGACCATATCGCCGGGCCGACCGACCGTGAGATATCGACGCTTCTTCAGAAGGAATACGCCAAGCGCGGCGTGCACTTCCTGCTGGGAGCGGCCGTTACCTCCATTAAGGACGGCAGGGTCTCCTACCGGATCGGCGGCGAGGATAAGAGCATCGAGGCCGATAAGTGCCTCGTCTCCATCGGCCGCCGGGCCCGCACCAAGGACCTCGGCCTCGAGAATCTCGGCGTTCTGCTGGAGCGCGGAGCCATCGTGACCGACGAGCACTTAAAGACCAACGTCCCCGGCGTCTGGGCTGCGGGCGATGTCAACGGAAAGAGCATGCTGGCGCACACCGCGTACCGCGAGGGCGAGGTGGCCGTTGACAATATGCTGGGCGGGCGCGACCGGATCAACTATCTGTCCATCCCCTCCGTCATTTACACCAATCCGGAGGTCGCTTCCGTCGGCGAAACGACGGAATCCGTGAAGGAAAAGAACCTGAACGCCTCCGTCAAGACCGTCACCCTGAAGTACAGCGGCCGCTATGTCGCCGAAAACGAGAACGGCAGCGGCATCCTGAAGCTGATCACCGACGCCGAGCACGGCACCGTACTGGGTGTCCACATCTGCGGCAGCTATGCTTCCGAGATGATCTACGGCGCGGCCATGATGGTCGAGCGCGAGATGCGCGCTTCGGATGTTCAGAAGTTCGTCTTCCCGCATCCCACCGTCTGCGAAGTGCTTCGCGAAGCCATGTTCTGAGAGTCCGACCCAAACATATCAGCCAATTCGCTAAGGAGATAAAATACCATGCCCAAATCACAGTACGTCGACCCGAATCATGTATTCGAGCCCGAGTTCATCCATTTCACGGATATTCCGGTCTGCCAGTACAAGAAGACTCTCAAGCAGGAGGTCAAGGAATTCGGCCGTGACGAGCTGATGCGCATCTATCATGATATGCGCACGATCCGCGAGTTCGAGACCATGCTCAACGAGATCAAGACCAAGAGCGAGTATAACGGCGTCGCTTATAACAATCCCGGTCCTGCCCATCTGTCCGTCGGCCAGGAGGCCTCCGCGGTCGGCGAGGCCTACTGCCTGGATATCGATGACCTGACCTTCGGCTCTCACCGCAGCCACGGCGAGATCCTGGCCAAGGGCCTTTCCTCCATCCAGAAGCTGGATGACGAAAAGCTGTATCAGATCATGAAGGATTTCCTGGGCGGCGCCACCCTGAAGGCCGTCGAGGAGAACCTGCCCAAGACGGCAAGCGTCAAGGAGCTTGCGCAGAACTTCCTGCTGTACGGCGCGCTGGCCGAGGTTTTCGCCCGCACCACCGGCTTCAATAAGGGACTCGGCGGCTCCATGCACGCCTTCTTCATTCCCTTCGGCATCATGCCCAATAACGCCATCGTCGGCGGAAGCGGCCCCATCGCCGTCGGCGCCGCGCTCTACAAGCGTTCCAACAAGAAGCCCGGCATCGTCGTCGCCAATTTCGGTGACGGTGCCTGCGGCCGCGGTCCCGTGCTCGAGGCGATGAACTTCGCCAACATGGACCAGATCAAGAAGCTCTGGGGCAGCACGGACAACGGCAACAACGCCGGTATGCCCATCCTTTTCAACGTTTTCGATAACTTCTACGGCATGGGCGGTCAGACCCGCGGGGGGACCATGGGCTTCGACATGCCTGCCCGCCTGGGCGCCGGCTTCGACCCCGATCAGATGCACGCCGAGCGAGTCGACGGCTACGATCCGCTGGCCGTCATCGACGCCGTCCGCCGTCAGAAGGAGCTGCTCCTTGCCGGCAAGGGCCCCGCGCTCCTCGATGTCGTTACCTACCGCGTTTCCGGTCACTCCCCCTCTGACAGCTCCACCTACCGTACCCCCGAGGAGATCGAGGCCTGGAAGGAAGCCGATCCCATCAAGCGTTACCGCGAGAAGCTCGTCGCCGGCGGCGTTGCCAAGGACGAGGAGTTTGCCGCGATCGACGAGAAGATCATCGCCCGCATGACCGCCATCATCAAGCTGGCCATCGACGATCGGATCAGCCCCCGCATGGACCTCGAGAAGGATCCCGATGCCATCGCAGACATCATGATGAGCAATCAAAAGGTCGCGTCCATGGAGCCCGGGCGCGAGGCCGAGATGCTGATGCCCAAGGAAGAGATGCCCCGCGTCAAAGAACTGAAGGGAAAGGTCCGCAAGGCCACCAACCCCGACGGCACTCCTGTCTCCAAAATGAAGACCTTCAACATCTGCGACGGTCTGGCCGAGCCGATCATCGACAAGCTGTATGAAGACCCCACCCTGATCATTTACGGCGAAGACAACCGTGACTGGGGCGGCGCGTTCGGCGTCTACAAGAAGATGACCGAGGCCACGCCCTATCACCGCTTCTTCAACTCCCCCATCTCCGAGAGCGCGATCGTCGGCAGCGCCGTCGGCTATGCCATGTGCGGCGGCCGGGCCATCGTCGAGCTGATGTACGCCGACTTCATCGGCTGCGCCGGTGATGAGATCTTCAACCAGATGGCCAAGTGGCAGTCCATGAGCGCCGGCATCCTGAAGATGCCGATCGTGCTTCGCGTATCCGTCGGCTGCAAGTACGGCGCCCAGCATTCTCAGGACTGGACTGCG
>JAZQNF010000137.1:0-9611 GCA_045627225.1 Bianqueaceae bacterium
GGGCTGGTCCGCGCTTACCCCCAGGCGGCGGCCCTGGCGCTCGCGGAGGCGGGGACGGCTCTTCGTGAGGTCGTGCGCCCCTACACGCTGGCGCTGGAGTACACGGCGCTGGGCCGTCTGCAGTACGTGCTGTCGCGCGAGGATTTTCCGGTCGCGGACACGGTCTTCTCGGACCGGGTGCAGCTTACGCTGTACGTGCCGCTCAGCCGCGAGGCTCGCTTCCTGAAGCTGATCGAAGAAGAGAGCGACGGACGGCTGGTCCCTGTTCCCGGCGAGGCATCCTGGGGCGCCCGCATCGGCGAAGCCTACCGGCTTTTCCCCGAAAGCCGGGTCGAACTGCCGAAAAATACTTGAAAGAACACGCGAGGCGTGGTAAAATTTAATAATCACAAGTCTTTATTTTGAGAGGAAGTTATTTATGTCCGGACATTCCAAATTTTCCAATATTAAGCATAAAAAGGAAAAGAACCACGCCGCCAAGGGCAAGGTCTTTACCAAGCTCGGCCGAGAACTGATGGTCGCCATCAAGGAGGGCGGAGCAGATCCCGAAAACAACGGCAAGCTTCGTGAGGTCATCGCCAAGTGCAAGAGCAACAACATGCCGAACGACACCATTCAGCGCAGCATCAAAAAGGCGCTGGGTGACGGCAACATCGATTACGAGGCCTGCACCTACGAGGGCTACGGCCCCGGCGGAGTCGCCATCATCGTCGAATGCCTGACTGAAAACAAGAACCGTACCGCGGCCAATGTCCGTCACGCCTTCTCCAAAAACGGCGGCAATATGGGCACCACCGGCTGCGTATCCTTCATGTTTGACAAAAAGGGACAGATCATCGTTGACATGGAAGACGGTCCCGATGAAGAAGAGCTCATGATGATGGCCATCGAGGCCGGCGCCGAGGATTTTGCGGTAGAGGAAGGCAGCGCCGTCATCACGACCGATCCGGATGATTTCGACGCCGTCTACAGCGCGCTGGAAAAGGCCGGCATCGCGATGGCTGAGGCCGAAATCACCATGATCCCTCAGACCTACACCGCCGTGACCGATGAGGACCAGATCTTCGATCTCGAGAAAATGCTTGACATGCTCGATGACGATGATGACGTTCAGGACGTTTATCATAACTGGGAAAACGAAGATTGATCAAATCATCAGTAAACTTCAGGGAAGTGCCCGATCCGTGCGCTTCCCTGTTCTTTTGGGAGGAAAAAGGATGAAGCTTTCCGAGCTCGACAAAAATTTTGAGTACCGGAATCTGACGCGCAGCGATCTTGTCTGGTACGACCGCTATTGCGAGGCCTTTCAGTTTGACGGCTGCCAGGATCTGAAGCACTTTCACCGTATCGCGGAGGAGGATCTGGCGCGTCTGCCCGAGGGCATTTCGCAGGGCTATCCGTCCAGCGGGATCCGGCTGCGCTTCCGTTCCGACGCGAACTTCATCGCCGTCAGGGCAAACGACTGGATCAGGGCGGACATGCCCATCATGCCGCGCTCCGGCTCGCACGGCTTTGACCTCTACGAGGGACGGGACGGCAGCATCCCCCGCCTCATTTACGCCTACAAGCCCATGGATGAAAACGATCCCTGCCTGATCCGGGACGGCTTTGAGGTACGTGACGCCGAGCCCGGCGTGCTGATGGACTTCGAGCTGAACTTTCCGCTGTATAACGGCGTTCTGGACTTTTTCCTGGGCGTGCCGGCGGGCAGCCGCATCGAGCCGCCCCTGCCGCTCCGGAAGGACAAGCCCGTCGTCTTTTACGGCTCCTCCATCACGCAGGGTGCCTCAGCCTCGCGGCCGGGCAACTGCTATACCACCATGCTGGCCCGCAATCTGCAGGTGCCGCATCTGAACCTCGGCTTTTCGGGCCGGGCGAAGGGCGAGCCGGAAATGGCGCGTTACATCGCGTCCCTTCCGATGAGCGCCTTCGTCATGGATTACGATCACAACGCCGATACGCCCGAGTATCTGGCGGCCACGCACGAGCCCTTCTTTAAAATCATCCGTGAAGCGCAGCCTGAGCTGCCGATCCTGATGCTTTCGAGGCCCAACATCGAGATCAATCCCGCGGAGGCGGCCGCCAACTACGCGACCGTGCGCCGCACCTACGAGAACGCCCGCGCTGCCGGCGATTGCAAGGTCTTTCTGATCGATGGCCATACGCTGTTCGGCAGCGATCAGCGCGACGCCTGCACGGTCGACACCTGTCATCCGACGGATCTGGGCTTCTATCGCATGTACAGCGCGGTCCTGCCGGTGCTTAAGGCCATGCTGGAGCTGTAAATAAAAACAAAAAAGCCGCCCTCGGCAGGCTTCGGAACGAAGCAGCCGGAGCGGCTTTCTTTTGTTGCTTGAGTTTACCTATTATTTGATCACACCAAGGACCTTGAGCAGAGCCAGGACGAAATCGATGACAAGATAGAGGTCGATGAGGTAGCCGACGATGCCGACGAGCCAGCCGATGACCGGAATCTTGCTGATCAGACCGAGAACGAGGCTGATTACGACGCTGACGACGATCACGATCAGCAGATGGATGAGGAAGGTCTTCCAGTCACCTTTTTTGATTTGGAAAGCATAGGGCCATACTTTTTTCAGAAAATCCATGATGAAAATCTCCTTTTACGAATTTGTCTGTATTTTACAGCAGATGCGGGAAGAATACAAGTTTTTTGCGAAGAAAAGCGCTTCCGGACCCCAAACAGGGTCCGAAAGCGCTCTTTTCATGATGCGTGTCATTCAATTTCAGATTTTTTGAACGCCGAAGGTAACGGCTTCGCCGTTGATATCCCAGTCCTTCGTATAGAAGCCCTCGAAGGTTCCGGCCAGAAGCTCGTCGCAAAGCGTATCGGCGCAGATGGACGCGGCGTTGCTTCGGACGATGCCGGCGATGCGTTCGTTGCTGCCGAAGGCGAAGCGGATATGGTCCGTGACCTCAAAGCCGGCCTCCTTTCGCATCGTCTGCACCTTGCTGACGACCTCGCGGACAAAGCCTTCTTCGATCAGCTCATCGCTGAGCCGGGTATCCAGGATGACCGTGAGCGCGCCCTCGGTATCGCTGACATAGCGCTCCTGCTTGGCGGTCTCGATCAGAAGATCCTCGCGGGTGAGCTCGATGTCCTGGCCGTCCAGAGTGAAGCGCAGGGGCTCGCCGGCGGAGAGCACGGCCATGGCGGCGGCGCCGTCCATCGAGGCCAGATATTCGCGGATCTTTCCGACCAGCTTGCCGTACTTGGGACCGACGGTGCGCAGCTGCGGCTTGAAGCTGTAGGAGATGAAGGCGCTGACATCATCGACGAAGCGGAGCTCCTTGACGTTCAGCTCGTCGCGGTTGATGGCGCTGCAGTACTCGTTGAGCGTGAAGGGCGCCTTGACATACATGCAGGCCAGAGGCTGACGGTTCTTCATGCTGCTCAGGTTGCGGGCGGCACGGCCGGCGGTGACGGTATCGAGGACCGCCTCCATGTCATCCTCGAGCATCGAATCGATGAGGGAGCTGTCCGCGACGGGGTAATCGCAGAGATGGATGCTTTCGGGCGCGGTCGGATCGACGCTTCTGACGATGTTCTGGTAAATGCTTTCGGCCATGAAGGGGATCATGGGCGCGGCCAGCTTGCAGGTGGTCACGAGCGCGGTCCAGAGGGTCATATAGGCGTTGATCTTGTCTTCCTCCATGCCCTTGGCCCAGAAGCGCTCACGGCAGCGGCGGACGGACCAGTTGGAAAGCTCGTCGACAAAGTCCTGCAGGACCTTGGCGGCCTCGGGGATTCGGTAGTTCTCCAGATGATTGTCGGTGCGGGCGATGACGGAGTTCAGGCGGGACAGCACCCACTTGTCCATCGTGCCGAGGCGCGCGGGATCAAGCGTGTAGCGGGTCGGGTCGAACTGATCGATCTCGGCATAGAGCGTGTAGAAGGCGTAGGTGTTCCAGAGAGTGGAGAGGAACTTGCGCTGGCCCTCCTGGACGGCATCGTCGGAGTAGCGGTTCGGCAGCCAGGGCGCGCTGTTCTCATAGAAGTACCAGCGGATCGAATCGGCGCCCATCTTGTCGAGAGCCTCGAAGGGATTGACGGCGTTGCCCTTGGATTTGGACATTTTCTTGCCGTCCTTGTCGAGGACGAGGCCGAGCACGATGACGTTCTCGTACGGCGCCTTGTTGAAGAGCAGGGTGGACTCGGCTAAGAGCGAGTAGAACCAGCCGCGGGTCTGATCGACGCCCTCGGAGATGAACTTGGCGGGGAACTGCTGCTCAAACAGCTCCTTGTTTTCGAAGGGATAGTGATGCTGGGCGTAGGGCATGGCGCCGCTGTCGAACCAGCAGTCGATGACCTCGGGCACGCGGTGCATTTCTCCGCCGCAGTCGGGGCAGGTGATCGTGATCTCGTCGATGTAGGGACGGTGCAGCTCGACGCCCTCCTCGGGGTAGTTCGGGCTCATGGCCTTAAGCTCGGCGCGGCTGCCGATACAGTGCTGCCTGCCGCAGGCGCATTCCCAGACGGGCAGCGGGGTGCCCCAGTAGCGGTTGCGGGACAGACCCCAGTCCTGGATGTTCTCCAGCCAGTCGCCGAAGCGGCCGCTGCCGATGGTCTCGGGGATCCAGTTGACGGTCTTGTTGTTGCGGATGAGGTCTTCCTTGACCGCGGTCATCTTGATGAACCAGGTCTCGCGTGCGTAATAGATGAGGGGAGTGTCACAGCGCCAGCAGAAGGGGTAGCTGTGCTCGAATTTGGGCGCGGAGAAGAGCAGGCCGCGGCTGTCCAGATCCTTTAAGATCGGGTCATCGGCCTTCTTGCAGAAGGTGCCGGCCCAGGGCGTCTCGGCGGTCATGCAGCCCTTGGTATCGACCAGCTGCAGGAGCGGCAGACCGTAGCGGCGGCCGACGTTGGCATCGTCTTCGCCGAAGGCGGGAGCGATGTGGACGACGCCGGTACCGTCGGTCAGCGTGACGTAATGGTCGCAGACGACGTAGTAGGCGCGGCCCTTCGGATTGGCGAAGGAGAACAGGGGCTCGTATTCGCGGTACTCGAGCTCACGGCCCTTCATGGTGGCGAGGAGCTCGTAGGCGGGGACATCGCTCTTCTTGTCGGCGAGCGGGCCGAGTACGGTGTCGAGCAGTGCCTCGGCCATGTAATAGGTATAGCCGTCGCAGGCCTTTACCTTGGCGTAGGACTCATCGGGATTGACGCAGAGCGCGACGTTGGACGGAAGCGTCCAGGGCGTGGTAGTCCAGGCGAGGATGTAGGCGTCCTCGTTCTTTACCTTGAAGCGCGCGATGGCAGAGCGTTCCTTGACGTCCTTGTAGCCCTGCGCGACCTCGTGGCTGGAAAGAGGCGTGCCGCAGCGGGGGCAGTAGGGGACGATCTTAAAGCCCTTGTAGAGCAGGCCCTTTTCCCAGATGGTCTTGAGGGCCCACCACTCGGACTCGATATAATCATCGTGGTAGGTGACATAAGGGTTTTTCATGTCGGCCCAGAAGCCGACGGTGCCGGAGAAATCCTCCCACATGTCCTTGTATTTCCAGACGCTTTCCTTGCAGCGATGGATGAAGGGGTCGATGCCGTACTGCTCGATCTGGTCCTTGCCGTCCAGGCCGAGGGCCTTTTCCACTTCAAGCTCGACGGGCAGTCCGTGGGTATCCCAGCCGGCCTTGCGGGGCACGTAGTAGCCCTTCATCGTGCGGTAGCGGGGGATCATATCCTTGATGACGCGGGTCAGAACATGGCCGATGTGGGGCTTTCCGTTGGCAGTGGGAGGTCCGTCGTAGAAGGTGAAGCAGGGCGCGCCGTCGCGCAGCTCCAGACTTTTCTCGAAGATCGCGTTCTCCTTCCAGAAGCCGAGGACCTCTTTTTCGCGATCGACGAAGTTCATGTCGGTGGATACTTTTTTATACATAATTGCCTCCTGAAAATGTTAGCAAATATTAGCGGGCGGGAATGATTCCGCGGGAGCGGAGCAGAGAAACGAGGGGCAGGCCGAGCAGATAACAGACGACGGCCTCGCCCAGGGCGACAGAGCCTGCGGCGGACAGATAGGCGGGCAGCGTAAAGGTGCTGTCCTGCAGGAAGAGAACGATCTCGGCGCCGATGATCAGGCCGTTGATGAGGGCGGGGAAAAGGGCGGATAAAAGCGGAAGCCGGCGGAAGCAGATTCCGCGTGCGGCCCTTGTCAGCAGGGCGGCCAAGAGGGTAGCGGCCGTGCCGAACAGAAGATCGACAGGCCCCAGCGGGCTTCCCAGATTGGCGATCAGGCAGCCGAGCGCAAGACCCGGCAGCGCGGCGGGCGTCAGCACCGGCAAAAGGCAAAGCGCCTCGGAAAAGCGAAACTGGACGGGCCCGTAGGCAATCCCGAAGAGGGAGCTCAGATAGGTGAGGGCCGCATAGGCGGCGGCGATCAGGCCGGCTTCGGTCAGGAAGCGGACCTTTTGATTTTTTTCCATTTCAGCCTCAGAAAATGAGATTCAGCACGATACCGCTGATGACGGCAAACAGATACAGAAAAGCCAGAATGCCGAGGTTCTCCCTGAACTTTCCGGTGCGGAAGAGCACGGCCATGCCAAGGCCCGCCCCGGTGGAAAGTCCGGCGATGACCGAGCCGAAGGAGAGCGTGCCGCCCAGGTACAGCTCGGTGAGCAGCACCGAGGCCGCGCAGTTCGGGATGAAGCCGATGAGAGCGGCCAGGAAGGGCTGGAAAAAGCTGCCGGAAAGCAGGAAGCGTCCGACGGTATCGGCATCCGCGAAGGTGAACAGGAGTCCGAGCACGAGGTTGACCGCCAGCAGGAAAAGGAAGATGCGGACCGTGTGGATGAGGGCGGAGACCCAGATGCTGTGCTCGTCGCAGTGGCAGTTTTTGCAGATATCCTCGAAGGGGGCCTCCTCCTCGGCTTGCTTATGCGTCAGGCGGTAGAGGAGATCGGCCAGCATGCCGGCCAGGAAGGCCAGCAGGATCTTGGTGAGGAGAAGCGGCAGAATGGAGCGGAGCGCCTCGGGATGGGCCAGAAGGATCAGAACGGCCTCGTCGCTCGTGGAAATGAAAACGGCGATCAGGGTGCCCAGACCGATCAGACGGCCGGCGTAAAGATTGGCGGCGGTGACGGAAAAGCCGCACTGCGGAACGGCACCGGCCAGCGCGCCCATCAGTGGCCCGAGCGGTCCGATGTGGCGCAGCTTATCGGTAAAACGGCTGCCGGCCCTGTGCTCCAGAAATTCGATCAGGAGGTAGGCACCGAACAGGAAGGGAACGGTTTTGAGCGCGTCAAGAAGCGCGTCCAGGATAACATCAATCATGGGGACCTCAGTAATCGGTATCGGTAAAAATGTAGTCGGGATCTAAAAGCTCTTCCAGGCAGAGCCCGGTTTTGGTCAGGTATTCGGCCATTTCGACGCCGACATAGCGGTAATGCCAGGGCTCGTAGATGATGCCGGTAAAATCGGTCTTGCCGACCGGGTAGCGCAGGATGAAGCCGTATTCCCAGCAGTGCTCCATCAGCCATTTCTGCTCGGCGGTCCGGGACTGCTGCTCGTTGAGAGAGCGGTAGGAGGAGGCGACGATATCGACGGCGAGGCCGGTCTGGTGCTCGCTGGTGCCGGGAATGGCGGTCTCCAGCGCGGCCTTGCACTCCGCGTAATGCTGAGAATAGCCCTTTCCTACGTAATAATTGACCTTGTTGGTATACAGATAGTCCTGCAGCCACCAGCTGCGCCAGGAGGAGCAGATGAAGGGCGAAAGACCGGCGGCGCGGCAGTCATCCAGCATGCGGAAGAGCGCATCGGCGCAGCGGCTGTCCATGTATTCCTCTCCGGAGGCCTGGACCAGCGTGAGCGGGACGTTGGGGTTCTGCGTGATGCGGTGGTGCCGGTTGACGAGGATCATGTTCCAGTCGTCGGGACGGTAGGCCGGGATGGGGTAGGGGATATACTCCTCCTCCGTATACGTATCGCCGCAGTAGCGGCAGGTGTAGACCGTGGTAACGGTTTTGTTCAGGTATTTATCGACGGTTTCGGTCGTTTCGGCCTCATATTGGCAGAGATGGCGGATGAACTCGGTCTCTGTCTTCTGATGGCCGCACATGAGACAGCTGTAGAGCCGCGTCAGGGTGACATCGGTGGTGGGACTGACCGTGCGGGTAAGCACAGGCTCTGCGTAAAAATGCGGGCAGATGTCCTCCTGTCCGACGGCGGGGGAGGCGGAGACGCTGCGGCCGGAAAAAACGCTGGCTCCGAAGCAGGCGCCCGTCAGCAGCAAGAGGGAAACAAGGGCAAGGGCCAGACGCTTCATGGCGGGACCTCCTCGTTGGATTTGTGCATAGATAACTAATGTAGTATAGCATGCTTCCCCGAAAAAAACAAGCGGGGAGAGCAATCCGGTTGATTTGGCCGGAAAAATCGTCTATAATCCGATCAGGCAAAAAAAGAAGGCAGCAGGTGGTACAGTATGAAATGGATCGATGTGACATCCTCAAAAAGTGAAATCGTGAAAAAAACCGCAGGACTCCGGACGGCTCAGACGGCCCGCCGGGAGGGCCTTTTTACGGTGGAGGGACTTCGGGCGGTCGAGGAGCTTCTGATGGCAGAGGGCTTCGATACCGAGTATCTGATGGCGGAGCAGGCGCTTCTCGAGCAGAACAGCGCCCTTCTGCATTTTCTGGAGCAAAGGCTTCCGGCGGATATGCGCGTTTATCGCGTGAGCGCGGATACCTTCAAAAAGGTCAGCGACACGGAGACGCCTCAGGGCCTTCTGGCCGTGGTAAAACGAAAGAGCTGCGGGATCTCCGATGTGCTGCGCGGCCCCGCTCCGCTGATCTGCGTGCTGGAGAACCTGCAGGACCCCGGCAACATGGGGACGATCCTCCGCACCGCGGATGCGGCGGCGGCCTCCGGCGTCATCGCGCTGAAGGGCTGCGTCGATTTTTACGGCGGCAAGACCGTGCGCTCCACGATGGGCTCGCTGCTTCATTTGCCGGCCGTGCAGGGCACGGAGCTCAGGGAGACCGTTGAAGCACTGCATCGGGCAGGCGTCAGGCTCTACGCCGCTGCGCTGGGCGCCGGACAGTATCATTATGAGGCGGATTTTTCCGGGCCCTGTGCCTTTTTGATCGGCAACGAGGGCAACGGCCTCACGGAGGAGGCGCTTGCGCTGGCAGACGAAAAAATCATGATCCCGATGCCCGGCAGGGCCGAATCGCTGAATGCCGCCATGGCAGCAGGGATCCTGATGTATGAAGCGGTGAGGCAGAGGATCACGAAGAAATGAGGCAGCCGCCCCGCTTTTCTCGATTTGCGATCAAAAAAGAAACAGGCTGAGCGCCCCCACGGGCGTTCAGCCTTTTTTTCGGATCCATTCGTTTTGCGGAGCGTCCAGATAAGCCCTCAGACTGTCGGCGAAATCGGGGAAAAGCTCGCTCGTGCGGCCCTCTCCTGCGATCAGCGGGTCGATACAGCGCTTTTTGGCCGGAATCCTCAGCCAGCCGGGCTCCGGCCCGGGAGCATCCTGCACGCAGACGGCGGAAAGCTCGGTGAAGGCTGTCCAACGGGCGCGGGTTCCGGGCTTTGCCCTTAGAGTTGCGATGAGCTCCGGCTCCGTGCGGTACAGATCGTCCTCGCTGAGGATGCC
>JAZQNF010000138.1:0-5983 GCA_045627225.1 Bianqueaceae bacterium
CAACGCGCCGTTACGCCGCCGAAAACCATCGGCAATACGCGCATCGCGCGTATTGCGACGGCGCGTCAGGATTTCAACGATTCAGTCTTCACAACGCGCCGTTACGCCGCCGAAAACCATCGGCAATACGCGCATCGCGCGTATTGCGACGGCGCGTCAGGATTTCATCGATTCAGTCTTCACAGCGCGCCGTTACGCCTAAATTATCCGCCTCCAGCAGCAGGCATTTCGCGTGGATGCCGTACGGCCGGTAGGCCGAGATCATCGCCATCGCGATGTCGTCGAAGTCCTCCTCGGCGGGCGCAAGCACCGTCGGGCCCGCGCCGGAGACCCAGGCGCAGAGTGCACCGGCCTCCACGGCAGCCTGACGGGCCTCGGCGGAGCCGGGCATCAGGGCCGCCCGCGCCGGGGTGAAAAGCTCATCGCGGGTCAGGAGCTTCAGGTTGGCGTAATCGCCCTCGGCGAGGGCCTGGGATAAGAAGCAGGCGCGCTGCAGCTGCGCGACCGCGTCGGCAAGCGGAACGCTTTCGGGCAGCGCCCGGCGGGCCTTTTCGGTGGAAAGGCGGTAGGCGGGGATCGCCGCGACGAAGCGCAGCTTGGGCGCCGGGAAGCGTCGGGTGAAAAGCTCGCCCTGCGCGCTCATCGCCAGCGTAAAGCCGCCCAGCGCGGCAGGGACGACGTTGTCCGGATGTCCCTCCATTTCGGCGGCCATCGTGAGCAGTACCTCGTCAGGGAAGGGCGAGGGCAGGAAGCGGTTGGCGCCCCACAGCCCCGCGACCAGGGCGGCGCTGGAGCTGCCGAGTCCGCGCGCCAGGGGGATGTCGGTATCGATCGTGACGGCCAGCGTCGGGAAGGGCAGGCCGGCCCGCTCGAAAAGGGCGCGGGCAGCGGTCAGCACGTAGTTGTCGGCATCCGGGAGCGGCCGGTCAAAGCCCTGCCCGAAGGTAACGGACGGGGTGTCGGCCTCCTCGAAGCTGCAGCGAAGATACAGCGAGAGCGCGATGCCCATCGTATCGACGCCCGAGCCCAGATTCGCGCTGGACGCAGGCACTTTCACGCTTATTTTCATTGGGAATCCTCCAGACAGATCAGGGTGTGGATCTCCTCGACGTAGTTCTGCTGCAGAAGCTTGGCCTCGGCCGCCCGGAGCGCCTCCTCGGAGGCACGGTGGGTCAGCAGCATCAGCTCGGCCCGGCCGCCCTCACGCGGCTCCTGCACCAGCGACGCGATGCTCACGCCGAAATCGCCGAAGGCGCCCGCGACGCCCGCCAGGACGCGCGGCTTATCCGCGACCAGCAGACGGACGTAATAGATGTTGTCGCTTTCCTCGACGGGCCTAAGGGTCTTCCCGCTGTGCGCGGCGCCCTCGTAGGAGACCGTGTGATTTCGGCAGATCTCCATGATGTCGCCGACGACGGAGGAGGCCGTCGGATCCGCGCCCGCGCCCTGCCCGTAGAGCATGATATCGCCGACCGCGTCGCCCCGGAGAAAGACCGCGTTGTACGCCCCGTTGACCGAGGCCAGCGGATGGTCCAGCGGCACCAGCGCCGGCCGGACGTAGGCCTCGACGCGCCCGTCCTCCTCGCGCGTGACGGCCAGCAGCTTGACCGTGTAGCCCTGACGGGCCGCGAAGCGGATATCGGTCTCGCTGATGCCCTCGATGCCCTCGTGGTAGATCTGCGGATAGGTCAGCCGCGTCCGGAAGGCCAGCGAGGCCAGGATCGCGATCTTGCGCGCCGCGTCCGCACCCTCGACGTCCGAGGCCGGGTTTGCCTCCGCGTAGCCCGCCGCCTGCGCCGCCCGGAGCGCCTCGGCATAGCCCAGGCCCTCGCGGCTCATCCGCGTCAGGATATAGTTGGTCGTTCCGTTCAGGATGCCGTAGATGCTCTCGATGCGGTTGGCCGCCAGCGTCTGGCGCAGCGGTCCCAGCAGCGGGATGCCGCCGCCCACGCTCGCCTCGTACAGAAGCATCACGCCCTGCTCCTCGGCCAGCTGCGCCAGCTCCGGATAGAGCGCGATCAGGTCCTTGTTGGCCGTGACTACATGACGCCCGTTCAGGAGCGACTCGCGCACGAAGCGGTACGCGTCGCCCGTGCCGCCGATCAGCTCGACCACGAGTGCGATGGACGAATCCGCCAGGATCTCCGAAAAATCGGTGCAGATCTGCTCCTCGGACAGTCCCAGCGCCCGCGCCTTTTCCGGATGCCTTGCCAGCACCCGCTTCACCGAGAGCTCCTCGCCCAGGCGCTCGCGGATCTCCTCCCGGTTGTTCTCCAAAAGATGCAGGACTCCGCCGGCCACGGTACCGCAGCCCAAAATCGCAATATTCACAGCAAAACCTCCTGTTCAAGAATTCCGGAAAGCTTGGCCGACAGCACGCCCGGGATGCCCGCGATCTCCTCGCAGAGCGCCCCCGCCGATGTCCGGGCCCGCTCCAGCGAGACCGTCAGCGTCACTTCGGCGCTGCCCAGCTTGGGCAGCTCCTGGTGGATCATCAGGACATTGCCGCCCGCCCCGGCGATGGCCGAAAGCACGCGCGAGAGCACGCCCGTCTCGTGCCCGAGCACCAGGGTCATCGTGACCGTGCCCGGGGCCCCGAGGTCGTGGAACGCAAAGACCTCGTCCTTGTATTTGTAATAGGTGCTTTTCGAGATGCCGCAGGCGCCGAGCGCCTCCGCGAGCGTGGCCTTGCCGCCGTTCAAAAGCTCCTTGACGCGCGCGACGGCCGCGATGGCGGAGGGCAGAGCCTCCTCGCGCACCAGATAATAATGTTCGTTGTGTGTCATGATCCGGACCTCATTGCGGGAAATTCCGCGTGTGACGGAAAAAGTTTGTAATATGCGGACGATTATACCGCCGATGCCGGAAAATGTAAAGAGCTTATTTTGCCCCCGCATTTGCCCCTGCAGCAGGCTTATCCGCTCAGGACGCATCAATATGCGTCCCGGGGCGCAGAAGCCGAAATAGGGCCCTTTTTGCGCGTCACAGGGGCATAAAAAAGAGTGGAGTGCATGCACACTCCACTCAGACAATCCACTCAGACGATCTTTCAGTCCTCTCAGTCCTCTTTCAGGATCTCGCGGATATCCACCACACGGTGCTCTTTGATGGACAGGTTGGCCGCCGCGCCGATGATGATCGAATGCGCGCCGTCGCGGGTGCCCGCGCACAGGCCCAGCGGATCCTCGACGCCGCCCACGAAAATCATCTCGTGCAGGTTGTGATCGCCGCCGCCGTGGCCGCCCTTGCCCTTCAGGACGGGGTACTCGGTCACCTCGTTGTTCAGGTTGAAGACCTTGATGATATCCTTCTCCTCGTCGAAGAGGGGACCGGTCTCCGGAAGGAAGGCCTCGAGCCGGCCCTCGCTGCCGTTGATGACCATGCGCCAGCCCTCGTACGGGCAGGTCGCGTTCAGGCTGTAGCTCATGACCGCGCCGCCGTCGTACTGAACGGTGACCGCCATGGTGTCGTAGATGTTGATGTCCTCGGCGTAGACGCAGCCGTCCTTGTAGTAGCCGTCATAGCCCTCGTTGTTCGCGTACAGCTTGACCTCGTCCTCGGTCAGCTGATAGAAGAAGGGGCACTCGGACGCGTACTGACAGCTGCGGCAGTTCTCGCCGTGGCGGCCGTTCGCGTATTTCTCGCGGCCGGGCAGACCGTAGAGATTGAGCTTGGCGAAGGCCGAAACCGAAACCGGGCTCTGGCCGATCCACCAGTTGACCAGATCGAAATGATGCGTCGACTTATGCACCAGCAGGCCGCCGCTCTTCTCCATGCGCGCGTTCCAGCGGCGGAAGTAGCTCGTTCCGTGCGCCAGCACGTCCATGTTGCGGTCCAGCAGCCACTCAAAATGCACGCTGAACACATCGCCGATAGCGCCGGACATGATCAGCTCCTTGATTTTGCACATGAAGGGCGCAAAGCGGTAGTTGAAGGACACCGTCACGTGACGGCCCGTCTTTTTCTCGGTCTCCAGGATCTTGTTGCAGCGGTCCGCATCGATGGTCATGGGCTTTTCGGTGATGACATCGCAGCCAAGCTCCATGGCACGGATGATGAAGTCGCTGTGGTAGGCATCGACGGTGGTGACGATGACGATGTCGGGCTTGGTGGCCGCGATCATCTCGTCGAAATTATCGAAGGCGGGCATGCCGTACTCCTCACCCACGAAGCGCGCACGCCCGATGTTGTGGTCGTACACGCCGCGCAGCTCGCAGTAGTCCGCATACTCGGTCGTCATAGGCTTCATGAACATGTTGCGGGCGCGATTGGAGGCACCGGCAAAAACATAAGATTTTTTCATGGTTTACGATATTCCTCTCAGGCAATATTTGCTACGAGTGTAGCCTTTTTGGCCGATGATGTCAATGCATAAAATGGGAGCGGAAGATGGAGAAGCCGGGATTCTTTCCCGGGCACATATTTACTCTACAAAAGTCCTCCCGCTTTGTGCGATACTGGACTACACCTATATCCGCATGAACGCGTCCGTGGCACGGTTTGCAGCACGGTTTTCTTTTTTCAGTTTTCTTTCAGAAATCTCCGAAATGAAGTAAGTACTTCTTGAAAAAGGGTGCGGAATGTGGTATGTTTGTCCATAAGAGTATAGTTTTTCTCTACGAAATCATTCAGATATCAATCACCGGGAGGGGCGGTCATGATGAAGAAGGGAAAGGACGGCTTTTATAACCGATACGTCAAGCGCGTATTGGATTTTTTGATTGCCCTTTTGGCGCTCATCCTCCTGTCACCGCTCATGCTCATCCTGACCGTGACCGGCGCGATCGCCATGAAGGGCAATCCGTTTTTCTGCCAGAAGCGCCCCGGCAGAATCGACCCCAAAACCGGCCGCGAAAAGATCTTCACGATGATCAAGTTCCGCACGATGACCAACGAAACGGACGCCGACGGCCGCCTGCTGCCGGATGAGAAGAGGCTGAACAAATACGGCGAGATGGTCAGAAAGCTGTCTCTGGATGAGATCCTGGAGGTATTTCCCGTGCTGGCCGGGCACATGAGCCTTGTCGGCCCGCGCCCGCTTCTGGTCCAGTACCTTGACCGCTATACGGAGGAGCAGCACCACCGGCACGATGTGCGGCCCGGGGTGACAGGCTACGCGCAGGTGCACGGAAGGAACTGCCTCAGCTGGGAAGACAAATTCGATCTGGATCTATGGTATGTCGCGCATGTTTCGCTGCGCGAGGATATTAAAATATTGTGGCAAACGCTTCGCGTGGTTCTGAAGCGCGAAGGTATCAATTCGGGAAGTTCCGCGACCATGGAGGAATTCATGGGAACGTGTCAGAAATAAGCTTTTTTGAGGGGAAAAGATGCAAAAAAAGGTTGTGATTATCGGCGCCGGCGGCCACGGCCGTGTGGTTGCCGATGTGGTGAGAGCCTGCGGCGATATCGTTGTCGGATTCCTGGATGACGATCCTTCTTTGGATACGCTGGGAGCGGTCAAGGATTATGCAAACTATTCAGATTGCCTGTTTTTTGCGGCCATCGGCAACCCTGAAATCAGAGAAGCCATCGTACAGCAGCTGGATGTCGATTGGTATACCGCGATCCACCCCTCTGCCATTGTCTCGCCCTCTGCCCGTGTAGAAGAGGGAACCGTCGTGATGCCGAACGCGGTAATCAATGCAGGAGCGCATATCGGAAAACACTGCATTATCAACTCGGGCGCAATCGTAGAGCACGACAATCAAATCGAAGAATATGTCCACATCAGTGTGGGTGCACGGCTTGGCGGAACCGTTCAAGTCGGCAAGAAAACCTGGATCGGGATCGGTGCCACCGTCAGCAACCGTATGAGTATTTGCGGCGGATGCATGATCGGAGCCGGGGCGGTTGTAGTAGAAAATATCACCGAACAAGGGATTTATGTCGGTGTCCCTGCAAGGAGGCAGGAACCGTGAAAATCCTTTATGTAACGACTATCGGCCTGACAATGATGTTTTTTAAGGACATCATTCATGAG
>JAZQNF010000139.1:0-7878 GCA_045627225.1 Bianqueaceae bacterium
CTGCCCTCCGCCGCCGTGCCCGGGCTTTGGCTGTCAGAGGACAGGCTCTCCACCGCCTCCGGCAGTCCTCCGCTCAGCAGCTCGAAGCAGTTTCCCGCCTCATCCACCAGAACGCTCAGCACACGTGCCTCCATGAAGCGCCTGAGCTGCGAGGACAGCTCAGATGCGTCCGCCAAAGAAGATCGCACGCTCAGGCTGCTCTCCTCTAAAGACCATTCGGAGAGAAAAGCTCCGTTTTTCCCGTCAAAATTCTCATGAAGGTAAAACTCCAGAGAATCCTCCGCCTTTCGGGCCGTCTTAACGGCGTAAAAACCGTATTTTTTCTCAAGCGGGCGGTCAAACTCCGCAAGCACCGCCCGGGAAGCCGACTGGACGGTCCTCGCGCCCAGTGTCTCCGCCAGAAGGTTTTCGGAGACTGCCGCAAGGGCCAGAAAAAAGAAAACCAGAGCAAGAAAAAGCAGGGCGAAAAAAACCGTTACGGAAGCCCTGATCATCGTTTTTTCCTGTTTTCTCACGGACCCAGTACCCCCTCAAGCTCCGAGATCAGCTGCGTGATTTCGGGGATGCGCTCGCCCAGCTCACGTACCTGGCAAACGGCATCCCGAACGTCACGCGGCCGCCTGAATTCTCCGCTTTCCGATACGCTGAAGGCTTTCGCATAGAGAAACCCCGCCTTTCCCTTGATGCGGACACGGATGCGCAGACCCAGAAGGCTTTTCCAGCAGCTGATCTGCACCTCATCCGGACTTTCCGGGTTCAGCGCCTCCAGCTTCCGGTCCAGCACCTCCTCGGTCAGAACAGCCGCCGAGGCGCTGCCCTCCCCTCTCCGCAGGGCTTCCGCAAAAACCATGACGCCCTGCCGGCAAAGGGTCCGGCTGAGAAGCTGCCCCGTCAGCACCGTCCCGCTTTGAAGCAGTACAAAAAGAACAACGGCAATAAAAGGGAACACCAGCGCAGCTTCTACGGCCAGCGATCCGCGGATGCTCCTGCTCACTTGACCAGCTCGCCCGGGTCAAAGACCGCTCCCTGAGAAGAGATCCTTCCCAGTACCTCGGCGACAAAATTGATGATGGTGTTCTTGAACATCAGCACCAGCGCGATCAGGATCACGATGATCAGCACGATCTCTACGGTGCTGATGCCCCTGGTATCTCTCAGATATCGTTTCATCTTTTTCCTCCTATAAGCCCTTGATCTCCATTAAGGCAGGTGCCGCCGTGATGATGAGAATCACGCAGAACATCAGCATGATCGGCAGCAGCAGCCTGGTATCCGCTTTTTCCATCCGTTCCCGCAGGCTCAGGCGCTGAGCCTCCCAGGCATTTTCGCAGATTTCCTTCAGCTCCTCCGAAAGCTCCCGGTTTCCCATGCTTCTGTCCTCAATGAGCAGCCTTGCCGCGCGGCGGACATCGCGGCTCGAGCAGTTCCCGGCGCAGCTTTGCAGCACCTCCGAAAAGCTGATGCCGTTCCGAAGCTCCGCCGCACTGAGACTGATTTCCTCGCGCAGCCTGCTTCGGGCAGCGCTTTTTTCATGTCTCTTCGGAGCTTCCTCGCCGATCCGGAGCCAGGCGTTCTGCGCGCTCATCCCCGCTTCCAGATAAAGAAGCAGCTCACTGATGAGCTCCGGACCTTCTTTTTCGGCTCCCGCAAGACTCTTTTTGTAAGCCGCCTCCAGCGCCGCGTCCTTTCTTTCCGACAGAAAAGCCAGGACAAGCAGCAGGATCAGAAGACAAAGACCGATATCCGGCCCCGTCGAGGGCCTTGCCCAGTGAACGGGAAGACCGCCGTCGGTCTCCTCCGGAAGGATCAGCGCCTCTTCCTCCAGAAAGCGTCCTTCTGACAGCTGCGCCTTGAGCTGCGTCCACTGCTGCGAGGCGGAAAGCGCGGAGGCCGGCGCGTAACGCAGCTTGACCTCGACCGTGGATTTCAGATCGTCTACCCACACCACGACGCGGAAGGGAAGCTCACAGCCCTCCTCCGGCCAGGGGATCAGCAGACGTCCCTCATGATCCGCTTTTTCAGGCTCCAGACTGTAATAGCTGAACATCGCATGCTCCCACTCGCGGGGAAGCTCGGGAGGACCGTACAGAGGACCGAGCGCATCAAAATAGTCGCGGACATAGCGGTCTGCCTCACCCAGCCAGAGGATCTTTTGTTTTTCGCCCGGCTCGAGGGCCGGGATCGAAAGCACCAGCTCCTCCTCCGGGACGCCGGGGATGCTGCCCTTAAGCAGCAGGCTGCCGGCTGCCTCTCCGCGCAGCAGCGCCCCGCTGACCGTCTCTTCTTTCTTCCCGCAGAAGGAAAGCAGAAACAAAGCAAAAAGGCCGATGGGAAGCGCGATCAGAAGCCGCCTGACTTTGCGGATCCGGTAGTCTTTAAGACGCGCGAGCGCCTCCTCCTCATCGCCGGTCCATTTTCTTCGGAAACAGGCAAGAAGCCTGTCGCGCCGGCGCGGCGAAAGGGAAATCAGGCTCACCAGAAGCTCCGCCGGCTTCCTGCCCGACCTTTTCAGGAGCAGAAAGCTTCCTCCCGCCGTCACCGACAGTACCAGCATCAGCCAACGCATATCAAACCTCCGTGCGTGCCAGACGGCGGGACAGCCAGGTGCTGAAAAGCATCAGCAGAAGACCGGTCCCCATCAAAAGGCGTCCCTCAAGACTCGTATACATAATGTCGAAATAGCCGGGCGACATGAGCGACAGCAGGGCAAGGAGCAAAAAGGGCATCAGGGTCAGAATGCGCTGCTCCAGTCTTTTTCTGGCCAGAAGCACCCTTGCCTCCGCCCGGAACGAGGACTTCCGCTGCAAAAGCTCGGCAGCCCGTGCCGCCGAAAGTGCCATGCTTCCGCCCTCCCGCCGACAGATTTCCGCCACCGCCGCCAGCTTTTTCATTTCCTCTATCCCTGTCTTTTCCGCGAACTCCGCCAGCACCTTTTCGGGCGGACGACGGTTCCCCAGCTCTGTTATCGCCTGCCGCCAAGCCTCGCCCAGGAGGGGATACTCCCTCAGCTCCTCCGGTTTAACGGCTCTTTCCATCGCGTTTTCCAGCGACAGCCCGGACCGGAGGGCAGTGCAGAGCCCCTTTAAAAGCCGGATAAGCTCCTCCTCCTGACGGGCCGTCCTTTTTCCCTCCCGCTCCTTTCGATAGACAAAGGGAAACAAGAGCGCACCGCCCGCTGCCCCGAGGGCGGCCATCCACGGATCCCGGAAAAAAACCAGCGTAAGAAGCGCCCCGGCTGCCGCACCGGCGCAGACGGTCAGAAGCTTCTCTATGCGCGAACGTTCCTTTTTCACAAAGCCTCCCTTCTGCGGGTGTAGGGCGCCTCCGTCCGGACAAGGAGCCCGTCCCTTCTTTCAAAAAGCGTCGACATCACGATCTCGCCCCCGACCGGAAGGCTCCGAAGCTCCGCGATCTCCTCGACAAGCCTGCGCCCGCTGCGGGTCCTCCGGACAAAGACCATCAGATCGATGGCCGAGGCGATCTGCGCGCGTATGGCCTCCAGCGGAAGAGAGGCCCCCTCCAGCACCATCGTCTCCATGCGGGCCGTCATCTCCCGGCAGGAGTTTCCGTGGCCGGTCGACAGGGAGCCGTCATGCCCGGTATTCATGGCCTGCAGCATGTCCAGCGCCTCCGGGCCGCGGATCTCTCCGACGATGATGCGGTCCGGCCGCATGCGCAGAGCCGCACGGATCAGCTCGCGTATGGGCACGCTCCCGGCGCTGCCGTTCGAGTCCTTTCTGGCCTCCAGCGTGACCAGATTCCGGCAGCCGCTCATGTCGAGCTCCGCTGTATCCTCAATGGTGACCACGCGCTCATCGGCCGGAATAAAGCCGGACAGGACGTTTAACAGCGTGGTTTTTCCCGAGGAGGTGCCTCCGCAGACAAAAAGGTTGGCGCGCTCGCGTACGGCCTCCTGCAGAAACCCGGCCGCCTCACGGCTCAGGCTCCCGCACCCGATCAGCTCCTCCATCGTAAAGGAGCGGTCGCGAAAACGCCGGATGGTCAGCACCGGTCCGTTGAGGGCGACCGGCGGGAACACCGCATTGATGCGTGAGCCGTCCGCCAGCCGCGCATCCACGATGGGGCTGGCCTCGTTGACGCTTCGGTTGACCGCGCCGACGATCTGGTGGATGACCTCCTCCAGCCGCTCCCGCGATTCAAAGCCCTCGTCAAGCGCCCGCATCTGTCCGTCCTTTTCGTAGAATACGCAGTCCGGTCCGTTCACCATGATATCGGTGACGCCCTCGTCCTCCATGAGCGGCTGCAGCACATCCAGCCCGCGCAGCGCATTGAAGATCCTTTTTCCGATTTCAGTCCGCTCCCGAACCTCCAGATACCGGCTCTTTTGCTCTTCCGCAAGAGTCCTGTAGATCAGGAGGCGCATTTCATCGTCACTGTATAGACGGCCGGGCTCGCAGCGTGACTGCACCAGTGCCTTAAGCCTCTGATACTCCTCCCGTTTCATCTCCTGTCTCCTCCTGCACCAGCTGTCTGATGCGCTGGTAATATTTGCTTCCGGTGTTGAAGCGAAGGACCGCCTCGTTCCGTTTAAACAGCTCCTTGTCCTCCGGAAGAGCGTCCTCCCCCTTGCCGCGCCCGCGCACCAGGATCCTGGTCTTATCCATGAAGCGGCGGCAGCTTTTGGGATGAACCTCCAGCGATTCCAGAAAAGCCCTCAGCTTATACTCCGCCAGCACATCCCTGCGGCTCAAAAGAAAAAGACGGCTGCAGCAGTCCGCAAGCTGTTCGGTCACGCCGTGAAAGGCGCTGTCCAGATCGCACACGATCCAGGAGAAGCGCCTCTGCAGCGCCGCGAAAAAGGCCGCCGTTTCCTCCGCGGTCATTACGGAAAGATCCTGATAGGAGGTGCAGGGGCGGATAAAATACACCCCGTTCTCCTGCCGGGTCAGGACACGCTCCAGCTCGTCGTTCCAGACCGCCTCACTGACGTCCTCCATCAAAAAGCAATACAGAAGATCCGACAGATTGTAAGCGCTTTCGCTCCGGTAATAGAGGGGCCAGGCCGAGGAGCCCTCCAGCGGAAGATAGAGAACGCTTCCCTCACACTCCTGCTGAAGGCATTGAGCCAGCGCCATGGCAAAAACCGATTTCCCGCAGCCGCCGACCGGGGAATAGACGCCGAACACCCTTCCCCTGCCTGCCGAGCCGAAGCAGCCGGAGCAATCCTCCTTTTCCTCCTTTTTTGCCAAGTCCTCCCGTTCCGCCGCCGAGCCGGACAGAAGCCTTCTGGCCTGTGAGGGCGTTGGCTCTGCCAGGATCTGCCGGGCCGTTTTATGCCCCGACTGATAGAGGGGGATGGCTCCGTCCTCCTCCTTTTCCGAAAAGCGAAGCGTGCGCGAAAAAACGCTTACGTCGTCCGGCAGCGGCTCCTCCGCCACCAGAAGACTGTTGTCGGAAGGGACCGCGCCCTGCAGATATTCCTCATAGCGATGCACCTCCAGGCAGCTTGCATAATGATACCCGAGAAAACGGCACAGTCTGTCCTCATAATCCGCATCCTGCACGCTGAGCCAGACCTGCCTTTTTTTTTCATCTGTTGTGTTCATACGCTTGGCGTCCATGCTCCTTTCAAACAGGCCGTCCCGGAAAGGAGGCCGCAGGGCAGCCCCAGGGGAACGTCCGTAGGGTACGGCCCGTCAGAAACGTCCCAAGGGAACGCCCCTTCGGGAACGCCCCTTCGGGACGGCCTGCCTGTAGGGGGACATGTATTTTCTTTTCCTTTCTCTTTATCTATCAGTATCGGCGTTTTTCGGCGGCTGCTCGGTTTTTTTCAAAAAAAATAGAGGCTCTGCCTCCCGATGCGAATTGACGGAAAAGAACCGTTATAGTATCATAAAAAAACCGGCCTCCCCGGCCGGAATCCATTCGTTTTCCGGTAACCCATGCAATATTTTGATCCTTTTTTTGAGATCTGTTCGGAAGAAATGCCCTTCACCATCCGGGTCGACTATACGATGAAGGAAAAGATCGACCCCAAGGCTCTGCGTCACGCCTTCCGCAAGGCTCTCGGCCGTTATCCGTACTTTTCCGTAAGCGTCGTCCGCCGCGGTGAGGAGCTTGTCACGGTTCCCAACTCCCGCCCGCCGGTGGTCTACAAGGGGCCGAAGCTCCGTCCCTTAAACAGCGAATCCGTCAACGGTCATCTGCTGGCGATCTGTTATCTGGACCGCGAGATCAGCTTTCTGACCTCGCACGTCATCACGGACGGGGCCGGCTTCTATCCCTTCATCAAAACCTGCCTTTACGAATATCTCTGCGAGGTCACGGGGACACAGCTCGATCCGCGCGGCATCGTCATGTGCGGCGATCCCTTCTTCGCTGACGAGCTCGGCAACCCCTACCCCGAGGCGCAGCTGGAGACGGCGTCTCCCTTCTATGCCCCTCCGTCAGGCAGCTATCTGCGCCTTTCCTCCGACGCCCCGCTCCCCGATGAGCAGCGCTGCGTTTACCGCCTCATCCTCGACGAGGCGGAGGTCATGCGCTTTAACCACGACAACGATGCCAGCCCCTGCGCGCTCATCAGCTCCCTGATGGCCCGGGCCATCCGCGCCGTCCACCCGGACGATACCCGCGATGTCGTCGGCGCCATCTCCTTCAACCAGCGCCCGGCCCTCGGAAACCGGCACAGCTACCGCATGCTCTGCTCGGCGCTGATGCTCCGTTATCCGTACAAAGCCAAAGATTACGAGGTCTCCCGCCTCTGCACCTGCACCCGCGGCATGATCTATCTGCAAAGTCTGCCGGAAAACGCGCTCGCGTCCTGCCGCAGACAAAAAGACTTTCTCGGGGAGCTCATCGCGCTTCCGAGCCTCGAAGAACGCCGCCGCATCCTGAATGCCCGTGCCCTCGATGACGCCACCGCCAACAGCTTTTCCGTCAGCTATGTCGGACGCATGGACCTCGGCTGCATCGAGCCCTTCGTCGAGTCGATCTACAATTACACCGACGGCTCCACCTACCGCAGCCTGTTCGTCGAGGTCGCCTCGGTGGGCGGCGCCTTCCATCTTGCCTTTCTGCAGGGCTTTTCCGGCGATGTCTACTACCGGGCCTTCCTGGACCAGCTGCGCGCCTGCGGCCTTTCCTTCCGCGAAGGCAAGTGCGGGCCGCTTACGTATCCGGCCATCGAGCTGCCGGAGTAAACAGACAGAAAAAAAACAAACCGACTGACAAAAACAGACCCGAGGACCGGTGATCATTTGTCAAAGGGTGATTTAAAAAGGGGGAAAGAGGATTTCCCATGAGGAATACAAGAATCCCGATGCCCGGAACGGTAAGCGGGAAGACCTAAACGTTGAACTCCTTCTCTCCTGCTCCTTCCCTCAGCCCCTTCATTCCGAACAACGAAAAAAGCCATCCGCAATACGGATGGCTTCTTTTATGAGGCATCGGGGCTTCGAACCCCGAACACCCAGATTAAGAGTCTGGTGCTCTACCAATTGAGCTAATGCCCCAGGCAACGAAAGACATTATATGGCAGCCCTTCGCAAATGTCAAGCATTTTTTCAAAGGGTTTTGTCCTTTCGCCAAGCTGGGTAGGAAGGACTCGAACCTTCGAATACAGGGATCAAAACCCTGGGCCTTACCGCTTGGCGACTACCCAATGGGAATCCATTGGACAGCCAATGGAAGGAAGAGGGTGGACGGTGGGACTCGAACCCACGACCTCCAGAGCCACAATCTGGCATTCTAACCAACTGAACTATGTCCACCACGAAGCGTGCCTACAGGGATTCGAACCCCGGACACGCGGCTTAGAAGGCCGCTGCTCTATCCTACTGAGCTATAGGCACAACTTACTCAGCATTCGCCGCGGAAATCGGGGTGACAGGATTTGAACCTGCGGCCCCCTGGTCCCAA
>JAZQNF010000140.1:0-4139 GCA_045627225.1 Bianqueaceae bacterium
GGTGAGGTATAGATCTGCGAGCAGCGAAGCGCCAGGCCGGCAAAGAGGAGCGCGGTTTCTGCTTTGTGGAAGCAAAGCTCGGGCGAGCCCTTTTCGTCGGAGGCCACGCCAAGATCCGCGTAGAGGCCGGCAACGGTTTCGGGCGAGGCCAGACGGTAGTTCAGCAGGTTGCCGAGCGTGTACTCAAGACGGTCGGCGGAGAGCGCCGGCGACGGATTGTCGGCGATGGGGTAGCGGTGGTAGTCGCTGACCTCATCCGGGCGTTGACCCTCCCGCCGCAGCAGCCCCGTCAGGGCTTCGGAGGACACGATCAGATCTTCGGTCCCGCTTTCGGTCGCCTCCTGCCGCAGATGATCGCCCTTCATGAAATCGATGACGTGCGAAAAGACAGGGGAGGCGATGTCGTGAAAGAGAGCGGAGAGGGTCTGCGCTTTATCGGAGGTAAAATGCCAGACGATGAGGGCGCAGCCGAGGCTGTGATCCAGGCGCGAATAGGGCTTCAGTCCGGAAAAAAGCGGAAACGAGGTGTACTCGCAGCCGCAGTTCATGCCGACGCCTGCCAGCCGCGATAAGGGGGCGGTCAGCAGGAAATCGTTCAGAAAAGCGGGCTGCCCGGCGTGATAAGAAAGATAATGCTTCATGGGAAAAAGAAAGGCCTGCCGATGAGGGCAGGCCGCGGTGATCAGGGATTTTGGGCCTCGGTTTCGACCGGGTAGAGGACGACGTATTTCTGGTAGAGCAGCACGCCGGTGCGCTCTGTCGTAATGCGCAGGACGCAGCCGATGGGATAGCCGTTGACCTCCTCACTCCAGCTGATGCTGAAGGGCGCATAGCTGCCGGCGGAAACGTTTTTGGTCCAGATCTGCTGGCCGTCTGCGGTCTCAAAGGAATAAATCAGCTCGTAGGTGCTGCGGTTTTCAAGCGTGCCGCTGATGGTGTAATCCCAGAAGGTGCTCTGGGAGCAGCTGACCCGGGTGATGCTGAAGCCGCACAGATCATTGCCGTTTTCGGCCTGGACCCGTGAGCCGCAGTAGTAGCCGGCCCAGAGGGCGGCGGACAGCAGAATGACCAGACCCAGCATCTGGATCCACAGGGAGGTAGATTTTTTTTCGTTCATAGGGCGCGCTTCCAATCATGATTGATAATATAATTTTATCATATCATGCTTTTTATTGCAAGAAATTTGAAAGGATGCTACAATGACCTCCGCAAATGCTTACAGACGGAGATAATTCTGCATGAAAAAAATCCTGCTTCTGGGCACGGGCGGAACCATCGCCTCGGAGCCCGGACAAAACGGCCTGGTCCCCCGCCTGGATCCCTCCGAGCTGGCCGGGCACGTCAGAGAGCTGGCCGGTCTGTGCTCCTTCGAGTGCCGCGAGCTTTTTTCGATCGATTCGACCAACATCACGCCCGCGCACTGGCTTGCCATTGCCCGCGCCATCCGCGAGAGCTTCGACGATTATGACGGCTTTGTCATCACGCACGGGACCGATACGATGGCCTATACCGCGGCGGCCCTGTCCTATCTGATCCAGAATTCGCCCAAGCCCATCGTCCTGACCGGCGCGCAGAAGCCGATCCTCTACGAGAACACCGACTCCCGCACCAACCTGGCCGATGCCTTCCGCTGTGCGATCTCGAACCTGCGCGGCGTCATGATCGTTTTTAACGGCAAGATCATACTGGGCACGCGTGCGTGCAAGATCCGAACGACCAGCTATGAGGCCTTCTCGAGCATCAATTATCCGCTGCTCGGCGTGGTGCAGGACGGCTGCCTGCTCGAATACATCGTCCCGCCCTGCCTGGAGACGCCCGCTTTCTATGAGACGCTGGATCCTAAGGTCTCGCTTCTGAAGCTCGTGCCGGGCATCGATGCCGGCGTTCTTTCCTATTTGCTCGAGCGCAGCGACGCTCTGATCATCGAAAGCTTCGGCGTAGGCGGGCTTCCGTCCTTCCCCGGGTCCGAGTTCTACGAGCTGATCCGCCGGGCCACGGCAGAGCAGGGGAAGACGGTGGTGATGACCACACAGGTCCAGAATGAGGGCAGCAATCTGGCGGTCTATGATGTCGGCTACAGTCTGAAGCATGAGCTGAATCTTCTGGAGGCTTATGACATGACGACGGAGGCCGTGCTGGCCAAGCTGATGTGGATCCTTGGGCAGACAAAGGAAAAAGAGCGTATCCGTGAGCTTTTTTACCGTCCGGTCGCCATGGACCTGCTGAAGCAGTAATTCCTCAAAAACAGGAAAAAGAAGTTGACAAAAATAAAAGGCGTGTGATATACTCATATTCGCGTTGAAAAAACGCCTTTTTAGGCCCGTTGGTCAAGCGGTCAAGACATCGCCCTTTCACGGCGGTAACGGGAGTTCGATTCTCCCACGGGTCACTAAAATGCCTGTCGGTTTGCCGAAGGCTTTTTTATCTATCATATGGCGCAGTAGCCAAGCGGTAAGGCAATGGTCTGCAACACCAGTATCCACCAGTTCAATTCTGGTCTGCGCCTCTAAAAGGAGTTACTCCTTCGGGAAACCGGCGAATTTTCGCCGGTTTTCTTTGTTTTTCGCGGTTTATATGATATCATCTGTGGCAGAAAGCAATTTATTCATTTCGTGACACGAGGAGACTGAAGATGAACGAAGAAGAGATCCTGCGCGTTTTTTCCGCTCAGCTTACCCGCTACCCGGCAATGCAGGCCGTCGATGCGCTTAAGCTTCTGTATCAGGCGGTTTTCGGCGGAGGTCATCTGATCGCCGATCCGGAACGCTGCCGGCGGTATCTTGCGGAAGAATTCCGCACGGTCCTGCCCGAGGAGGGTGAACTTCTGGAGGACATCGGAAACGGCATGGTCCGCGTAAGGCTGGCGGCGCTGCCTGCGGAGAAGCTGGAGGCGCTGGCAGCGTGCTTTATCCGCTCCTCCTCCGAGGTCCACGGATCCCCTCAGGCCTTTGAAGAGGCGTACGCCGTCCTTTCGGAACGCTTCGGGCAGCTTCCTTTCGCGTTTGCAAAGGGTGAGCTGGAGGCTCAGGCGGAGCTCATCCGCGGGAGCGGATACCGTCCCGTTTCTCACAGCGAAGCTTACCGCGCGGCCTATCATCCTGCTTATCGGGTCTGCCTTCGCAGCCTGGCGGAGGCGCTTCTATGAAGACGCTTCTCATAGGTCTGAACGCCAAATACATCCATTCGGCTGCGGCGGTGTACAGCCTCGCGGCGTATGCAAGGGAGCACGCGGCGGCGTCCGGTGAGGTCCGGGAGCTGGAGCTCAGCATCAATCAAAGCCACGACGAACTTCTGTACCGCATTCTGCGGGAGGAGGCGGACTGTCTGGCGTTTTCGGTCTATATCTGGAATGTCGGGACGGTCACCCGGCTGCTTCGGGATCTGCGCGCCCTTCGTCCGGAGGCAGTGCTCATCCTGGGCGGGCCGGAGGTCTCCTACGGGCTGGCTCAGACCGGCATCGCGGAGGAGGACTACGACTACCTCATCGCCGGCGAGGGCGAGCGGGCCTTTGCGGGTCTTCTTTTAAAGCTTTCCGCCTGCCCGGTTCCTGCGTATCTCGGACTGTCGGTTCAGGGAAAAACCGTGCGCGGCGCGGTGATGGCGGACCTTGATGAGCTGCCCTTTTATTTTGCGGGGCGCATGGAGCGCTTTGCCGGGCGCATCCTTTATTATGAGGCAAGCCGCGGCTGTCCGTATCACTGCAGCTATTGCCTTTCGGCCGCGGAGGATGGCCTGCGTCTCAAAAGCACCGCACGCGTGCTGGAGGAGCTTTCCTACCTCTGTGAGCACGGCGCGTCGCTCATCAAGTTTGTCGACCGAAGCTTCAACGCCCGTCCTGACGCGGTCAGAATCCTGGAGTATCTGTCGGCGCTTCCGGAGGAGAATCCGGTGCGTGTCCATTTTGAAATCGAGGCCGATACGCTGACGGAGCCGCTGCTTCAGGCCTTTTCGCGTCTGCCCGCCGGACGTGTGCAGGTCGAGGCCGGCATCCAGTCCACCAACCCGGAGACGCTTGGCGCCTGCCATCGCAATCCGTCCACGGACCGGCTTTTCGCCAACCTGCGCCGGCTTTTGGAGGGCGGCAATCTGAAGGTCCACGCCGATCTGATCGCGGGTCTTCCCTACGAGACCGCCGAGCG
>JAZQNF010000141.1:0-4746 GCA_045627225.1 Bianqueaceae bacterium
AGGCAGGTGCCGCGCTGCGCGACGACCTCGGCGAGGTCCAGATAGTAGTTGATTTTGTCACGGCGTTCCATGGGAAGGGCTCCTTTCGGGGGTTAGGCTAAATGTGCGCGGAAGAAGGCGCATTCATCATCGTTGCAGCGGGCGGCTGCCTCCAGCCGGCAGTTGACATGGAAGACATGGCCAAGCTCGGGCGTCGTTTTATCGCCGTAGACGCGGCCGATGTGCTCGACCTTTTTGCGCTTCAGCTGGCGCGAAAGGATGGGCACGCAGAGCTTCAGCTTGTCCTGATAAGCGCCCATGACGAAGGCCGGCGGAAAGGCGGGCGTGATATAGCGGCCGCCGCGGGGCGCCATGCCGCAGTTGATGGCGACGGCCCGGACCCGGGGACGTGGGTCGGCCATGATCTGCGGATAGCGGGCGGAGAAGCGCGGATTGGTCAGAAAAAGCGCGCAGGCCTCGCAGAGGTAGGCGCCGGCGGAATCGCCGACCAGGAAGACATTGTTCAGATCCAGCCCGTATTCGTCGGCGTGCTCGGCCATGAAATTGAAGGCAAGGAAGCTGTCCTCCAGCTGAGCCGGCTCCGGATATTCGGGCACCAGGCGATAGTTGAAATTGACGAGGTCAAAGCCGCGCTCTGCAAGCCTCATGCAGTAATGCTGGTACAGGTCCTTATCGCCGTAAAAGAGCCCGCCGCCGTGCAGGGAAAAGATGACCGGAAGCTTGCCCGGGATGTCCTTGGGCCGGTAGATGTCCAGAAGATTCCAGGGGATGACAGGACCGTAGGCGAGATTGTCGACGCGGACGACATCGTCGGGCGTTGTGAGGCCGGCATCGCGACGGGCATCGCCCTCAGCCCACTCACGGCGCATTTTCTCATAGTTCATAGGGGGTCCTTTCGTTGACGCTGAACGAATAATTTGGTATTATTATAACAACAGCTGCGGTGAAAAATCAATGGAAAAGGTGAAAGAATGAAGAATAAGCGGAAAGGCTATCTGATCGTGTTTACGGTCATCCTATCGCTTGCGCGGGTCGTCAACGAGCTGGCAGCCGGCATTTCCTCCTCGATCCAGTCTTCGGTCGTCAACGAGTTTTTCGTGGCGCGGGGCATGAGCTATGAGGAGGGGCTGGCGGCTTTTACGCTGTTGGGGGCGGCAGCGGGTCTTTTGTCCGTGCTGTCTTTTTTCTACAAGCCCCTGGCGGACCGCATCGGACGGAAAAGGATTCTGTGCCTGAACACGCTGGGCGTTGCGTTAGGAATGACGGTCTGCTTCTTTTCGGGCAGCGCCCTGATCTATTGCCTCGGCGTCGGCCTCTATACTTTTTTCCTGCAGAACGACCTGCAGATGATCTATATCCTGGAAAGCGCGCCTGAGGGCCGCGGCGGCCGGCTGTTCGGCCTGATCAAGGCCATCGGCATCCTGGGTCTCGTCAACGTGCCCCTTCTTCGCGATACCGTCATGCACAACGAGGCGGCCCGCTGGCGCAGCCTCTTCGGCTGGCCTGCGCTGCTTGGCTTTCTGATCGTCGCGGCGCTTATGCTTTTTGCGAAGGAGACCGTGCCCGGTACGGCCGGGCGCCCGGCGGTAAAAGTGGAAAACGCGCCGGAGGCAGCGCCCTCCGGAGGCATCGGCCGGGCGCTTAAGCGGATCCTTGGCAGCAGGACGCTCCGCGGGCTCGTCATCGCCTATACGCTGTACGGGCTGTGCGCGATGGCCGCTTACATGTATGTGGAGTCTCTCATGACGCAAAGCGGTCTCACGACCGTGGAGGTCACACGCGCTCTCTATGTATATCCCTTCGTATACGCGCTTTTGTCCTTCTCCGGCGGAAGGCTGGCGGACCGCTTCGGACGCCGGACGGTCATTTCGGCCTCGGCGGCCCTTTGCGCCCTTGGCTTCGTGTTTTTTATCCTTGTCTGCCGAACGGGCGGAAGCCCCTGGCTGGTAGGCCTGATGAACGGCGTGTATCTCGGCTCCTATTGGGTCACAGGCGACTACATCAGCGTCCTGATCACCGAGCAGGCGCCCCCGGAGCTGCGCGCCTCGGTGCTGTCTGCCTCCGGTGTGCTTTCGATGGGAGGCATCGCCCTGGGCATGGGGCTGCAGCTGCTCCTGATGCTCTGGCTCGGCCTGGTACCTGCCTGTCTGCTGGTGCTGGTGCCGGCCATGCTCGGCTGCTCGGCTCTGATTTTTGTCAACGGAAAAAGAAAGGAGATCGCTTAATATGGCAGACAGTGCCTTGATTGACAAACTGATGGAGATGTTCATGAAGCCCGCTTCGGTCAAAAAGAGCTACGGCTTCGACCGGATCCGCTTTGATTTTTACGACAGTAATGCCATCGGCTACGCCCTGGACGGCCGAGGCATCACGAAATTCTTCGCAGAGGCTTCCGTTGCGGACGGCCGTACGATTTCCACGCGCACGGCCAAGCTGAAAAGCGTCTCCGAGGAGGAGGGCGGCGAGGATTGGACGCTCGCTGCGGTTTATGAGGAAAACAAGCTGCGGCTGACCGAGACGCTTCGGGTGCTGCGCGGCGATGCCTGCTTTACGGTGCGCGCCACGGTCAAGGACCTCAAAAACGCGGTCACGGAGTCCAATTATCTGGCGCCGCTCGATTTTGCCTATCCGGACGTCAACGATCTTCCGCTGTTCCGTTCGCTCGACCAGAAGATGCTGCTGGTGCCTTACGACAACGACATGTGGGTCCGCTACGAATCGGCGCCTCTTCGCCCGGGCCGGAGCTCCTACGATGTAACGGCCGTCTATGACGAAAAGACCAACGAGGGCCTTCTCATCGGGGCCCTGGAATATGATACCTGGAAAAACGCCATTCGCGTCTCCCAGTCCGACGCCCGCTGCTATACGGCCTATTCCGGCGCTGCCGATGCGGGCACGCACGATATCTGCCCGCACGGTACGCTGGCAGGCGGCGAGGTATCCTCGGCGCTCTTCGTCTGCGGCTTTTTCGGGGACATCCGGGACGGCCTGGAGGATTTCGGCCGACGCGCCATGGAGGGTAAATTTGCCTTCCGCTGGCCCCATCCGGTCCCCTTCGGCTGGAACAGCTACTCGGCCGGCTGCATGAGCCTCGAGCAATGGGAGGCCGCCGGCGATTTCATCTACGAAAAGCTGCCGGAGTTCCGCGATGAGGAGGGCGCGACCTTCATCAATCTCGACGCAAACTTCCTGCTCTCCGAAAAAAAGATGAGGCAGATCGTCGCGAAATTCCACGGTCGCGGACAAAAGGCGGGCAACTACATGGCTCCGCTTTTGGGCATCGACGCGCTGGCCTCCGTCATGCCGCTGAAGGGCAGCTTCGGGAAAACCTACAAGGACATTATCATGCGGAGGCCCGACGGGAGTCTGTATCCGCGCATCGACGGCGGCAAGCCGGTCGACATCACGCATCCCGCAGCCGAAAAGCATGTGCGCGAGACCATTCGCGGTATCGTGGATATGGGCTTTGATTATCTGAAGATCGATTTCACCTCGCACGGCTCGGTGGAGGGTCCTCGCTATGACAAAACCGTGCGGACCGGCCGGCAGGCGCTGATGCGTTTCTACGGGATCCTGGCAGAGGAGCTCGATCCGGAAAAAATCGGGCGCGATGTTTTCGTCGATCTGTCCATCGCTCCGCTTTTCCCCGGCGGCTACGGACACGGCCGCCGCTGCTCGTGCGATGCCTTCGGACATCACGAGGATGTGCGCTACGTTCTGAACGCGCTGAACTTCGGCTGGTGGCAGAGCGGCACGCTTTATTGCTACAACGACCCGGATCACACGGTCCTGACCCGCTCGGCGGTAGACGGCCGCGGCGATACCGATCTGGCGAGTGCGCGTTCGCGCTACAATGCCTCGGTCATCAGCGGCACGGTCCTGCTGCTGTCGGACAATTTCGGGCCCGCGGAGGCGCCGATGGCCGATCCCTCCTGCATCGAAAAGGCGCGTGAGCGCGTGCCCGAGCTTTGCGGCAACGCCCGTCTGAATGCGCTGGCACGGATCGGCCGCCCCTTCAGGCCTGCCTGGCTCCGCTCGGATACCTGCCCCTTCTATTATCTCGAGCATGAGGGAAAGCGTTATCTGGCGATGTTCAATTTTGAGGATGCTCAGAAGCAGCTTTCGATTCCGGCGGCGATGCTCGGCTTCCCGGAGACGGGACGCTTCGAGCGCATCGATGCCTGCGGCAGCGGAACGTATGAGGGCGTGATCTCGCTGGTGCTGGACGGCTTCGATTCGGCCGTTCTGGAGATCCTGTGAGGAGCAGACGGAAGCGGCGGGATCGATCGCTCCCTGCTTTCAGAAATGTAATAAGCCCGTCGAAGAGAATGACTCTTCGGCGGGCTTTTCTTTATCCGAAATGAATTTTTTGTCATGCCGCTTTTTTTTGAACGGCGGTGTTTCCGACTCAGACGTTTTCGGAAGCCTTATCCGCGCTGATTGTAATCCTCGTTGATGAGGTTCATGGCGGTCAGCAGCTTATGATAATAAACGAAGGGGCCGATCAGGATCAGCTTGCCGAGAAAGTCCCAAAGCCAGTAGGTGCCGGCGCTGAACTCATAGGCGCAGCCGCGAAGGGCCAGCTCGTCTCCGATGCGCTCGGAGAGGTTGTTGAACCAGATGATGGGGAAGATCCCGAGCGTCAGCGGGCCGAGCACGAAGAGGACCAGACAGTAATGCGGTGTATGGCGGCTGTCATGCTGGAAAGCGACGCGGTTGATTTCTTCCGAGATTTGTGAGAGACAG
>JAZQNF010000142.1:0-2418 GCA_045627225.1 Bianqueaceae bacterium
CCGTGCCTTACCCCGGCATTCCGGAGCTTCTCAGCTCCCTTCGGGAGCGAGGCCTTCGGCTTGCGGTCGTCAGCAACAAGGACGAGGCGCTGACGCGCGAGCTGATGGAGCATTTCTTCCCGGACGTTTTTTCGGCGGTAAAGGGCCGAAGGGACGGGATCGCGGTCAAGCCGGACCCGACGTTGGTTTTTGAGACGCTTTCGGAGCTGTCTCTCCGCCCGGCGGAGGTGCTCTATCTGGGGGACAGCAATGTCGATATGCAGACGGCGCAGAACGCTGGCCTGGCCTCCTGCGGCGTGCTGTGGGGCTTCCGCGGGCGCGAGGAGCTGCTGGAGGCCGGCGCGGACTGTCTGGCAGCCTCACCCGAGGCGCTTTCGGCGCTCTTCATGTAAAAGCGTCCCTTACCCCTTGCGCCGCGAATGCGCTCCGGAAGTTGACAGCCGTTCGCTTTTCGTGTATAATATATACATCTATGGAGGAAAAGCTTTTTCCTCCGGATACTCTTTTGCAGCCGGTTTTCCGGCCTGCGCGCCATTTCAGGAGGTTTTGCACTATGGTATTTGACAAGATTGCGGCTCTCATCAACGAGAAATTCGGGATCGAGGTTTCTGAGATTTCCATGGATTCCGACATCCGTGAGGATCTGAATGCCGATTCTCTTGATCTGATCGACATGATCACCGAAATTGAAGACATCTACAGCCTTCGCATCCCGACCGAGATCCTGACCGAGATCACCACCGTTGGCGATCTGGTCAACTACATCGAGGCTCAGCTGTAAGAAAAGCATTTTAAAAAGGCATCAGCCGTCCCTTTCGGACGGCTGATTTTTAATTTGTAGGTACTTACTGAACGGACGCAGAAACGGTATCTTTAGGGGCAGGGGAAGTTGGATGAAAACAAGCATCAGGAGGCAGTCGGCTTGCATGCATAGGAGCTCAAGCTTTTTCATTTCACGGAACGATTCGGAAAGGCGAACCGCAATGATCAAACCGTTTTCGCTTGCGTTTTCGTTGATACAAAGGCGAATGCCGTTCAAGGAGTCCTGTATGCCGAAATAGACGATGGGAGATTCCGTGACGCTGGGAAAAGCTTTTTCGCAGGAGGCTGTAAAACGAGTCAATGCTTGTTTCAGCTCGCCGCAAAGCAACAGGCTGAGCTCACTGCGGCTGTTGATATACAGACCGGCAAAAGGGAAAGTTTTTCCTTTCATATGTTGTTGGACTTCTACTAAGATACTGTTGTTTCCGGCCGCTTTGGGACAAAAGCTTTTTAAATATGAATCAATTTTTCGAAGAAGCACTTGGACAAGCCTTAAGAACGATTTGCCTCTTTGCCTTTTTCTTTTGACAGAAGCCCCGGAAAAAGGTATAATAAGAAAGGTTTTCCGGCCGCTTTTTTCAAGCCGCAGGCCTTATCCAAACAGTATCCAAACAGTATCAGAACGGAGGAACCACATGGAAGAAACAATGTACAACGAGAGAATCAAGCCGCAGCTGATGAAGGAGCTCAGCCTGAAAGAAGAGCAGGTCACGAACGTCCTCGCACTGCTGGACGAGGGCTGCACCGTCCCCTTCATCGCCCGTTACCGAAAAGAGGCGACCGGCGCCATGACGGACGAGCAGCTGCGTGATTTTTCTGAGCGACTGACCTATCTGCGCAACCTGGAGGCCCGCAAGGACACCGTCATCGGCTCTATCGCCGAGCAGGAAAAGCTGACGCCTGAGCTGGAGGCCGAGATCCGCGCCGCCAAGACGATGGTCGAGGTCGAGGATCTGTACCGTCCCTATAAGCCGAAGCGCCGCACCCGCGCCACCATCGCGAAGGAAAAGGGGCTGGAGCCTCTGGCCGAGCTTATCTGGGAGCAGCAGGACAAGACGCCGCTGGAAACCCTTGCCGCCGCCTATGTCGACCCCGAAAAGGGCGTCAAGGATGTGAAGGAGGCTCTGGCCGGTGCCTGCGATATCATCGCCGAGAAGATTTCGGACAACGCCGACTGGCGCAAGTACATCCGTGAGCTGACCGCCAAGAGCGGCATCATGAATTCCAAGGCCAAAAAGGCAGGAGAAACCTCCGTCTACGAATTATATTATGACTACGCCGAGCCGCTCAAGAAGCTGGCCGGTCACCAGATCCTCGCCCTGAACCGCGGCGAAAACGAGGGCTTTCTGGGCCTTTCCGTCGCGGCTCCCGTCGAGACCATTTACGAATATCTCGAGAAGCAGATCGTCATAAGCGATCTGCGCCGTGAGCTCCTGAAGACCGTTATCGACGACGCCTACAAGCGTCTGATGGCTCCCTCCATCGAGACGGAGATCCGTGCCGACCTGACCGAGAAGGCTCAGGACGGCGCCATCAAGGTCTTCGGCAAGAACCTTGCGCAGCTGCTGATGGTCGCGCCCGTCGCCGGCAAGACTG
>JAZQNF010000143.1:0-25977 GCA_045627225.1 Bianqueaceae bacterium
ATCTGCTTATATAGCCTTCATCTACATAGTCACTTTTGTTTGGATCTTGTTCCAAATCAGAGTTCTCGGATGAATAATTATTATAATATATAGCATTTACCGCATTATTTATTATGCCTGTAGTTGATTCCCCGCTTGCAAAGGCAATCAGGCGGGCAGTATCCTCGCCGAGAAGCGCGTCCGGACTCGTCGGAACGGGAGGAACAGATGAATCGGCTAAGTGCTTTTCTGCACCAAAAAAGCCGCAATCATCCACGGAAGAACGGGAAGACGCGGCTTGTATTTCATTTTTTACATCGGCAAAACAGGGAAGTGAGAACTGAAGGAACAAAGTGACAGAAAGAATGACCGACAGGATAGTACGTACACGTTTCATGATAACTCCTTTTCTGCTGAAAAGCAGAGGACTCGAAAAAGCGCGGGAACATGGTACAAGAAAATCATATGATGGCAGCCGCTGAATGTCAAGAATATTTTTTCTGTTCACGCTGTTTTATCATGGTTCAAATGAAAAATTTCATAAGGCTTCGCGGCTTATCATTTTTATGACAGAAGATACGATGTTTTGCCTGCCGTTCGAGACAAAAATCGTTGCTAAGCTATGCTCGTGAGTTCATATTTCCCGAAACGCTATGGGGCATTACAGCGGCAGGGATTATAAGCGTACTTCCCAGCCATTGACAGGTCTTTCGCTTTTTGGAATCTTTTTGCCGTAGTCGAAATACTCACGAACGAAAAAAGCGGATTCTGACGATGCTTGTCAGGATCCGCTTTCCCGTGTAACAGTATTTTATTGGAAGGACTGAAGTCCGAAGTAAGAGGCCAGACCGATGCCGAGGGAAAGCACCAACAGAACCAACGCCACCCGGATATGAATCCTGACGCGGTCCCGAAGCATCGCCAGAAACTCGCGGACGAAGGCGTTGGGCCAGAAATACCACTTGGTCGTGCTGCCGATGCCCTCGGCACGCAGACCGACCTCCTCGGCGATCAGGCCGCTTCTGAAAACGTGGTACTTATTGGTGACAAACAGAACCCGGGCAGAGGGAGCCTCCTTTCGGATCAGCTCGGCCGAGAAACGCATGTTTTCCCAGGTATCGGAGGAGCGGTCCTCCAGGCGGATCCTCTCCTCCTCTACTCCCTGCTCCATCAGATAGCGCTGCATGGACAGGGCCTCGGAAATGCACTCATCGCTGCCCTGACCGCCGGAAACGACAAAAACCGCTTTCCGGCCGTTTTCGGCCTGCTGGATGCGGTCGAATTCGAGGGCCCGGTCCAGTCTTCCTCTCAGGAGCGGGCGCGGATATCCGTCCTCCGTGATCGCACAGCCGAGCACGATCAGGTAGTCCTTATCGCGTGCGGGGAGCCTCTTGCCGGCTTTTTCTCCGAACACGCAGCTGGCGATCAGCAGGCACTCCAGATAACAGACCAGGCCGACGAAAAACAGCTGCAGTCCGATATCGAAAACGGTGATCCAGGCATAGCCCTTGAGATAGATCGGAAAGACCACATACTGATAGATCAGGTCCCAGCCGAACAGCGACGCGATGGCCGCCGCAACCAGAAACAGCCCCAGAAAGGCGCCCAGAAGATTGGTCAGCAACATCCCCTCATGACGGATCAGGGAAAAATTGCTGACCGAAACGGCCAGGAAAAAGATCAGGGCAAACGGAAGCAGAAGCAGCGCAAAGCGGGAGGCAGCCGAGGTAAAATTGGCCAGAAAATCCATCACCGCCGAGTAGGAAAGCTCCGGCATGAAGATCATATTGTAAAGCGTCATCAAAAAGACGAAAACAGCAAAAAAACAGCCGCCGAGAAGACTGACGTTGCGATGCGAGTAAAAGGTCTCCCGAAGGCTTTTCCGCAGACGAAGCACAAGAAAGGCCACTGTCCCCAACGATATCAGAAGGGCCGCGCCCATCAGCAGAAAACGGACTAACTGATCAGACATCATCTTACTTTTCGCCTCTCAGTACCGCCAGAACGGTTTCAAAATAGTCCGGAAGCTCCTCCCTAAACTCCAGGTACTCGCCTGTCAGGGGATGCACGAAGCCGAGGAGCCCGGCGTGCAGGATCTGCCCGTCCGCCACGCCCAGGGCCTTCAGCCTTTTGACGGTGGGGCTCTTCGGATTTTCAGGTCCGTAAAGCGGGTCACCCAGCAGAGGATGCCCGAGCTGCTTCATATGAACGCGGATCTGATGCGTGCGTCCGGTCTCCAGCCGGCAGGCCAAATAGGTGAAATCGCCGAAGCGCTCCAGCACCTCGTAATGCGTGACGGCATCGCGTCCGTCCCAGCGGACGCACATCTTTTTGCGATCCTTGTCCATCCGGCCGATCGGAAGATTGACGGTCCCGCGGTCATCCCGGACATTCCCGTAGACAACGGCACGGTATTCACGCGTGATGTCGTGGGTCTTCAGAAGCTCGCTCATGCCGAGATGAGCCGCGTCGCTTTTGCAGATGACCAGAAGACCGGAGGTATCCTTATCGATGCGGTGCACGATGCCCGGGCGCATGACGCCGTTGATGCCGGACAGCTTGCCCTCAAAGCGATACAGCAGTCCGTTGACCAGCGTATCGTCCTCGTGGCCGGCCGCGGGATGCACCACCAGTCCGCGCGGCTTGGATACGATGGCCAGATCATCATCCTCCCAGATGACGCGGATGTCCATCTCCCTTGATACCGCCTCGGGCTTGACCGCGTCCGGCACCTCGAGCCGCACGGCATCGCCCGGACGGAGCTGATAGCCGGCCTTGCAGCCGGCGCCGTTGACCGTAAGATGCCCCTCCGTCACCAGCTTCTGCACGCGGGACCTGGTCAGCTGCGGGAGCTTGGCGCACACGAAAACATCCAGGCGGCCACTGTTCTGCTCCGCCGAAAACTCGTAAATCTCAGGCATAGGGACCTTCCCTTATTTTTTCTTTTTGTCCTCCGGGAACATTTTCTCTCCCAATTCCTTCCAGAAGAGCAGGAAGAACGTCAGCAGGAAAACACCCACCGTCACGTAGCAGTCGGCCACATTGAAGACGGGAAAATTGATGGGGACGAAATAGATCATATCCACGACAAAGCCCTTCGTCACCCGGTCGATGAAGTTCCCGATGCCGCCGGCCACGACCAGCAGCACGCAGAGCCTGGCCCAGAAGAATTTTTTCTCCTTCGGCACCTGAAAGAACACATAGCCCATCATCAGCACGAAGATGGGGGTAACGATGCAGAAAAAAAGCGTGGAATTTGACATGAAGCCGAAGACCGCGCCCGTATTCTCGACGTAAACGAGTTCAAGGACCTTCGGGATCAGCGAAATGGTCGGACCGTCCTTCAGCACCCGGACCGTCTCGGCTTTTGTAAACTGATCCAGAAGGACCAGAAGCACGGCCAGACCCAGATAAGCCGCCGTGCTCATCACCTTTTTCAGCTTCTCATTCATAAAAACACCTTACCGGTTCCCGTATTTTTCGATTTTGATCTGCAGACGGTCGCTTTTGGAGCGTCCGACCTGCTCAAGCAGGCGGATCTTGCCCTTTCCCCGGAAGCTGACGCTCTCGCCGATCTTTACCTGCCGGTCTGTCTTTTCGGCCAGCTCGCCGTTGACAAAAATACGTCCCTGCTTGACGGCCAGAGCGCCGTCACCGCGCGACAGATTAAAGCCCCGGCTGACCACGCTGTCCAGCCGAAGCGAGGAAAGCGAAATGACCAGCTCCTTTTTGACGACGCCGGAAAAGGCCTCGTCCCAAACCGCCGGAGCGCAGAGGACCTGGCAGGCGCCGACCTCCCGGAGATTTTCGCAGATATAGGGAGCCATGTCCGTGCGGGCCCAGAGATAGGCGCAGCTTCCGTTGACAAGGATATCGCCGATTTTTTCGCGCTCAAAGCCGAGCCCCATCAGGGCGCCGAGATAATCGCGGTGCGCCGGAAGCTCCTTGGCAAAGTCAGCCGCGGAGAGGGCGATGCGGAGGCAAACGATATCGGCGGCGGGCGTTTCGCCCTCCGGCACAAAAACGGCCACCGAGCGCTCCGCCTCCTCGTGACCTCCGTCAAAATAAACAGAAACAGGAAGACCGGGCTGCATGGCAAGCAGCAGACAGCGCTCGTGCTCACTCAGAAAATCAGAGCTGAGCACGCAGCCGCTGCGCTCTGCCCGGGCTGCCAGATCTTCCATTCGTTTTTGAAAAAACAGTGTTTCTTTATCTGCCATCTTTATTTATCATCGCTCCAGGAAAAATTGAGACCACCGTCTGCGGTCAGCGTTTCGCGGAAATCGATATCGCCGGCAAAATCGACATTGTCGGGCGCGATCATGAAGATTTTGTCCGCGATACGCTGGGTACGGCCGTTCAGCGCGAAGCAGCAGCCGCAGAGGAAGTCCGTAATGCGCTGCGCGGTGGCATGCTCCACAAACTCCAGATTGACGACGACGGGCTTGTTGTCCCGGATGCTGCGCGCCAGATCCTTGGCCTCGCGAAGAGACTCCGGACTGGCCACGACGACCTCCATCTGCACGTTGGCCTGCAGGTTGACGACCTTGGTGGCCTTGCGGCTCGTTCTTTCATAGTCCTGCCCGCGATAGGTGTCATAGCTGACAGACCGGCGGTCTACCGTTGCACGGGGACGGGGCCTCTCGGCGTTTTCCTGACGGCGGGAGGGACGCTCTTCCTCAAGCTCTTCCTCTCTCTCGTCAATGATTTCATCCTCTTCATATTCGTTGCTGAAGCCAAGCGCTTCGGCGATAGAACTGACAAGACTCATGTGTTTTCTCCTATATTCAAACTATATATTGTTTCCTTCGGATACAGTTACACCTATATTATGATGGAAACGGGGCGGAATGTCAAGAAAAAATCCGAAACGCTCCCTCTCGTCCCGCCTCCGGAGCCCAGCCCGGATCGCCCGTTCGGATGAAGCGGCACCAGACATCGCACATTTCGTCGGACAGGCGCGCATCCTCCTCGGTAAGCGGACGCCAGCAGCGGCGATAGGTCCCGAAAACATACCAAAGCTCTGCCGAGTGAAAGGCTCCGTGCCCGTCCCCGGGCAGCTTATGCGTGAAAAAATAGGCATAGGCCGGTCGGCCGCTTCGGTTCAGGCGGCGGCACAAAAGCCGGACGCCCCTCAGCAGACGATGGCGGGGATAGGCTGCTTCATCAGCCTCCGCCTCAAAAAGATCGTTCAGCAGGCAGCCGGCCAAATAGGAGGCCGGATGCATCCTTCCGCGCCGGACGGCCCTCTGCAGGCTTTCGGGAACGACATCGCCGTCCACGCAGGGGCCGGGCAAAAAGGGAGACGAGCTACGCCTTCTCATGTAGGAGGAATAGGCCTCATTCAGCCCGATCAGCTCCCGGGCGGGCATCTGCCGAAGCTCCTCCAGGGACAGTCCTCTCTTCCGCCAGAAGCGCCCGGCCGGCCGCATCAGCCGTTTGAGTCCGCGCGGCTCCGGACGGAGTCTGTGATCGGCATAAAAGCCCACGTCGGACTGGATGATGAAGCGTTTCACCTTGCCCTTTGCATAGGGGCTCTCCGCCAACAGCTCCACCGAGATGGCACCGGCTGACTGCCCGAAAAGCGTCAGCTCCTCCGGATCGCCCCCAAAGGCCGCGATATGCCCGCGCACCCAATCGAGCGCCGCCAGCTGATCGCGCAGGCCGAAATTAAAGCTATGAAGCTCCGGATGGATCGGAAAGCCTAAAAGGCCCAGACGGTAGGCGACCGTCACAAGGATGACGCCCCTCCGTGCAAAGGCCGTGCCGTCAAACTCGATCTCACTGCTGTATCCGCCGCCAAAGCCGCCTCCGTGGATCCAGACCGCCACCGGATGAGGTCCCTCGGTTTTAGGTGTCCAGATATTCAGATACAGGCAGTCCTCGCTCTGCGGAGGGATCGAATCAAGGTCCTGATAAAACTCCCGTCCGTACAGACCGACCGTCTTATGCGGCGCCTGCGGCGCGATCTTCCCGAAGGCGAGGGCCTCGCGGACCCCCTCCCAGGGCAGTGGGGGCATAGGCTCCCCGAAGCGCTCCGCCCGGGCGAAGGGTACTCCGCGGAAAACGAAGGCCTCCGCCTCCTCTGTCCCTTTCAGAAGCCCCTCCGCCAGCATGATCGTATCGTTCATATTTTCTCCTGTTAACAAACAGGCTCCGGGCCTTTGCTCTGCCCGAAGCCTGCGCGTTTAATCCATCAGCTTCACCCGGTCAAAGGGCGAGATGCCCTCGACGATACAGTAGCCGCTGTCCTCGTAAAGGACCTCGACGGCCTCAAAAATCTCGCTCAGACCGTTGACGACATAAACGCCCGAAAGCTTTCTGCTCTCGCCGATCTGTGTCGTCTCCGCCGAGCCCTCCTTCATGACGGTATCACCGGCATGCAGACCCTCCGGCAGAGAGAAGAAATAATTCTCGCCGTCATTCCAGATGCAGGAGACCGGCACGGCCTCAACGGAGCCGTCGGCGCCGACACGCAGCACTGCACGTCCGCTCCCCTGCCGCACCACAAAGCCGGCGGGCAGGCAGTAATATTCGCCCTCTGTGATGCAGTCAGACGAAATTTTGATGCCTGACATGCTTCCGGTCACAAAGCGGAGCTCCGCGATGCGCTCGGTGTCATGCGCCTGCATGCGGGAGCGAAGACGAAGCACCAGCTTGTAGCCCTCGCCCTCCTGCGTCAGCGAGACGACCTCGCCGCTCATCTTCTCGGATCCGTTGTAGAAAAAGTCCAGCTGACTCCTGCCGGACAGAGAAGCTGCCTGAGACGCGCTGACAAAGGCCGTCAGATACCATTCCTCCGATTGGATGACACGGTACAGGACCTCACCGATGCGGCGGTTTCGCATGCCGACCTCCGGATAGCTGTAGACCCCGTCATAGCGCGAGAGGAAATCCGGGCCGATCTGCTCGGCCGTCCAGCCCTCATAGCCGTCGTAGGAATATTCGATGATGCCGGAGCTGCGCAGCCACAGATCTGACTGCTCGCCCTCCTGCTCCTTCAGATAAATGCCCTCCGCATCCAGAAGCGCGAGCACACGCTTGTTCGCACTGAGCGCAAAAAGCTCTCGGCGATAGCGGCAGTCCTCCTCCAGCACGCTCTTCAGCCGGTACAGATCGCTTCGATCGCTCCCGCGGCTGCGGAGATAGTCGGAAAGCTCCGCGCTCATTTCGCCCTCGATGGCGGCAAAATCCGCGGCGTGGCCCGCCTCCAGCTCTTCCAGCTCGCTGTAGACCTCTTCGATCTTCTTGTCCAGAAGATCACCGTAATAGGGGTCGAGCAGCACGCCCAGCCGGGTGTTGGCCGCCAGCTTCTGACCGCCGGCGTAGTAGTATTGGACGATGCCGTCGGAGGACGCGCGCACGAGCGTCTCCTCACGGGTCAGGACGGCGCGCACGGTAAAGCTGTTTTCCAGCGTTCCTTTTTCGGCCACCGCATAGTGGACGCTGTTCCGGTTCAGAAAGAAAATCAGCTGAAAAAGAAAATACAGGGTAATCAGGATGCCGATGACCAGAATGAAAACGATGCTGCCCTGCATAGAGGAGCTTTTTTTCTTCTTTTTGCTCTTGGCTGTGCTCATCCGCTCTCCCTCCCTCTTGTCAATTAACTGTTTTTCAGCTCCGCGACCGCTTCGGAAAGGACCTTCCCGATCGAGTCATGGAGCACCAGATCCGCATAGGAATCCGCGTAGGTTTCGGCGTAATTGATGACTGCCAGTCTTTTCCCGCGGAAATAGCGGACAAGACCCGCTGCCGGATAGACCGCCAGCGAGGTTCCGCCGACGATCATCATGTCGGCCCGGGCTGTCTCCTCGGCTGCCCGCTCGTAAACGCCCTCCGGCAGGCTCTCTTCGTAAAGGGTCACCAGGGGCTTGATCAGTCCGCCGCAGCGGGGACAGCGGGGCACGCCCTCTGTTTCGGTGATGATCTCCGTTCCGTAGATCCGCCCGCAGGACAGGCAGCGGTTTTTCCTGACGGTCCCGTGAAGCTCCGCTACCCGGACGCTTCCGGCGTCCTGATGCAGGCCGTCGATGTTCTGCGTCGCGATCAGCGACAGACGGCCCAGCTGCTCCAGTTCCGCCAGCGCCCGGTGTGCCGCACAGGGCTTAGCCTCCGGGTAAAGCATCTTCGCCCGGTAAAAGGCGTAGAACTCCTCCGTATGACGGTAAAAGAAGCTTTCTGAGAGGATCTCCTCGGGAGGGACCTGCATAAGCCCGGATGAGCCCTGACGGTACAGGCCCTCCGCGCTTCGGAAATCAGGGATCCCGCTCTCGGTCGAAACGCCGGCACCGCCCAGAAATACGATGCGGTGACTGGCCTTCATCATTTCAGCCAGCTCATTCATGGATACTGAGAGCCTCGGCTGCTTTCATAAGACGCTCTTTGACTTTATCGGCGCCCAGAAGATTCATGACGGTATACAGATCCGGCGCATTGGTGCGTCCGCAGACGGCGACGCGCAGGATCATGCTGAGATCGGCGATGCTGCCGGCAAAGGCCTCGGGCTCCGCCTTATAGGCCTTCATGTCGGCCGAGAAGCCGTAAGCCGGACAAAGCTCCTTCAGTGCACCGAACCAGCTGTCTGCGTCGGCATAATCGGTGTAGGAAGCCGCGTACTCGCGGAGGATACGGCTGCAGAGCGCCGTCGGGAGCGCCGAAGGCATGCCGCTGTAATCCGGCGCGAAGAACTCATCAAAGAAGAAGCTGACGTAGGCCTTGACCTCGTTCCACTGACCGAAGTCCTTTCTGGGCTTTTTGCCGCCGCGTCCGATGGAGAGGATCGCCTTGGCGTAGGTCTCGTCCGCGCCGAAGACCGTCGCGAATTCGGGATCGTACTCGCTGGCCCAGGCCAGAACCTCTGCGTAAACCTCGTCCGCGCTCATGCGGGAAACGACGTTTTTGGAGACGTCCTGCAGCTTAGCCAGGTCGAAGAGCGCACCGGAAGCGCTCATCTTGTTGGTCGTGAATTTGAAGTCATCGACCGGAGCCATCGGGTTGGCCATGCGCCACTCCTCAAAGTTGGAGTTGAGCATCGTCAGGATATATTCGATGGCGGCGCGGATCGGGACGCCCTCCTCAAAATAGTAGGACAGCGCGAACTCGGGGTCCTTGCGCTTGGAAAGCTTGCGCTTGGAGGTCCCGTCCATTTTCATCAGCTGCGCGGTATGGACATACTTCGGCTTTTTCCAGCCCAGGGCATCGAAAAGCTGCAGATGGATGGGCAGGGTGGGCAGCCACTCCTCGCCGCGGACGACATGCGTGGTACGCATCAGATGATCATCCACGACATGGGCAAAGTGATAGGTGGGGATACCGTCGGATTTCAGGATGACAACATCCTGATCGTTTTCGGTGACCTCCATCTGGCCCTTGACCTGATCGGTAAACTTGATTTTATGCTCCAGTGAGCCCTCGGAGCGGAATCGGATGACATAGGGGATGCCGGCGCTAAGCTTGGCTTCGACCTCCTCCATGGTCAGATGGCGGCATTTCGCGTACTTACCGTAGTAGCCGGGATTCTCCTTGCAGGCCTCCTGCTGAGCTCGGAGTTCGGAAAGCTCCTCCTCGGTGCAGAAGCAGGGATAGGCCTTGCCCTCGGCGACCAGCTTCTTGGCGAAGGTCTGATAGATCTCGGCACGCTTGCTCTGATGGTAGGGACCGTAGATGCCGCGGTCTCCCTCGAGGCTTGCGCCCTCATCAAAATTGAGGCCGAACTTGTCGAATACCTCAAGGATCATCGCGACACCGTTTTTGACGAGCCGCTTCTGATCCGTGTCCTCGATTCGAAGATAAAAGACGCCGCCGCTCTGATGCGCCAGACGCTCATCGACCAGAGCACCGTAAAGATTGCCGAGATGCATGAAGCCGGTGGGGCTGGGAGCCATACGGGTGACCTTGGCGCCCTCGGGAAGCTCTCTTTCCGGGAATTTCTCTTCCCAATACTCGGGTGTATAGCTGATATGGGGGAACAGCAGTTCCGCTAAACGGGAATAATCCATGGCAGGTACCTCATTATCGGTAATAATCGTTATTCAAAGCGCTCGGAGAGCTCCCCGCGTTCTCGGATGATGAACTTGAGGGGAGTACCGGCAAAGCCGAAGGTCTTCCGGATGCAGTTTTCCAGATAGCGCTTGTAGGAATAGTGCATCAGCTCTGCATCGTTGACAAAAATGACAAAGGTGGGCGGCTTGGTACCGACCTGCGTCATGTAGAAGATCTTCAGGCGGCGGCCCTTATCGGAGGGCGGCTGGTTCATGGACATCGCATCGTAGAGGATGTCGTTGAGAGTGCCGGTAGCCACACGCATGGCGTTGTTGGCGGCGACCCTGTCGACGGCCTCGAAGATGCGGTCCACCCGCTGCCCGGTGACCGCCGAGATAAACAGCTTCTCGGCATAGGGCATGAAGGAAAGGACATTGTCGATGTCCTGCGTAAAACGGTTCATGGTCTTGTCGTCCTTTTCGACGGCATCCCATTTATTGACGCAGATGATGCTGGCCTTGCCGTTATCGTGAGCCAGACCGGCGATCTTGGCGTCCTGCTCGGTAATGCCCTCGACCGCGTCGATGACGGTGATGACGACATCCGCGCGCTCGACAGCCGCCACGGCGCGGATGACCGAGAAGCGCTCGATATCCTCCTTCACCTTGCTCTGGCGGCGGATGCCGGCCGTATCGATAAAGACATACTGCTTGCCGTTGTGATGAATGCGCGTATCGATGGCGTCACGGGTCGTTCCGGCGATATCGGATACGATCACCCGGTTAGAGCCTACCAGGCGGTTGACCAGGGACGATTTTCCGACATTCGGCTTTCCGATGATGGCCACGTGAAGCACATCCTCCTCTTCCTCCGCCGTTTTCTCAGCGGGAAGAAGGGCCACGACCGCATCCAGCAGATCGCCGACGCCCTTGCCCTGCTCGGCCGAGACCGCATAGGGATCGCCCAGGCCAAGCTCGTAAAACTCATAAATAGGAGTCACATCCTCCATGTTGTCCAGCTTGTTGACGGCGATGACGACGGGCTTGGCGGCACGTCGAAGCATATCGCCGACGGCGTGATCCGCATCGGTCAGGCCTGCCTCGGCATCCGTCACAAAGACGATGACATCTGCGGTATCGATGGCCAGCTGAGCCTGCTCACGCATGTAGCCCAGGATCAGATCATCGGTCTTCGGTTCGATACCGCCGGTATCGATCATCGTAAATTCACGGCCGACCCACTCGGCATCGGCGTAAATCCGGTCACGGGTAACGCCGGGCGTGTCCTTGACGATGGATACCCGATGGCCGGCGATTTTATTGAACAGCGTGGACTTTCCCACATTCGGGCGGCCCACAATGGCAACAATCGGTTTCATGCTTATCCCTTTCTGTTTCAGGACGGAAAAAACTATTTCCGGATCAGAGCCTCGATAAAGCTCCTTCCCGAAGATTTTACAATAAATACGGGGGTCTGTAAAGCCTTTTCTATGTCCGCAACCGTCAAATCGTCGAGCAGAAGCGGCTCGTTCCCGCGAAGCAGATTGGCCGGAAGCAGCAGATGCGAGCCAAGCTCCTGCCCCTTCAGCTGGGCGATGATATCACGCCCGGTCAAAAGCCCGGTCACGGTGATCCGGGAACCGAAAAAGTCGTTTCGGATGACCTTCATGTCGATCTGCTTGTTCGGGAAGCGTTCGCGGAATGCTTCCAGTATGCGGGCGATATAGGGAGCGGCACAGGGCGCGGTGACAAAGCTGAGTCTTCCGGTAAGAGACTCATCGCGGCCGGCCTCGCAAAGAGCTTCGCAGGCCTCGTTCATAAACAGACGCATCATGCCGACGCCGTTTTCGATCTGGAGATAACCGTCATAGCTCTCCTCGTCGGGAACGTCCAGGCCGGCCAGCGAGTAAAACTCGTCCGACAGATGCACAAAGTGCAGGCCGAAGCGCTCATAATACGCGTCCTGCAGGGGCTTTATCGCTGCGATCAGGGCACGGCAGTCCTCCGGCGTGAAGGGTTCAAGCGGATACAGACCGTCCCGGTGATCGGAAAGACCCACGGGGACAATCGACAGCGACTGCATGGAGGGGCAGAGCTCGCCCAGCTCCCGGACGGTCCGGATCAGCGCCTCGCCGTCGTTGACGCCCTTGCACAGGACGATCTGGCCGTTCAGCGTGATGCCGGCCTCGGCCAGCCGCTTCAGCCGGGGCATGATCTCAGCCGCACGCGGATTTTTCAGCATCTTCACGCGCAGCTCCGGATCGGTCGTGTGCACGGAGATATTCATCGGGGACATATGATAGCGGATGATCTTTTCGAAATCATGCTCGCTCATGTTCGTCATCGTAATATAGTTGCCGTTGAGAAAGGACAGACGGGAGTCGTCATCCTTGAAATAGAGCGTATCGCGCATTCCTTCCGGCAGCTGGTCGATAAAGCAGAAGATGCACTTGTTGGCGCAGCGGCGGTATTTCCCCATGAATTCTTCTTCAAAGAGAAGCCCCAGCTCCTCGTCAGGGCCTTTTTCGACCTCGCATTCCGCGAGCTCGCCCTGCCTGGTCTCCACGGTCAGCGTGAAGAAATCATCGTCGGTCAGAAAATAATAATCGAGAACATCCTCGATTTCGGTCCCGTTGACAGCCAAAAGAGCATCGCCGGGTTCAAGACCCAGCTCCTCTCCGATGGAGCCCGGGGCCACAAAACTGATCCGCTGCTTCATAAGCACCTCATCATTTCTTATTTAAGTTCCATCATGGCGATCTGAGAACCGCGCTCGTTGCCGGTCCTGCGGTGCGAGAAGAAATAATCCGGATGGCAGCAGGTGCACAGATCCGGCATGGTCACATGCTCAGCCGCCACACCGGCCAGGACCACATCCACGGCATTGGCCATCCAAAGGTCCACATTGCTCTTCTCCTCGGTTTTGCCGGGCAGAATGATCTCGCGGTGAGTGCGCTCCGGAAAGGCTTTGGCAAACTCGGCGGCCACCTCCGGGCCGACCTCGAAGCAGCAGGGACCGACCGAGGGACCGATGCCGACCAGAAGATCGGCAGGATCGCACGAAAAATCCTCCTGAAGCCTTCGGACCATTTTCCCGCCGATGCCCGCGACCGTGCCCCGCCATCCGGCGTGCGCCAGTCCGATGACTTTTCGGACCGGGTCAAGAAAAAACAGCGGAACGCAATCCGCATGGAAGGTGACGAGGGTCACCTCGGGCTTATCGGTGATCAGACCGTCTACGCCCACCATTTCGACCGGCCGGACAAGGCTTTTCCCGCGGTCCTGCTGATCGACATAAAGAATGCGGCTCCCGTGCACCTGCTGGCTGAACACCAGATTGTCCAGACAGGTCCCGCAGGCTGCGCAGATGCGGCGATAGTTCTCCATCACGTTTTCAAAGCGATCGCCGCGATGAGGCCCCAGATTCATGGAAGCCAGATATCCGCGGCTGACGCCTCCGCGCCGGGTCGAATACAGGTGGCGCACCAGATCCGTTTTCTCGAAAGAGGGGAAGGTCAGATAATACAGACCTCCCAGCTCGTGCACCTGCAGGGTTCGGCTTTTTAAATCCATATGTCTCCTTTCAGGCCAGACCGAAGGGCGTAAAGGCATTGACGTAATGCCTGACCTCCGTCATTGTCGGGCCGAGCACCGCGATGACATCGAAGGACATGGCGCCCTCCCAGCCTCCTTTTTCCGCCAGATAGGCCGCGGCCGCCCGGCTGAGCGAACGGATTTTCTGCGGTGTTATGGCCTCCTCCGGACTTCCGTAGGCGGAGGAGCTTCTGTATTTCACCTCTGCGAACACCAGACAGCCGTCATGCTCCGCTACCAGATCCAGCTCTCCGCCCCGGCAGCAGTAATGCCGTGCGAGGAGGATATATCCCTGCTTCATAAGATAGTCTGCGGCCGCCTGCTCCGCCTGCTGTCCCTTCGTCAGGTTTTCACTCATCAAAGATTTCCCTTTTCAAAAAAGCTCTTCAGAAAGCTCCGCCGATGGATGGGCAGAAGCCCGTATTTCCGGATCGCCTCGTAGTGCGCCGCGGTACCGTAGCCCTTATGCTGCGCAAAGCCGTATTCCGGGTACATTTCATCGTACATCCGAAGGATATCGTCCCTCGTCTCCTTGGCCACGATGCTGGCCGAAGCGATCGACACCGACAGGGTATCGCCCTTGATGATGGCCTCCTGCTCCAGGCTGACCAGCTCCAGCTTGACCGCATCGATGAGCACGATCTCCGGTCGGAACACCAGTCCCTCGACCGCCCGTTTCATGGCCAGCTTTGTGGCCTCCAGAATGTTGATCTCGTCGATGGTGGCCACATCCGCCATCCCGACGCTGACTGCGATGGCCTTTTCCTCGATCTCCCTTTTCAGGGCCTGGCGTCTGGCCGGCGAGAGCTTCTTGGAATCATCCACTCCGTACACCGGGTTCTGCGGATCCAGGATGACGGCTGCCGCGACCACCGGTCCGGCCAGCGGTCCGCGTCCTGCTTCATCCATGCCGGCGATATAGGTGTAGCCCCTTTCCCAGGCCTGCTTTTCGTAAACGCTCATGGCGTTCCACTTTTCAACCGGGTCAATCCTGGGCATCGTCTGCCTCCCCTTTGATCTCCGAGGACAAAAGCTCGTCCGGCGTTTCCAGCGTGATGCGGCCGATCTTTCCGCCGCGGAACTCATCCAAAAGGGTACGGGCCGTACGCTCGGTATCGACCGCACCGCCGCTTCTCAGATGTCCGCGTTTGCGGCCGATCAGCTCCATCAGCGCATCGCCCGCCTGAGAAAGCTCCTCCGGCACAAGCTTGTAGCGCTCGCAAAGGGCCGCCGGATACCGCTCCTCCAAGCGCTCCAGCAGGCGGCAGGCCAACGCGTGCTCATTCAGAATGTCTTCATTAATGGACCCGATCAGCGCGATTTTTTCTCCCACCGCGGGGTCCTCGATCTTCGGCCACAGGATGCCGGGCGTATCCAGCATCTCCAGCGTCACCTTGCCGGCGCCCTCGGCTGCCAGCTTCAGCCACTGCTGACTCTTGGTCACGCCTGGCTTGTTTCCGGTCTTGGCGCCGTCGGCACGGCCGGTCAGCTGGTTGATCAGGGTGGATTTACCGGTGTTGGGGATGCCGGTCACCATCATGCGGACAGGCCGGTTCAGCCCCTTGGCACGGTCCCGCTCCAGCTTCTCACGGCAGACCGAAATGACCGCCGCGATAATGTCCTTGCGGCTTTTTCCGTGCAGCGCGTCTGACAGAACGACCGCCATGCCCTGCTGCTCGTAGTACTTTTTCCAAAGCGCGGTAACGGCAGGATCCGCAAGATCGCTTTTGTTCAGCACCAGCACGCGGGGACGGCGCTGCCAAAGCTGGTTCAGATAGGGATTTTTACTGCTGTAGGGGATGCGGGCATCCACGACCTCAACAACGCAGTCGACCAGACGGATGCTTTCCTCCATCTGGCGCTTCGTTTTCGCCATATGTCCCGGATACCAGTTGATTTTCGTTACGTTTTCTTCCATAGCCATGATCCGGCCGTTACGGAGCCTGAGCCGATGCCGAGGCATCAATACGGCACCTCTCCGCGGGCCGCCTTCCTAAAACGTGCACAATCACAAAAACCCGGGATATGCCTCCCGGGTTTTTAAGCTTAGTTTACAAGATGCCAATCGGCGAAAGGCCAAATGATAAACAGCACCTTGCCTGCGATTCGGTCAGCGCTGATATTGCCGATGCCGGCATAACGGCTGTCCGTTCCGCTGAGGCCATTGTCGCAAAGGACAAAATACTCATCAGCCTGAAGAATGATCGGATAGGTTCTTCCGTCTGCAGGCAGCTCAAAGGTATTGCCCGTGTAGGGGACGGAATTGATGACCAGGACTCCGTCATCCTGAAGCTCGATGATATCACCGGGCAGGCCGATGATGCGTCCCATCTGCAGGTTCTCCTCGTCGACCCGGTACAGAATGACCTGTTCACGCGCCGGTGCCGTAAAACGGTACGAAAGCTTTCCGACAAGCACACTCTGCCCGTCCATGACGGTCGGCTCCATGCCGGCTCCGCTCTGCTTGTAGACCGTTCCGACAAAGGTGACCAGAACGAAGGCCAGCAGGACGATCATTCCGATCTGCCACAGGAAGGACAGGTCGGAAAGATGAAACTTTTTCTTCTTTTTCTTCGCAGCCATGCGCATACCTCTCGCAAGTCAGTCAGAAAAAGGGGTGAAAAACACCCCTTTGATTCTCTTGTTACCGGATTATTTAACGATCTTTTCCTTAACCTTGGCAGCCTTACCGACGCGATCACGAAGATAGAACAGCTTGGCACGGCGAACCTTACCCTTGCGGACGACCTCGATCTTTTCGATGTCGGGGCTGTGCAGAGGCCAGGTCTTCTCGGTGCCTACGCCATAGGCGATGCGGCGAACGGTGAAGTTCTCGTTGATGCCGCCGTTCTGACGACGGATAACGGTGCCTTCAAATACCTGGATACGCTCACGGGTACCTTCCTTGATGCGGGCGGAAACACGTACGGTGTCGCCGATGCTGAAGGAGACGATGTCGTCCTTCATCTGCTCGCTCTCGATCTGCTTGATGATTTCGGGATTCATTTTTATTTTCCTTTCTTCAAAGACACTCAATAATATATGCACACTTCTTCAGGGCTTCATACCAGCGGAGCATCCGTAATTATTAATGCAACGAAAGTGAGTATAGCACGTTCCGTCAGCATTTGCAAGCTTTTTTACTGTTTTTCCTGATTCTTTTCTTCGGCCTCTTCCATAAGCTCCCGGAAGACCTTTTTCTGACGTTTGGTCAGCTCCTCCTCGCGGATCAGATCGGGACGCTTTTCCAGCGTGATCTCCATCGCCTTGCGCTCGCGCCAGGCCTCGATGGCCGCGTGATTGCCGGACAGAAGAATCTCGGGCACCGCAGCCCCCCTCCACTCGCGGGGACGGGTATACTGAGGATATTCCAAAAAATTTCCGGAGAAGGATTCATCGACGGCGGACTCCGCATTGCCGAGCACTCCCGGCGCGAGGCGCGAAACCGCGTCGATGATCATGAGCGCCGGCAGCTCGCCGCCGGTCAGGACATAATCGCCGGAGGAAATCTCCTCGGTGACGATCTCATCCAGCACGCGCTGGTCGATGCCCTCGTAATGACCGCAGAGGAGCACGATCTCCTCCTCACGGGCAAGGCGCTCGGCGACGCGCTGCGTAAAAGTCTCCCCCTTCGGGCTGAGATAGATGACAGGGGCATCCGGATTATCCAGACGGCTTTTGACGGCCTGATAGCAATCGTAGACCGGCGTGGCCTGGATGACCATGCCTGCCCCGCCGCCGAAGGGATAATCATCTACGGTGTTGTGTTTATTGTCGGAAAAATCCCGGATGTCCGTCACCTCCACACTGATGGCGCCGGTTTCGATGGCACGGCCCAGCATGCTGTAGGAAAGCGCCTGACGGATCATGTCGGGAAACAGGGTCATGACTACAAATTTCATGAACGGATACCCTCCAGAAGATGCACGCGGATCAGCGCCTCCTCCGCGTTCATTTCGACGATGCAGTCGCGGATGACCGGGATCAGAAGCTCATGGCCCGCCGCATCGCGCACCTCCAGCACATCGTTGCTGCTCAGCTGGATAATGTCCGCAACGGTCCCCAGCTCCTCCTCTTTGTCACTGAGGACGCGGGCGCCGATAAAATCGGCCAGGAAAAACTCGTTTTCGGAAAGGCTGAGGGCATCTGCGCGCGGGATCCAGAGAGAACCGCCGCGCATCAGCTCGGCCTGATTGCGATCCGTGATCTCTGCCAGGGAAAGCAGGACAAAGACGCCGGAAAAAGCGGCTCCGCTGACAGTGAACTCCTGAAGCGCTTCGGCCTGCTCCGCCTTTCGGCTGAAATAAATCTTCTTTAGCTTTTTAAACCGCGCGGGGTCATCCGTGGTCGGAAAAACCTTCAGCGCTCCCTTGATCCCGTGGGCGGTGGCTACCGTACCCACGCGAAACAGTTCATTCATTCCCTGCTTCTTCCTTTCATTTCTGTCTTCTTCTTTTTTACCATAGAAAAAAACGATTTTCAAGAATGAAAAAAGTCTTCCGCAGCTGCGGAAGACCTTTCTTTTTTTCGACAGAAGCCCTCCGGAAAACTCAGAGGATTTCCACCTCACATTGCTCATCCTGCTTAATAGCCGCGGCTTTCACAACGGCACGGATCGCTTTGGCGATACGGCCCTGCTTGCCGATGACCTTACCGACATCCTCGGGGGCCACTTTCAGGGTGATAGTTTTTTCGCTGCCGTTCATTTCTTCGGTAACAGCAACCTGATCCGGCTGATCCACCAGGGCCTTGGCAATGATTTCTACTAACTCCTTCATTGCATACCTCCCGGGGCTTACTGCTCGGCGGCAATCTTCAGAAGCTTTTTAACGGTTTCGGTGGGCTGAGCGCCTTTGGCGATCCACTCGTTAGCCTTCTCCTGATCAACTTTGATTACACTGGGCTCTTTGGTGGGATCGTAGAAGCCGATCTCCTCCACAAAACGTCCGTCACGGGGAGCGCGGGCATCCGCCACAACGATACGGTAGAAGGGAGCACCCTTGGAACCCATTCTCTTCAGTCTCATTTTGACCATTGTATTATCCTCCTAAATAGATTAAACATATTGATATGAAACTGCGCGTCCGGCCGGCAAGAGCTTTTGCCGGGCTTATGTTCGGCAGCGTTCATTAAAAGGGAAAACGGCGGCCGCCCAGCATGCGGCCAAGGGGATTTTTCTTATTGCCGAACTGTTTCATCATGTCCTTCATCTGATCAAACTGCTTCAGCAAAATGTTCAGCTCCTGCACGGTGCAGCCGGAGCCGCGAACGATGCGGCGCTTGCGCGAGGCATCCAAAAGCTGAGGCTTACGGCGCTCCTGCGGCGTCATGGAAAGGATCATCGCCTCGGTGCGCTTAAGCTGCCGGGCCGCGGCGTCCTCGTCGACATTGCCGAGATTGGCCTTGCCCATGCCCATGGAGGGAAGCATGCCCATCATCGCGCCGATACCGCCCATTTTATTCATTTGCCGGATACTGGCCAGATAATCGTCCAGGTTGAAATCCTTGGACATCATCTTGCGGGAAAGGCGCGCTGCCTCCTCCGCGTCGACCGTCTCCTGCGCTTTCTCGATCATGGAGAGCACATCGCCCATGCCGAGGATGCGGTTCGCCATGCGATCGCCGTGGAAAAGCTCGATATCCTCCAGCTTTTCTCCGATACCGCAGAATTTGATCGGCACACCGGTGACCGTGCGGACAGACAGAGCCGCACCGCCGCGGCTGTCGCCGTCAAGCTTGGTCAGAATGACGCCGGTCACGCCGAGACGCTCGTGGAAGCCCTTGGCGACCTCGACCGCGTTCTGACCGGTCATCGAATCGACCGTCAGAAGGATTTCGGACGGGCTGAACTCGTCCTTCAGACTCTCCAGCTCCTCCATCAGCGCCTCATCGATCTGCTGACGGCCGGCCGTATCGAGGATCAGAAGGTTAATGTCGCTCTTTCTGGCTTTTTCGACCGCGGCGCGGACGATCTCAGACGGGCTGTGCTCGGTGCCCATAGAAAAGACGGGCACACCGGCCTTTTCGCCGATGATCTCCAGCTGACGGATCGCGGCGGGACGGTAAATATCGCAGGCGACCAGCATGGGCTTTTTATTCTTCTTTTTCAAATAAAGCGCCATTTTGGCGGCCATGGTCGTTTTACCGGCGCCCTGAAGGCCGACCAGCATCATGACGGTCGGAACGGTATCACCGTAAAGAAGACCCGCGTTTTCATCCGTACCCAAAAGCGTACAAAGCTCTTCGTGAACGATTTTGATGACCTGCTGGCCGGGTGTAAGGCTCTTCATGACCTCTGCCCCGAGCGAACGCTCCTTTACCTTGGCCACAAAGTCCTTGACGACCAGGAAGTTGACGTCCGCCTCCAGAAGCGCCATCTTGATCTCACGCATGGCGTCCGTGATATTTTTCTCAGTCAGAACGCCCTGACCGCGCAGCTTTTTAAAGGTTGTCTGCAGCTTATCGGTTAAGCTTTCAAAAGCCATGGACGTTCCTCCTTCCCGGATTTATTCAATGCGGATCAGTTCATGAAGACGGCTGAGACCCTCTTCCAGCCTGCCCTCTTCAGCCAGCGCCGAAAGATGCCCAAGCTCAGCCGATACAGCCAGATTGCGTTCCACCATGTGCAGCTTATTTTCATACTCATTCAGCGCCGCAAAGGCTTTTTTCAGCGTATCGTGAACGGCCTGCCGGCTGACCGAGAGCTCCTCGGCAATTTCCGCCAGCGACCAGTCCTCCGCCAGATGGAGGCGGCACACGGCACGCTGCCGCTCCGTCAATAGCTCCCCGTAATAGTCGAAAAGGAGCGTTTCCTCATAAACCTTATCCATATCGATCACCTGTAAAGCTTTTTTACTTTACAGACGTTGAGTATACAGGAAAAAGCGCCCGCTGTCAAGAGGATTTATAGCTTTTTCCGGTCGCTTATGCTATAATTTAACAAGAGATCCATCCCCGGAGGTAATTTATGAAAGAAACCCTGTTGGGCCATTTCTCCCGTGTATACGGGAACAGCGAAAACATCCGCTTTTTCTTCGCACCCGGCCGCGTCAATCTGATCGGTGAGCACACCGACTACAACGGAGGACATGTCTTCCCCTGTGCCATCCCTCTCGGGACCTGGCTGGCCGTTCGCGAACGCTCCGACCGCTTCGTTCATTTTTATTCCGTCAACCAGCCGCAGGCAGGCATCATCACCGTCTCGCTGGATGATTTGGCGTACAGCCCTCTTCACGGATGGGCCAACTACCCCAAGGGCATCCTGGTCACGCTGGCTGAAATGGGATATCAGGCGCCGCACGGCTTCGATCTGCTCTATTTCGGAAACCTGCCCAACGCCTCCGGTCTCTCCTCCTCGGCCTGCATCGAGGTCCTGACTGCCTACACGCTGTGCCGCCTGTTCGGCTGGGAGCTGGACGGCATCGCGCTCGCCAGACTTTCCCAGCGCTCCGAGAACCGTTACAACGGCGTCAATTGCGGCATCATGGATCAGTTTGCCATCGCCATGGGCCGAAAGGATCAGGCCATTTTCCTGGATACCAACAGTCTGAAATACCGTTACGTTCCTCTTGAGCTCGGCGATTACCGACTGCTCATCATGAATACCAATAAGCCTCGCAGCCTGGTCGATTCCAAATACAACGAGCGCCGCGCTCAGTGCGAGGAGGCCCTTTCGCGCCTCCAAACCCGTCTCAACGCAGCCACGCTCGGCGCGCTCTCCGAAGACGATTTTGAAAAGAACCGCGGGCTGATCCATGATCCGGTTCTGGAAATGCGCGCCCGTCATGCGGTCAGTGAAAACCAGCGCACACTCGCCGCCGCCCAGGCCCTCAGCTCAGGCGATCTGCCCCGCTTTGCCCTTCTGGTCAATGCCTCCGGCGATTCGCTCCGCAAGGATTACGAGGTCACCGGCCCCGAGCTGGACACACTGGTCGATGCGGCCCGCCTGCAGCCCGGCGTTCTCTGCGCCCGGATGACCGGCGCCGGTTTCGGCGGCTGCGCACTCGCGATCGTCCATCGCGACAGCCTGGAAGCGGCCAAAAAAGCCATCGGCGACAGCTACCTTGATAAAATCGGCTACAGCGCCTCCTTCTATGAGGCCACAGCCTCTGACGGTCCGGGAGAGCTTGCATGAAATCCAAAGGCCGCCTCTACACGCTTCTCTCGCTGATCATCGTTTTTCTCATTCTGCTTGAATTGATCCTCCTCGTCTTCCTGCGCATACGCAGCAAAAAGCAGGAGGAAAGCTCTGAGCAGGAGCCGCTTACCGGGCAGGAAAGCACCCCTCCGCCCACGGACTATCTCTACGGCCTGGACGTTTCCGAGTTCAACACCGTTGAGGATTGGAACAAAGTGCGTCAGAGCGGCATCCGCTTTGTCCTCGTCCGCCTTGGCGGCCGCGGCTACGGAAGCGGTCAGCTCTATACCGACGAAAAAGCGCTCAGCTATCTTCAGGGCGCGCGCGAGGCCGGCCTTCAGGTCGGGGCCTATTTCTACAGCGCGGCCATCAGCGTAGAGGAAGCCATCCTCGAGGCCTATTACGCCCTCGAGGTCCTTGACGGCTTCCCGCTTGATCTCCCCATCTACTTTGATACCGAATTTTCTCCGGACCGCAGCGGCCGTGCCGACGGTCTCGACCCGGAGCTTCAGACCAATCTTGCCCTCGCCTTCTGCCTCACAGTGGAGTCCGCCGGCCTGGGATATCGTGGCGGTACCTACTCCAATTATCAGTATCTGCTCGCCAACATGGAGCCGGAACGCTTAAACGCCTACTCGCTCTGGATGGCCCACTATATGACCCCCGGCTACACGCCGCTCCTGACTGACGCCGTAACCGATTATCCCTACCCCTACGACATCTGGCAATACACCAGCTCAGGCCGTATCCCCGGCATCACGGGACGCTGCGATCTGAACAGGATCCTCCTCCCGGCCGAGTAAAAAGCCGAAGCGCCTTACGGTCCCCTGCCCGGTGCCGGAGTTAAACTACATAACACAAAGGAAACAAAACCATAATGGATACAAAAGTCATCCAAAAACTCACCTACGGACTGTTTGTCCTGACTGCCAGGAACGGCGATTTTGACAACGGCTGTATCATCAACACGGCCTTTCAGGTCGCCTCCTCCCCTGACTGTATCGCGATTTCAGTCAATAAAGCAAACTATACCAACGAAATGCTGCATCAAACGGACGATTTCACGCTCTCTTTTCTGGCGGAAAATGCGGAGTTTGCGCTTTTTCAGCGTTTCGGCTTTCGCTCAGGGCGCGATGGCTCCAAATTCGACAGCTTCAGCGCCTGCACCCGCGTTTCCAACGGAACGCTTGCCGTCACGCAGGGCACCAACGCCTACCTTTGCTGCCGAATCGAAAAGCGCATTGAGTTAAACAGCCATACCCTGTTCATCGCCGAGATCACAGACGGCGCCCTGCTGTCCGATCTTCCCTCTGCATCCTACGGATATTACCACAGCCATATCAAGCCCCGGCCCGCCGAGACAGCTGAAACAGGAAAAACCGTCTGGCGCTGTGCTGTCTGCGGCTACGAGTATGAGGGCGAAGAGCTTCCCGACGACTTTGTCTGCCCGATCTGCAAGCACGGCAAAGATGATTTTGAAAAAAGTCAGCGCGCTGACGAATATATTTTAACCTCGAAGGAGAACCAAACTATGAAAAAATGGAAATGCCTCATCTGCGGAGAAATCGTCGAAAGCGAAACCCGCCCCGACAAATGCCCTCTCTGCAAGGCACCCGGCGAAAAATTCGTCGAACTGAAGGAAGATGAAATCAGCTGGGCCGCCGAGCACGTCGTCGGTATCGCCAAGGACGTCCCCGAAGAGATCAAAGAGGGGCTTAGAGCCAACTTCAACGGCGAGTGCTGCGAAGTAGGTATGTATCTTGCGATGGGAAGGGTTGCCGCGCGCGAGGGCTACCCTGAAATCGCAATGTATTGGGAAAAGGCTGCTTTTGAAGAAGCAGAGCATGCCGCCAAATTTGCGGAGCTGCTCGGCGAAGTGCTGACCGATTCTACGAAGAAAAACCTCGAGATGCGCGTTGCCGCCGAGAACGGCGCGACCGCCGGAAAGACCGAGCTTGCCATCATGGCCAAAAAAGCTAACCTCGATGCCATTCATGACACCGTTCACGAGATGGCCCGCGTCGAAGCCCGTCACGGCAAGGCCTTTGCGGGACTTCTCAAGAGATATTTCGGCAACTGATCCGAAAAAAGCCGCGCATGCGGCGCTAAAAAGCGTACCCATCAAAAAAACTGACTGATCATGAAGATCAGTCAGTTTTTCTTTTCGGTAATACGGTTTATTCGATGACGTGGATCAGGGCGCGGGCTGCCCACATGGCGTCGGTATCATTGCCGGGAACGATAAAGATGTAGACATCGCCGGGCTTAAGGCCGCGGACCTTGCCGTCATCGTCGAAATTGGCAATGGAGGAATCCTTGCTGAGGAACATGTAATCGGTCGCATCGGACGGATTCAGCGTAATTCCCGGATAGATGGCCTGGCCGACATGCACGGTATACTCCGCTGCGTCGAAATAAGCCGATGTCAAAGCGACTCCCGAGCCGCCGCCTGAGCCGGAGCCGGATCCGCTTCCGGAGCCTGAGCCGCCGCCGGTGGACGGAACAACATGAATCAGGGCACGCGCTGCGTACATCCCGTTGGGATCAAAGCCGGGAACGATGAAGATATAGACATCGCCCTCGTGGATGCCCCGGACGGAGCCGTCATCATCGAAATTCGCGATGCCGGCATTCTGGCTGAGATACATCAGGTTCTCGGTCGTATCGGCAGGCGTGATGGTGATGACAGGCGTGATTTTCTTTCCTACCTCCACGGTATACTCAAGCTGATCAAAGCCGGCGGACACGAGGGGCACCTCCATGCCGGAGCTGAGGAAATCGTAATGCGCGACGATCATGATGTCGGAGGTGATAGGCGTTGCGAAATCAAAAGGCTTGCCGTTCTCATCGTACCAGCCGGTGAAGATCATATTGGGATCATCGTAAACCGGATCGGAGGGCTTGGGACAGGTCTCGCCCTCGCGGACATAACGGATAATATCGTCGCCGTTCTGCGTATAAATATAGACCGTGTACTCACGCGTAAAGAAGGCGTTGATCTTCAGATCAGTCCAGACAGGCTCATCGAAATTGAAACGTTCTCCGTTCAGCTGCCACTCGACAAAGGTATATCCGGTTTTTTCGGGAGCACCGCCGGGAGCCGGGATCGGGCTGCCGGAGAGAGTGGTATAAGAAGAATACAACTCGCTTCCGTTATAAAATTCGATCTTGATATGCGTATAATAAAACGCTTTCAGCGTAATATCCTGCGTGAGAACCTCTGAAAAATCATACTGCTGACCGTTCAGGGTCCAATAGGCAAAAGTCGCATCTCCCTTTTCCGGATCGGCAGGCTTGGGTGCTTTAGATCCGGCAGGCACAAACTGAACGACCGCCGCACTCCCGTTATCCGCGTCATAGGTAACATTAAAGCCCTTCTTTTTCGGAGCAAATACTCCGAGCGAATACAGCAGATAGCCGACGACGCCTAACAGTGCCACCGCGAGAACGGCAATCAAAGCGATCAAACCGCCGTTCTTTTTCGGCTTTTGGGGAGAAGCTTTTTCAACGGGAGCCGTTTCAGGCTCAGGAACCTTTTGGCCACAGTTGTTGCAGAATGCAGCGTCCTTTTTGAGCTTGGCACCGCATGCGGGACAGATAAGCTCTTTCATAGCACATATCTCCTCGGATTATTTTTTTCTAGTATATTCCATTCCGAAGTAACAGTCAACAAAATCAAAGCCGCGAAAAAGAAAAAAAGAGGAGAGGCTCTCCGTAAAAAGAGGCCTCTCCTCAAAATATATAGAATCCGGCCGGATAAAGCCCGGGCAAGACCGGAAAAATTCCGCCATCCTGCCGCACGCCTACGCTTGAGCGAAACAGCGCGCTTCCCATGAGTCCGGATTTAAACAAATAAAAAAGCGGCAATCACCTACTCTCCCAGGCAGTCCCCCACCAAGTACCATCGGCCGTCTATGTCTTAACCATCGTGTTCGGAATGGGAACGGGTGTTACCCATAGACGCATCATCACCGCTTAACTCCCCGAGTAGGGCTCGAACCTACAACCCTCCGGTTAACAGCCGGATGCTCTACCATTGAGCTATCGAGGAAAACAAACTATTCCGTTTTAAATTTGCGGAACCTTCAAAATTGCATATCAAACTTACGTGAACCGATGATGTTTTGAGTCACTTCAAAGCACTTTATGTGCTCTTGAACAAGCTCCTCGACCTATTAGTACCGGTCAGCTACGTACATTGCTGCACTTCCACCTCCGGCCTATCACCTTGTCGTCTTCAAGGGGTCTTACTTCTTTCGAATGGGATATCTATTCTTGAGGGGGGCT
>JAZQNF010000144.1:0-5959 GCA_045627225.1 Bianqueaceae bacterium
CCCTCGCAGTTCATCCACTATTTTGAGGATCCGTCCCGTCCGCAGACCGCTCTGGACCGCGGCCTGGAGGGCGGCATGGCCATCAGCTGCGGACGCCTTCGTCCGGACAGCCAGTATGATCTGAAGTTCGTCTGCCTGTCCCACAATACGCTGCGCGGCGCGGCCGGCGGCGCCGTCGAGATGGCGGAGCTTCTGGTAAAGCAGGGATGGCTGTAAAACCGAAGGCAGCGCTTTCCGGCCGGCATGCGGAGCACTCCGTCTTGCCCGCAGGTCTATCATCATAAAAACAGGGCCCTCCGCCGTATGGCGAAGGGCCCTATCAATTTCCTCAACAGGAACGCAATAGGCCACATAGGCCGCGCCGGGGATCTCTCACACGCAGCGCGACAGTCTCTCCTCTACCCCGCGCGCCAGCTGCTCAGGTTCAAGGCCCAGCACATAGCCCAGCTCGGAATAGAAGATCTTTTCGGCCTCCTTCAGATAGCGTTCATCGGTCATGTGAAGCTTTTTGCCCCGGCCGCGCTGACGGATGCGGTGCAGCCAAAGCGTTTTGATCAGGGCACAGAGCTCCTCGGACCGGCCGCAGAGAAGGATCTGCTTGAAGCGCTCGCGGCGGAGATTGGGGTCATCGATCCAGACCGTGCCGAGCGTTTCGATCCCGTCCACCAGCCCCTGCGCTTTCTCGGCAGATAAAAGGGGACGCATTCTGCCGGTCAGCTCCGGGCTGCCCACCGGGACAAATACCGAGGTGGCGCCGAAAAAGACAGGCTGAAGAACGTAATAAAGCACGTTCTCTCCTCCCGCCTCCTTCTCGCAGATCTCGGCGATCCGGCAGACGCCCTGTGTTCCGTAAAAAATGATTTCGTTGATACCGTACATATAAAACCTAACTTTCTAAACGTATGTTCTTATTTTATCATACGGAAAGAGGGACGGGATAGTGGCAAAATCTCACAAAATTTTGAAGCGTCAGGCTGTCAAGCTTGCCAAAAAGAGCCAACATCCTGTATAATCAAAGAACTATCCATCAGAGGAAATCCACCTCCGCTTCACGGGAAAGGACGGGTTAGCATATGAAGAAAATCGTGATCATCGGTGCCGGGCCGGCGGGCATCACCGCCGCCAAGGAGCTGGCCGGGCAGGAGGAGCTGGAGGTAACGGTGCTGGAGGAGAGCGGCTGCTTCGGCGGCATCTCGCGCACCGTCAGCCATAACGGCAGCCGCATGGACATCGGCGGCCACCGCTTCTTTTCCAAGGACCCCGCGGTCATGGCCTGGTGGGAGGAGATCCTTCCGCTGCAGGGCGAGCTTCCCTTCGATGACCGCAAGCTGGGGCGCAGCACGCCGACCGTCGAGGGCGGTCCCGCGCCGGACCTGACGGACCGCGTCATGCTGGTCCGCCGACGCGTCTCGCGCATCTACTACCTGAAAAAATTCTTTGATTATCCGATCAGCATGAAGTGGCAGACCTTCCGGAACATGGGCTTTTTCCGGACCGCGGCCGCCGGCTTCAGCTATCTCTGGTCCTGCGTCTTCAAAAAGAAAGAGGACTCCCTCGAGAACTTTTACATCAATCGCTTCGGGCGCGTGCTCTACAGCATGTTCTTCGAGAAATATACCGAAAAGCTCTGGGGAAGGCATCCCTCGGTCATCTCCGCCGACTGGGGCGCGCAGCGCGTCAAGGGCCTGTCGATCATGGCCGTCGTGCGCGATATGTTCCGCAAGCTCTTCGGCGTCAAGGACAGGGGCTCGGTCGAGACCTCGCTCATCGAAGAATTCCGCTACCCGAAATACGGCCCGGGCCAGCTGTGGGAGACCGCGGCCGCCATGGCGGAGGAAAAGGGAGCGCGCTTCCTGCTGAACCACCGCGTCACGCGCATTCTCGGGCAGGACGGCCATCTGACGGGCGTCGAGTGTGAGACGCCCGAGGGCACCCGCCGCTTCGACGCCGACATCGTCATCTCCTCCATGCCGCTCAAGGACCTCGTCGCCGATTTCTGCGGACCGGCGGTCCCCGAGGAGATCCGAACCATCGCCGAAGGGCTCCCCTACCGCGATTTCGTCACCGTGGGCCTTCTGGTCGACCGGCTGAAGCTCAAAAACGAGACCGACATCCCCACACTCGGCGATATCGTCCCCGATTGCTGGATCTACGTCCAGGAGCCGGACGTCAGGCTCGGCCGCATCCAGATCTTCAACAACTGGTCCCCCTACATGACGCCCGACCCGGAGCATCAGGTCTGGATCGGCCTCGAGTACTTCTGCACCGAGGGCGATGCGTTCTGGAGCCTCTCCGAGGAGGACTGCGTCCGCCTGGCCGTCGGAGAGCTCGTCTCCATGGGCATTCTCGAGGAGGAAAGCGTGCTGGATTCGCACCGCGAGCGCGTCAAAAAGGCGTATCCGGCCTACTTCGACACCTACGCCGAGATCGACCGCCTGACCGGCTACCTCGACAGCTTCGAAAACCTCTACTGCATCGGCCGGAACGGCCAGCATCGCTACAATAACATGGACCACTCCATGGTGACCGCCTTCCGCGCCGCCGACCACATCCTGGGCCGGAGCGACGATAAGAGCGGGATCTGGAGGGTCAATACCGAAAAGGAATACCACGAAACGGCGAAGGGCTGAGCCCGCAAGCCGGGAAAGGATCGCTATGAACGAGCAGGATGCGCGCCGGCGTGACCGGCTTCTGGCGCTTCTGATTCTTCTGGCCGGCCTCACGCTGCGTGTGCTCTACGCGGCCGCCACGCCCGTCAGCCTCCGGCAGCACGATGTCTACAGCATCGCGGCAGGCAAGGGCCACGCAGGCTACATCTACTATTTCTTTCAGAATCTTCGTCTGCCGGACTTTTCGCCGATGTCCCGCTCACAGTTCTACCATCCGCCGCTCCATCACCTTCTGGCCGGGCTTTTCATGCGCCTCGAGGTCGGTCTGTTCCGCTGCTCCGAGCAGCAGGCGCTGGAAAACGTCCAGATCCTGACCGTCCTGTACTCCTCGCTGACGATGCTCGTCTTTTACCGCCTTCTTCAGGCCCTCCGGCTCAGGGGACGGGCGCTCACCCTGCCGCTTGCGCTTTTCTGCCTCCTGCCCGGTCTCTTCTTCATGAGCGGCGATATCAACAACGACGCCCTGATGAATCTTCTGATGCTGGCCGCCTTTACCCGCGCGGTCCTGTGGTACGAAAAGCCGACCTTCGGCAGCATCGCGCTGATCGCGCTGTGGCTGGGCCTGGGCATGATGACCAAGCTTTCCGCGGTGCTGGCGGCGCCGGCGATCGCGCTGCTGTTCCTGGGCAGGCTGAGCGAAAAGCCCGATGCCTCCCCCAAAGGCGCCGGGAACTCCCGCACGGCGGCCGCAGCGAAGCGTCCCCGCCTCATCGCCCAGTTCGCCCTCTTCGCCCTGATCGTCTTCCCACTCGGCCTGTGGTGGTCCTTCTACGGACTGATCCGCTACGGCGTCCCGCTCGCCTATGTCCCCTCGCTCTCCGAAAGCTCCACCCAGTACGTCGGCAGCTACAGCGCCTGGGCACGCACGCTCGGCTTTACGCGCGAGGAGTTTTCCTCCGTGTTCATCGCCTGGAAGGATGAATTCGGCCACCGCTACAGCGAATACAACATGCTCGTCGGCCTGTATAAAACCGCTCTCTTCGATGAAAGCACGCTCTTCCGTCCCGATATTTTCGCAGGGACCGCCGATTACGCGCGTCAGAGGGCCGGCCTCTTCTTCTGCCGCGTCCTCTTCATCGACGGGCTGCTTCTCCTCGCGGCTTCGGCCGCCGCCTGTCTCCGGCTCGCGCTGTCCGGCCGGAAGACCTCGCGCAGCGGTTCTGCCCTTCCGGTCGGAGCCACCGCCCTCCTCGGACTCACCGTTTTTCTCTCCTACCTCTCCTTCTGCTTCGGCTATCCGCATACCTGCACGATGAACTTCCGCTATGCGGTCCCCTGCGCCGCTGCCCTCTTCGCGCTGCTCGGTCAGGCGATGGAGCGCGATAAGCTCTTCTGCCGGCCGGCGATGCAGCTCATCCTCACGGTGCTTACGGCCGTGTTTGCGGTCGCTGCCTGCGGTCTGGTGCTTGCCCTGCAGCCATAAATCCAAAAGAAAAACTCATGCCTCCCGAAGACGGTTTTTCGCGTCTCGGGGGACATGAGTTTTTTGTTTTAAATAAAAGCCGGACGGTCGGATCAGAGGATCACGCCGGATTTAAACAGCGCGAGCTCCTCGCCGCCCAGCCTCTCGGCCCTGACCTCGCGTCCGGAGGCAACGGCCAGCACCAGCTCGGCCAGCTCCTCGTCCAGACGCTCTGCAGGCTCCGAAAGCACGCGGCCCGCGTCGAAATCGATCCAGCCGGGCTTGCGGGCTGCCAAAGCCGAATTCGTCGAGAGCTTCAGCGTCGGCACGGGCGAGCCCAGAGGCGTCCCGCGGCCCGTCGTAAACAGGATCAGCTGCGCACCCGAAAAGGCCAGCGCCGCCGTCGAGACCAGGTCGTTGCCGGGGCCCCAGACCAGACCGAGTCCGCTCCTGTCGGCCGTCTGACCGTAGTCATAGACGCCCGTCACCGTGGCATGGCCGCCCTTCTGCACGCAGCCGAGCGACTTTTCCTCGAGCGTCGTGATCCCGCCCGCGATGTTGCCGGGCGACGGATTCTCGCTGATCGGCTCCCCGTGATCGAGGTAATACCGGCGGAAGTCCTGCATGAGCGTGCGCGCGCGCTCGAAAACCTCGCGGCTTCCGGCACGTTCAAGCAGCAGCGTCTCGGCGCCGAACATCTCGGGCACCTCGGTCAGAAGCGCCTGTCCGCCCGCCGCGCAAAGGGCATCGGTCAGACGTCCCAGCAGGGGGTTGGCGGTCACGCCGGACAGACCGTCGCTGCCGCCGCACTTCAGGCCGATGCACAGCCGTGACACCGGGACGCTTTCACGCCGGCACAGGACCGCGCGTCCGCACAGCTCACGGACGATCTTCACGCCCTCGGCGATCTCGTCCCCGCAGTCCTGACAAACCAGAAAACGCACGCGTTCCGGATCGTAATCCCCCAGCACGCGCCTGAACTCGCCGATCCCGCTGTTCTCGCAGCCAAGGCCCAGCACCAGCACGCCGGAAGCGTTGGGGTGACGGATCAGACCGCACAGCCCCTCGATCGTCCGCTCCTTGTCCTCGCCCAGCTGCGAGCAGCCGTAGGGATGACAAAAGCCGCGCACCGCACTGACCGAGCCGCCGACGAACGCCTGCGACTGCCGCATTATTTCCCGGGAAATATCGTTTACGCAGCCGACCGTCGGGATGATCCAGACCTCGTTCCGGATGCCGACACGCCCGTCCTCGCGGACGAAGCCCCGGAAAGAGCGGCCGGCGAGAGGCGACGCCGATCCCGTTTCAACGGGCGCCGCTCCCCGGAAAACAAAATCCTCGATGCCCGCAAGCGCGGTCCCGAGCTGATCCGGCCCGACCCACTCGCCCGCGGCGATATCGGTCCTGGCCCTCCCGATCGGATATCCGTATTTGATCACCGTCTCGCCCGCGGATATTCCGCGGACGGCGCGTTTCTGCCCCAGATGTCCCTCGGAGCTTTCCACACAGACCTCCACCGAATCAGCGGGCGAGATTTGAAAGAATCTATCCATAAATTATCTCATCTTCGGCCATACGCGCTTGCGCGTATGGCATGGGCGCGTCAGAGCGAGCGGTATCTTAAGCATCAACGCGCCCTTAGGCTGGTCACAAGCACCGAAACCTCAATTATCAAGCCAGCCGTTCGCCGCCGTCTTCGGCAATACGGCGTTCACGCCGTATTGCAACGGCTGGTCACAAGCACCGAAACCTCAATTATCAGCCAGCCGTTCGCCACCGTCTTCGGCAATACGGCGTTCACGCCGTATTGCAACGGCTGGTCACAAGCACCGAAACCTCAATTATCAAGCCAGCCGTTCGCCGCCGTCTTCGGCAATACGGCGTTCAC
>JAZQNF010000145.1:0-5202 GCA_045627225.1 Bianqueaceae bacterium
CGGTGGATATCGTTACCGTTCCCGACGAAGAAGAAATCATTGCCGCTATGGAAGAAATCCGCAACAACCCCACAAAAGTGGCGTAAAACAAAGGAAAACGGTGCAACCCAAACGGATTGCACCGTATCCTACATAGAACTGACCTTTAGAGCACCGCTCATATCGACCTCTCTTTTTAATTAACTGAGCGGAGGCTTTTCTTAACCTCTTATCCCTCAAAAAAGCAGGCTCTTTTCATGAGCCTGCTTTTTAATTGACAGCTTATTCTTCGTTCTTTTTCTTCTTGCCGAAAAGGCCCTTTTTCTTGGCGCCCTGCTCAAGGATGTAGCGATCGTAATCATCCAGTCCGTCCTTGGCAGTGGGGACATCCTCTGCGACGATGGGGTTTTCGGGAGCGATGGCCTTCTCGTCAACTGCATGAGGCGTCAGATCCGGCTCGGAAATGGCATAAATCTGATTCTTCAGAACAGGGATCATGATGCTCTTGTTGGTGCCGAATTCGACGATAACGCAGTTGTTGACCAGATTGACGACCTTGCCGTACATGCCGTTGTTCAGCAGAATCCAATCACCGTTCTGGACGCTGGACTGCATTTTTTCCTGCTCCTTCTGACGCTTGCGCTGAGGAAGGAACATCAGAACGATCATGGCAACCAGAAAGATGAGATAAAACCAGATAAAATTGGGGCCGGCGACAGGCGTTGCCGCTTCGTCAAGCAAAACAAAAAAAGAATGCATAGTAAAAACCTCTTTCATATTGAGTATATAGTATTATAGCCCGAAGTACCGCTTTTCGTCAAGGCGCATCGGGCGCGGTCACAGTTTTTTTACAATCCGAGCTCCTGATATCCGTCCAGACGCTCGCGGCGGAAGCTTTCGAATTTTCCTTCGTCAAGACTGAAGCGGATGCGCTCCATCAGCCGGTTGTAGTAATACAGATTGTGAATTACGCAAAGCCTCATGCCGAGCATTTCACCCGCCTTCAGAAGGTGACGGATGTAAGCACGGCTGTGATGGCGACAGGTCGGACAGTCACAGCCTTCATCGATGGGCCGGTCGTCCAGCTTATATTTCTCGTTCCAAAGATTCAGCTTCCCGCGATCGGTATAGACATGACCGTGACGGCCGTTCCGGGCAGGCAGCACACAGTCAAAGAAATCAACGCCGCGGTATACGCCCTCGATGATGTTGGCCGGCGTTCCGACGCCCATCAGATAGGTCGGCTTATTCTGCGGAAGATACGGGACGGTCTCGTCCAGGATATGATACATTTCCTCGTGCGTTTCTCCGACGGCGAGGCCTCCGACGGCATAGCCCGCCAGGCCTTCCATTTCGGAGATACGCTTCGCGTGCTCGATGCGGACATCGGCGAGGACGCCTCCCTGGTTGATACCGAACAAAAGCTGCTCCCGGTTGATGGTTTCCTCCAGACTGTTCAGCCGCTTCATTTCGGCCGTACAGCGCTCCAGCCAACGAGTGGTCCGGGCGACAGACGCCTCGATGTAGCTGCGCTCCGCCTTGCTGGGCGGGCATTCGTCGAAGGCCATAGCGATGGTCGAGCCCAGATGCGACTGGATCTGCATGCTCTCCTCGGGGCCCATGAAGATTTTCCGGCCGTCGACGTGAGATGCGAAGGTAACGCCCTCCTCACGGATCTTTCCGCGCAGCGAGGTGAGAGAAAAGACCTGAAAGCCGCCCGAATCGGTCAGAATCGGACGGTCCCAATCCATGAAACGGTGAAGGCCGCCCAGCTGATAAATGACATCATCGCCGGGACGCACGTGGAGGTGATAGGTGTTGGACAGCTCGACCTGGCAGCCGATCGTCCTCAGGTCCTCGGCCGAAAGCGCTCCCTTGATGGCCGCGACGGTTCCGACATTCATAAAGACCGGCGTCTCGATGGTACCGTGAACCGTTTCAAAGCGTCCACGTTTGGCCCTTCCCTCCAGCTTGATCAGGGTATATTTACTCATGGTTCTCCTCTTCCGCTGTCCAGACATCCTCAGCTTTTACTTTTTTGTCTCCTTCGCGGAAAATGATCAGCTTGCTGAATACAAAATTCAGAATGATGACCACTACATTGCAGATGAGCTTCATGGGAATGTCCCAAAGGCCCATCCTCTCTACGGTGATGTACAGAAAGATTTCTTCAAAAACACCTGTAAGGGCACGGCCGGCGGCAAACTCAAGGCCCTCCCGGAGCACAGTCCTGAAGGAGGTGTCCCGGCTTTCGAAAACAAAAAGCTTATTGGTGACAAAGGCTACGATGACCCCGCCCAGCCAGGCAACGGCATTGGAAAGCAGGACATTCCAATGAAAAACCTTCGTACAAAGAAAGTAAAGCGCCAGGTTGGCCAGCGTCGTAAAAACGCCGAAAAAGGCATACAGAATCAGCTGCCGGTATTTGATGCAAAGACTTTTTATCCACTCAAACAGCTTCACGGCACTGCACCCTCCCGATTCGGAGAATCCGCAGGCTCCACATATTCAAGCGTCAGAGGCTCCTCCGGCTCGACAGCCCTTTTCTTTTGCTGTCCGCGTCTGATCAGACCGCAGATCAGAAGATAAAGACCCAGAAGCAGAAGTCCTGCGCCCGTAAAGAGCGCCCCCTCCCTGAGACCGGGCGTCCGGTAGCGGAATACGATCTCCGCCTCGCCGGCCGGCACACGGATGGCCATGAAACCGACATTTACCTTTTCGATATCCACCGGCTTTCCGTTGACCTCGGCTGACCAGCCCTCCTCCCAGGGAACGCTGAAAAAGACAAGCTCATCCTCGGTGAAAGCGCTCCGGCAGGAAAAGCCCTTATTGGAGACGCTCAGATCTGTGACGGTCTTTTGGGCACGCTTCAGACAATCCTCAAAATAATCGTCCTGCGTGACGTTTCCCTTCAAGCTCTGGAGCTCCGTCAGGATGTCCGCATAGCGGGCCGCCTGCTCATCGGAAAGCAGCACGCCCTTCAGCATCGCGCTGACATATTTCGATCTGGATACCTGGTTCAGGGTTTTCTCGGTGATATATTCATCGTAAACGAAGCCGAGGGGAATACAGTATTCATTTTCCCAGACCGCGTAGCCGGCCATCGTATCATAGTAACGGTAGCCCGGCATCAGCGTTTCAGCCGAGGGATTGGTCGTTGAACCGAAGGAATCGGAGATACCGATGCGGTCGAAATACCAATGGACAGAAAGGAAGGACCGAAGCGCATATTGTGACTCCGGGATCTTCGAGCTGACCGAACGCTCCTCGCCGATGAATTCATAAAACTCGACGATCGAGGCCGGAACGATGCTGTGGAAGCAATGGATGTTCGGAATGTTCCAGAACATGCCGATATTGGACAGTGAATTATCGGAGTCGATGCGGATGACCTCGTCCTTGTCCGGGATCGTGATGTCATCCTCGCCGCGGATCGCATCCGGGATCAGATAGCTGCTCGAGCTGTAGGCCAGCGATTTTCCCCAGAAAATATAAAAGTTGCCGAAGAAAACCGCGAACAGAAGCACCGCAATCAGGCTCTCCCGCAGGAACAGCTTATCTCCGTGCCGGCGTTCGCTGAGCAGAAAATGCGAAACTGCCCACAAAAGCAGCGTCAGGAAGAGCAGGAAGAAGAAGAAAATCTTCTGTTCCTCATTGTAGAGACCGCGGCCGGAAAGCTCTCCGTTCGTATAGTTGGGCGTAAAGAGAATCAGAAGCGCCAGACCGAGCGTAATGCCGAGGACCCAGAAGGAGCCCTTGCGCAGATCGAAGCTGCTTCCCTCCTCCAGCGCCTGCACGGTGGCCAGGATCAGCATCAGCACCAGCATGTAGAACCAGCGGGCGTAATAGCTGGCATTTAAGGCCACAAAGGCGCTGTTGAAGATCGGAACGATGCTCATAACCATCAGCACCAGAATAAGCGTCTTCAGCCAGTTGTCCCGGCGGGTGCGGAAAAAGGCAAAGACGCCCGAAAGGCCGAAGACCGGAAGATAGGCGGTCAGAGAGCTCCAGCGCGTACCGGCTCCGTCGATGTAGATCTGCTTGGAGGTAAACTCTGGAAGGAAAAAATAACTGCAGAGAATGGTCAAAAAGCGTCCCTTGCCGAAGGCCCAGAGGTTGGTCCCGCTCAGCGGATTGTCGAGCCGCTGATTCTGAAGGATCGCCAGGACAGACGGCAGCACCAGCACACCGCTGATGCAGAGACCGATGACCGCCTCAAGCGCCAGCAGAAGGAAGCTTTTGAAGCTGGGACGGTATCCCCGCAGGAAAATGCGGATGAAATAATACAGAATGACGAAAACCACTTCGCCGAAGAAAAAGAAATAGTTGACAAGGGCGCAAAGTCCGACCATGACCGCCACCATGCCGTGACGGCCGCGGTCCATCAGCTCGTCCACCGCCAGAAGCAGCAGCGGGAAGAAGACCATGACATCGTGGAAATGATTGAAGAAGATGTTATAGATCGAGTAGCCGCAGAAGGCGTACATCATGGCGCCGAGGATGGCATAGCCTTCCTTTTTGACATAATTGCGCAGATAGAAGTAGGCAAACAGCGCGCAGAGCGAGCATTTAAGGATCAGCAGAGGCCCCATCATATAAGGGACCCAGGCATCCGGGAAGGGGATCGTCAGCCAGAAGAACGGACTTCCCAGCAGATAGAAGGTATACGAGGTGATAAAGTTTGAGCCGAGATCGGTCAGCCAGCTCCACCCCATATTGCCGGCACGGACCGCCTTATGAGCCAGCATGTAAAAAGGCACCTGCTGCGAGTTGAAATCACCCACCAGCAGAAAATAGCCCTTTCCGGCTATGATCGCAGGCAAAAAAAGCGCGCAGGCAGTGACAAGGGCAAGCAGAAATGCCTTTGTCCCTCCTTTTTGCTTGTTCCACCAGGCTTTCATTTTTCGGCCTCCTGTTACTTATTGTTGATTATTGACAAAGCTCCGTCGGATGGTCTCCGATAAACATGGCATCCCCGAAAGAAAAGAAACGGTATTTTTCGCGCACGGCTTCCTCATAAGCAGCCAGCACCCGCTCTCTTCCGGCCAGGGCGCTGACCAGCATGATCAGCGTCGATTCGGGAAGATGGAAATTCGTGATCAGCGCATCGATGCAGCGGAAACGATATCCGGGATAGATAAAAATACCCGTATCGGCACTGCCGGCATGGATCAGACCGTTTTCATCCGCCGAGGATTCCAGCGTGCGGCAGCTTGTGGTGCC
>JAZQNF010000146.1:0-7442 GCA_045627225.1 Bianqueaceae bacterium
GGCAGAATGGGGCCGAGCAGCTGCGTGCCGAAGAAGTTATTGCGGTGCATGCCCTCGTAACGGCTCTTCGGATTGATGCCGATGCCGCGCTTGACCTCCAGGAAGGCATCCTTCTTATTGTTGCCGTGCATCATGCCGAACTGGGAGCGGAAGCCGGTGACGGTGATGCCGCCGAAGGTGCCGAGGACCTTGCCGTTGTAGCGCTTGAACCAGTCGGTCCTGACGGTCAGATCGAAGAGGCCGAGAGCCGGAACCGTCATCTTTTCGGTGACGTACTCGATCTCCTTAGCGAAGACCTCACAGGCGTTGCCGGTCATCAGGAAAACAACGTTGTCGGCGATCAGTTCCTCGATGCGGGCACGGTAGGGCATCAGCTCCTCGATGACACGGCGCTGGGTGGATTCGCTCATGGAGCCCATCAGAACCATGTCGGGACGGTGCTCAACGAAGAAGGGCACATCGTTCAGAGAGGTGAAAATAAAGTTGGCAGAAGGAAGGGTCTGACGCAGGTACTCGGCGTTCTGAGGATCGCCGTAGAGGTTGCAGACCTCCTCGTAAAGAACTTCGATGGTCATGCTGTGGTTTCTCCCTATGGTTTCGGCTTTGGCTACCAGGCGCTTCTGAACGACCATGGCCTCGTTGACAAGGTAATTGTCGTAGAGCACGAAGATGTTATGGTAGGTGTCGATGTCGACCATATCGGCGCCGGCCGAGGGAGTCAGGGCGGTCGTGATCTTGGTCTCCTCTACGCCGGCCATGATGGCGCGCTCGCGCTGATCCCAGCAGCGCTTACCGACGAAAATGATCTTGGCGATGGAGGGATCGGTCAGGCCTTCCTCATTGGTATCGTAAAGCCAGCAGGTGCTTTCGGACTCGGTATCGGTGTTGTCAAAATGGTCATCGTTGACGATGACGAGGCACTTGCCCTCCCCCTCTGCGGCCGCGACGTAGCGGTAAGCCTCGGCGCAGGCGGAGGGATTTTCGCCCTTGGCGAGCTGCATGGTAACGGTGATATCTCCGGAGTGGACGACATCGAAGCGGGACTGCACGACCTTGACATGCTTGAAGGCCTCATGCAGGGTCTCCTTGCTGATGCCGAGCAGCGACAGCAGGCTGATGGCGCCGCAGAAGTTATAGATGTTGACGATATTATCGTTGACAAGGCGGAAGGACTCGGTTTCGCCCTTAAAGCTGACGGTAAAGAGGCTGGAGGCACGATCGATGTCCGTGACACAGAAGTCGGGCTCCTCGCTCTTCAGGCCGCAGCTTTCGCAATAAAGGCGGCCGATATGCTGGTATCGGACGTATTCTGCCGAAAGCGGCGCCCCGCAGTTGGGACAGTACACCAGCTCACGCTCCGGCTCGCCTGCCGAAGGCCTGTCGGCCGAGATGCCGAAGTAGGTACGCTTCTCATTTTCAGGCGCGATGCGGGAGCTGATAAGATCGTCCGCATTCAGGATGAGATGCGTTTCTTTAGGCACAGCCTTGTTCATGACAAAGGTGATAAACTCGGTATGCGCGTTGCGCTTGAGCGAGTCGCGCATGAGGTTGTTGACCAGCAGATAGTCAGGCGTCAGGTACTTGTAGACCAGAAGCGAGCTGCGCTCGTCTACCTCAAGAACGGCGATCTTGTTCTTAGGCTTGCCGTTAAAGGAAGAATCGGCCAGAAGCGCCGTGGCGATACCGGACTGGATGTTGGAGCCCTCCCGGTTGCTGGTCACAAAATAGCCGCAGTCCTCCAGAATGGAGACGATCATGTTGGTGGTGGTCGTTTTTCCGTTGGTGCCGGTCACGCAGACCAGCGTTTCGGGCTGCGTCAGGTGACGCAGAAAGTCAGGACAGATCTTGAGGGCGATGGCGCCGGGTGCATTGCTGGCATTGCGGCCCACAGCCTTAATGGCGGCGCGGGCGGTCTTGGCAGCCGCCATTGCCAGCCAGAAACGAAGCTTCGTTGTTTTAGCCATATTCGGTTCCTGTTCATCATAGATTCGGAAATTCGGTCTTTTTATTGTAGCGCGAGGGGGAAAAATTGTCAATGTGAAAAAAGCTCCTCTTCCGTGACCTTTGTCGGGTCCGGAGGAGGAGCCATCCCTTGTATTTCCCGTATTCCTTCGCCTGCCGCGAAAAGCGTGCCGGCCTATCGTTTTACTGAAAAAGAGCAGGACCGGACTCATCCGCAAACTCATATACGACACAGTCCTCATGTCCGGTGACGCTTTCAAACATGGCTATCAGCTGATCTTTTTCATAGTCGCTTCCGCTCGATGCCATGGTAACGATGAGGCGGTTTGCTTTTTCATTGCAATCCAGAGGATGAATATGCCCGACTAATATCAGTATACATTTTATAGGGGGGTGTCAACCTCATAAACCTATCCGCGCAGGCTTTTCAGGCAAGATGATTGATCTTTTTTCATCGGGCGATTCACAAGCACAGCTGCCCGTCTGCTCTTTTCGGCACAGCCGCTCCCACCCATTTTTCCGCTTGACATTCGTTTCCTGCGAATCTATAATGACTTTTAATAAACTGCTTATTTTATATATAAGGAGAACATATATGGCACATTATTATGCTGAGCCGTCGCGCACCTTCAGTGAATATCTTCTGATTCCCGGTTATTCCTCCGCTGAATGCATCCCGGCCAATGTAAGCTTGAAAACTCCTCTGGTCAAATACCGCAAGGGGCAAGAGGACTGTCCCCTTTGCATGAATATCCCCCTCACCTCCGCCATCATGCAGTCCGTTTCGGGCGAGCGCATGGCCATCGCACTGGCCACGGAGGGCGGCATTTCCTTCATCTACGGTTCGCAGTCGATCGAGAATGAGGCTGCCATGGTCGCCCGCGTCAAGAATTACAAGGCCGGCTTCGTTACCAGCGATTCCAACCTCCGTCCCGATGACACCCTTTCCGACGTCCTGGCTCTCTATGAGAAAAGCGGTCACAATACCATGGCCGTTACCGAGGGCGGCAGCCCCAACGGCAAGCTGCTCGGCATCGTCACCAGCCGTGACTACTGTGTTTCCCGCATGGACGCCGCCACCCCGGTTTCCGACTTCATGACACCGCTCTCCCACCTGATCACCGCACCCAAGGATACCACCCTCAAGGTCGCCAACGACATCATCTGGGACCACAAGCTGAATTCCCTGCCCATCGTCGATGATGACGGCAAGCTTCTCTATTTCGTCTTCCGCAAGGACTACTCCTCCCACAAGGACAACCCCAACGAGCTGCTGGATGCCAATAAGCGCTATATCGTAGGCGCCGGCATCAATACCCGCGATTATGAGGAACGCGTCCCCGCCCTGGTCGAGGCCGGTGCGGATGTGCTCTGCATCGATTCCTCCGAGGGCTATTCCGAGTGGCAGGCCCGCACGCTCCGCTTCATCCGCGAGCGCTACGGCAGCAGCGTCAAGGTCGGCGCCGGCAACGTCGTGGACCGCGACGGCTTCCGCTTCCTGGCCGAGGCCGGCGCGGATTTCGTCAAGATCGGTATCGGCGGCGGCTCCATCTGCATCACCCGTGAGCAGAAGGGCGTCGGCCGCGGACAGGCCTCCGCCGTCATCGAGGTCGCGGCCGCCCGTGACGAATATTTCAAGGAAACCGGTATCTACGTTCCGATCTGCTCGGACGGCGGTATCGTTTACGATTATCACATGACCCTGGCGCTGGCCATGGGTGCCGACTTCCTGATGCTGGGCCGCTATTTCGCCCGCTTCGACGAGTCCCCCACCAGCAAGCTGATGGTCAACGGCACCTACGACAAGGAGTACTGGGGCGAGGGCAGCAACCGTGCCCGCAACTGGCAGCGCTACGACCTGGGCGGCGCCAACAAGATGGCCTTCGAGGAGGGCGTCGATTCCTACGTTCCCTACGCCGGCTCGCTCAAGGACAACGTCAGTCTTTCCCTTTCCAAGGTCCGTCATACCATGTGCAACTGCGGCTGCCTCACCATCGAGGAGCTGCAAAAGAACGCCAAGCTGACCTTGGTATCCGCCACCAGCATCGTGGAGGGCGGCTATCACGATGTCATGCTGCATACGGCTGAGGCTCAGAAATAAGCCTCTTCCTATTTTTTGACAGGAGCTGAACATGAAAACCATTTTACTTCGCGATTTAGAAAAACAGGCAGCCGCTCTGGGCGGCTCCGCGGTTCAGGTATCCGGCTGGGTCAGAAGCATCCGCGACTCCAAGTCCTTAGGCTTCATCGTCCTGCATGACGGGACCTGCTTCAACACCGTACAAATCGTCTATGAGGCCGACAAGGTCCCGAACTTTGACGAAATCAGCCATCTGCCCGTCGGCAGCGCCATCATCGTCCGCGGCGAGCTCGTGCTGACGCCCGAGGCCAAGCAGCCCTACGAAATCCACGCCGCCGAGGTCGAGGTCGAGGGCCTCTCCACGCCCGACTATCCTCTGCAGAAAAAGCGCCACACGCTCGAATATCTGCGCACCATCGCGCATCTGCGTCCCCGCTCCAACACCTTCCAGGCGGTCTTCCGCGTCCGCTCGCTGGCGGCCTTTGCCATTCATAAGTTCTTCCAGGAGAAGGGCTTCGTCTACGTCAACACGCCCCTCATCACCGGCAGTGACTGCGAGGGTGCCGGCGAGATGTTCCGCGTCACCACGCTCGACATGGAGAACCTGCCCCGCACCGAGGTCGGCCGCATCGATTACAACGAGGATTTCTTCAACAAGGAAGCCAGCCTGACCGTCAGCGGCCAGCTGAACGGCGAGACCTTTGCCTGCGCCTTCCGCAACATCTACACCTTCGGTCCTACCTTCCGTGCCGAGAACTCCAACACCCAGCGCCACGCCGCCGAGTTCTGGATGGTCGAGCCCGAGATCTGCTTCGCCGACCTGAACGATGACATGAACCTCGAGGAAGAGATGCTCAAGTATGTCATCAACTATCTGCTCGAGAACGCGAAGGACGAGCTTGATTTCTTCAACCAGTTCGTCGACAAGGACCTCCTGTCCCGTCTGCACCACGTCGCCGGCAGCGATTTCGCCCGCTGCTCCTACACCGAGGCCATCGAACACCTGAAGAAGGCCGGCGATGTCTTCGACTACATTCCCGAGTGGGGCTGCGATCTGCAGACCGAGCACGAGCGCTACCTGACCGAGAAGGTCTTCGGCCGCCCCGTCTTTGTCTACGACTATCCCAAGGAAATCAAGGCCTTCTACATGCGCCTGAACGATGACGGCAAAACCGTTGCCGCGGCTGACCTTCTGGTACCCGGCGTCGGCGAGCTCTGCGGCGGTTCCCAGCGTGAGGAGCGTCTGGACGTGCTGGAGGCCCGCATCCGCGAGCTCGGCATGAAGACCGAGGACTACTGGTGGTATCTGGATCTTCGCCGCTACGGCTCCACGCATCACGCCGGCTTCGGCCTGGGCTTCGAGCGTCTGATCATGTACGTGACCGGCATGGCCAACATCCGCGACGTCATCCCCTATCCCCGCACTGTCAACAATCTGGACTTCTAAAAAGCATAAGGCTCTCGGATCGGAAAATCCGCAGAGCCTTTTTTATTTGCATCTCGGGAAAAAATGTAGTATAATACTGCTAATCGGGTTCTAATCAAACAAGGAGGCGTTCTTCCATCATGTACGAAAACGTAAAAAAGCGTCCGGGTGACCGCAAAGACGGCATCCTTCTGCGCCACAACTCCCCGCTCAACCGACTGATGCCGCACATCATGAAATACCGCTACGATGCGCTCGTTTACTACGAGTTCGACTGCGACATCACGAAAACCGAAGAAATCCTGCGCAGCCTGCGTAAAAGCGACAACAAAAATCTGTCCTATACGCACTTCATCATGACGGCCGCGGCCCGTACCTTTGCGGAGCACCCCAAGCTCAACCGCTTCATCGCCGGCCGCAAGGTTTACGCACGCAAAAAGCTCAAATTCTCGCTGGCGGCCAAAACCTCCATCAGCGAAGAGGGCAAGGAATTCCAGACCGTTACCGAGGTCGACGAGCATGACAACCTTCTGGAGGTCGCTTCCAAGTTTGACGAGCAGCTGGATGCCATCATGCGCGAAAGCGGACAGAGCAACGGAACCGAAAAGCTTCTGAACATCTTTACCCGCTTCCCCTGCTGGTTCATCAACCTCGCCGTCTGGGTCCTCACCCGTCTGGACTATCACGGTCACATGCCGCTCAGCATTGCGGACGGTCTGCCCTTCTACTCCTCCGCCTATATCACCAACATCGGCTCCATCGGCGGCGATGCCCTGTATCATCATCTGTATGAATTCGGTACCACCTCGGTGTTCATCGGCTTCGGCAAAAAGAAAACCGTCTACGAGCCCAAGGCCGACGGAAGCGTTGAAAAGAAGCTTCTTCTCCCCTTCAAAATGTGCCTGGACGAGCGCATTGCCGAGGGCTTTGACTTCATCAGCGCCATGCGCACCTTCACCTTCTACGTCGAAAACGCCGACAAGCTGCTCGAAAGAGGCACGGCCGATCTCGTAGATCCGGACCTGTAAACCTTAAAAAGGAGGTAACTCTCATGAAGTGCTCCAAATGTCTGGCCAATCTGGATTCCACAGATTGCTACTGCCCTTCCTGCGGCAAAAAGAATCCCTTCGTTTCTGTCACAGCCCACAACAACGTTCTTTTTCATCTTCACCTGGACGATGATATCGAGGTCAAGGAAGCGGATGTGCCTACCTATAACGTTTCCAGCGCCTACCCCCTTGCCTCCAAAAACGCTGCCAAAAACTACAGCACGCCGCTCAACGCCGGCGGCAGTCCCGCCGCTTCCTCCGCAGGCTCCTCTGCGGGCACCTCTGCGGGCAAAAACGCCAAGACAAATCCGGCCGGCTGCGTGATGCTGATTGTATTCCTGTTTGTCCTGATCAGCTTCATCGTGACGCTGCTTGACTGAGTCCGCGCGGAGGTCCTGCATGAACTACTGTCCTAATTGCGGGCGTCCGGTCGAGGAAGGCAAAAACTTCTGCGCCGATTGCGGAGCCGCTTTGAATCTCAGCGAAGCCGATCTGGCCGCGGCGCCGCGCGCTGCGCACAGAACGGACCGTGTTCTTTGGAAATATGTCCTTTTCTCGCTCCTGTCCCTGGGCATCTACTCCATTGTCTGTCTCTCACAAATCTCGGAAGAAATCAACCGCGTCGCTTTCCAGCATGACAGCCGCCATACACCGCATTACTGTCTGGTCCTCTTCGCGCTGGCCCCGCTGACGCTCGGTATCTTCCCCCTCATCTGGTTCAACAACCTCTCCGAACGCATCGGAGACGAGCTGGCCCTTCGCGGCTGTGCCTACGAATTCAGCGCCGGGACCTACTGGCTTTGGGGCTTTCTCGGCAAGCTGATCCTGATCGGCCCCCTCGTTTATTGCCATAAGCTGCTGACCGCCATGAACCTCATCAACGAGGATTACAATCAGCGCGGATAAGGCTTCCGAAAACGTCTGA
>JAZQNF010000147.1:0-7360 GCA_045627225.1 Bianqueaceae bacterium
ATGGCCATGATCGTCCTGTTCCCGTTCTACTGGATGATCAACTCGTCCCTGAAGTCCCTCAGCGAATACCGCGAAAGCATCCCGACCTTCTGGCCCCGTGTGGTCATGTTCTCCAACTACGCCGAGGCCTTCACGAGCGCCAAGCTCGGCCGGCTGTTCCTGAACACGCTGTTTGTCGGCTCGGTCTCGACGCTCCTGTCCCTCGTTATCACGATCCTCTCGGCCTTCGCCTTTGCGCGCCTTGAGTTCCGCGGAAAGAACCTCTTCTTCGCCGGCCTGCTGGCGACGATGATGATCCCCGGCGAGCTCTTCACGATCACGAACTACGCGACCGTCACCAGCTTCGGCTGGCTCAAGACCTACACGGTCCTGATCGTCCCCTTCCTGGTCTCCGTCTTCTACATCTACCTCCTGCGCCAGAACTTCCTGCAGATCCCCAACGAGCTGTATCTGGCCGCCAAGGTCGACGGCACCTCGGATTTCAAGTACCTCTGGAAGGTCATGCTCCCGCTGTCTCTGCCCACGCTGATCTCGATCACGCTGCTCAAGATGATGGGCGCCTGGAACTCCTACATCTGGCCCCGCCTCGTCGCCAACGATGAGGCGCACCGCCTGATCACGAACGGTCTGCGCGGCGCCTCCTTCATCGATGACGCCACGAACGAGACCAATTACCCGGTCCAGATGGCCGCCGTTGCGATCGTCTCGTTCCCGCTGTTTCTGGTGTACGTCTTCCTGAGGAAGTACATCATGAAGGGCGTATCGCGCAGCGGCATCAAGGGCTGAAACCGCGCAGTCCGCGCGCTGATTTGTTTGAACAGTCCGTTTCCGGACTTTCAATATCACCACTCCTAAACAAAGAAAAACAAAAAGGAAGGAAAGCAAAATGAAGAAAAGAAGTGTTCTTGCTCTCTTGCTTGCGGCTCTGATGGTCATGATGACCGTCCTTTCCACCGGCTGCAAACAGGGAGGGAAAAAGGCTGTCAACTTCACCGTACCGGAAGGCGGTTACGATGGCAGCGAGGTCACCATTACGTTCTACCATACGATGGGCTCCAACCTGACGGCTGTCCTGAATCCCTACATCGAGGAATTCAACAAGCTGTATCCCAATATCCACATCGTATCCGAGACGGTCGGCGGCTATGACGATGTCCGCGATCAGATCGGCACCCAGATCCCTGTCGGCGAGCAGCCCAACCTGGCGTATTGCTACCCCGACCACGTTGCGCTGTACAACCTCGCCGGCGCGGTTGCCACGCTGGACGATCTGATCGACAGCAAGATCACCGTTACCCGTGCTGACGGCACGACGGAGATCCTCGGCCTTACCGCTGAGCAGAAGGCCGACTTCATCGAAGGCTACTACAACGAGGGCGCTCAGTTCGGCGACGGCCTGATGTATACCCTGCCTTTCTCCAAGTCCACTGAGGTTCTTTACTATAACAAGACCTTCTTCGATGCCAACGGCATTTCCGTCCCCACCACCTGGGAGGAGATGGAGCAGGTCTGCGCCAAGATCAAGGCGCTTGATCCTACCAGCATTCCTCTTGGCTACGACTCCGAGGGCAACTGGTTCATCACCATGTGCGAGCAGTACGGCTCCGGCTACACCAGTGCGACCGGCGATCACTATCTGTTTGACAACGAGACCAACCGCAGCTTCATCAAGATGTTCCGCGACTGGTATCAGAAGGGTTATCTGACCACTCAGACCCTGTACGGCAACTACACCTCCGGTCTGTTCGTTGCGACCACCGGTACCCGCAGCTACATGTCCATCGGTTCCTCTGCCGGTGCTGTTCATCAGTGCCCCAGCGCCGTTGACGGCGTCCGTCCCTTCGAGGTCGGCATCGCCACCATTCCTCAGGTCAATCCCGCTGCCCCCAAGGTCATTTCCCAGGGTCCCAGCGTCTGCATTTTCCTGAAGGAGAATCCTCAGGAGGTCGTTGCCTCCTGGCTGTTCGTCAAGTTCCTTACCACCAACGTTGATTTCCAGGCCGAGTTCTCCATGGCCTCCGGTTATGTTCCGGTCCTGAAGTCCGTTGCGGAGCATCCCGCCTTTGCGGCCTCCTTCGCGGCGGCTGACGGCGGCGACAACATCGCTGCGCTGTCCACCAAGGTCTGCATGGCTCAGGTCGACGCTTACTACACCTCTCCTGCCTTCAACGGCTCCTCCACGGCCCGTTCTCAGGTCCAGAGCCTTCTTGCGAAGTGCCTGACGCTGAAGGAGTCTGACGGAGACATTGATGCGCAGATCAAGGCTGCCTTCGAGGACGCGATCCAGGAGTGCGAATACGCCGAATAAACTACCGTGATTAAGGTAAAACGAATTTTGTCTTTCCTGCTGGCTCTTATGCTTGCCTCCGTATGCCTCTGGGGCTGCGGCGGCAAGCAGCCGGAGTCTCAAAACGACTCCTCGGAGGAGCCGGGAGAATTTGTGGATTATGTGGCCGATCTGAAGCTGGTGAGGGGCGGCAGCTCCCGCCAGGCCGAGGTGACCGTGCACGGCTTCATCGACGGAGATACGACCCATTTCAACATCGACGACCCTACTTTTCCCGAAAAGGTCCTGAAGGCCCGCTACATCGCGATCAACACGCCGGAATCGACCGGCAAGATCGAGGAGTACGGCAAGCAGGCCTCCAACTTCACCCGCGAGCATCTCGCCTCCGCGAAGTCCATCATCCTGGAATCCGATGATGAGAACTGGAACAAGGATTCGACAGGCTCCCGCTACATGGTCTGGGTCTGGTACCTTCCCGAGGGCGGAACGGAATACCGCAACCTTAACCTCGAGATCCTCCAGAACGGCCTGGCCATCGCGTCCTCCACGGCGAACAACCGCTACGGCACCGTCTGCTCGGCGGCGCTCAAGCAGGCTCGCGATCAGAAGATCGGCATGTACTCCGGCCAGCCGGATCCGCTCTTCTATTACGGCGATGCCGTCGAGCTGACCCTGGCCGAGCTTCGCGCCCACATCGGCGAATACAACGGTGTCAAGGTAGCCTTTGAGGGTGTCGTTACCCGCGGCTACGACAACAGCGTCTACGTCGAGGAGTACGATCCCGATACGGAGCGCTATTACGGCATGGCCATCTACATCGGCTTCAACCTGAGCGGTCAGGGCCAGGCCATCATGCGCGTGGGCAACCGCGTGCGTGTGGTCGGAACGGTCCAGTACTGGGAGGGCGGCGGAACCTATCAGGTTTCCGGTCTTTCCTACCGTGCGGTCAAGCCGGACGATCCGAGCAACATCCAGAAGCTCGGCGAGGGCTTCGAGCCCGCCTACGTCCCGATCACGGGCGAGCAGTTCGCGGATGATGCCTACATGGCCGGCGCGATGAATACGACCGTATCGATGCAGAACCTCAGGGTCGTCAGCATCTACACGACCTCTGATCCCTCCAGCGATGACTGCGGTGCGATGACGCTCACCTGTGAAACGGAGAGCGGCCTGCGCATCAAGGTCCGGACCTCCCCCTTGAAGGACGCGAACGGCGTGCTCGTCACCGAAAGCGCCTATAAGGGCAAAAATATCAATGTACGCGGTCTGATCGACCTCTACGAGGATGCTTATCAGATCAAACTTTTCTCCGTAAACGATATTACGATCAACGAGTAAAATGATAAGGAGCAAAACCATGAAAAAATTTCTTGCCTGTGTACTGGCCGTGGTTCTGGGTCTCTCCTGCCTGACGGCCTGCAAGCCGCAGCCCGCTGAGGAATCCCAGGAGCAGACCTCTCAGCTGCAGCAAGCCAAGAACTACATCCGTGCGTTATACAAGGATGTCGCTGCCAAAACGGCAGTTGACTACAACCGTGTCGCGGTCGTTGCCATCAACGGCCAGCAGTACCCCATCACCTGGACCGTTGAGATCAAGGCCGGTGATCCCGAGGGCGTCAAAATCGTCGAGAACGGCAACAGCGTCACGATCGACGTTGCCGAGGCGCCCGAGGAGCAGATCGACTACACCCTGACCGCTTCCGTCAGCGAAAACGGCGAGACCCTGTCCACCTCCTTCGACTACTATGTACCCGGCGTAGCGAAGGAAAACGGCGGCGCCAAGGTCCTCTCCGAGTTCAAGACCGGCGTCGGCTACAAGTACGGCTTCTATCAGGCCAACCTTGACCAGACCCTCTTCTTTGCCGGCTGCCTTTCCGGCAACTACCTGGCCACCACTCAGGACATCACCAAGGCCGTTGACGTCTTCATTGAAGAGGTCGAGGGCGGCTATCATCTGTACTTCATGGACGGCGAGACCAAGACCTACCTCGATATCTATGAGTATACCGAGGGCAAGGCCGGCGTCCAGCTGACCACTGAGCCCGTCGCGACCTTCGTCTGGAACGAGGACGCGAAGGTCTTCGTAGCTCCCAACGTGGCCGGCGAGGACCGCTACATGGGCACCTACAATACCTACAACACCATCAGCGCCTCTTCGACCAGCTACATCCTGGGCGACAACCTGTCCAAGATCGGCGTCAGCCAGTTCCCCTGCCAGCTGCTTGCCATCGAGGTGAACACCAACAAGGTCACCGAGTTCAAGACCGGCGTCGGCTACAAGTACGGCTTCTATCAGGCCAACCTTGACCAGACCCTCTTCTTTGCGGGCGGCCTTTCCGGCAACTATCTGGCGACCACGCCCGACTTCATGAAGGCAGCCGATGTCTTCGTCGAAGAGGTCGAGGGCGGCTATCATCTGTACTTCATGGACGGCGAGACCAAGACCTACCTCGATATCTATGAGTATACCGAGGGCAAGGCCGGCGTCCGCCTGACCACCGAGCCCACCGCGACCTTCGTCTGGAACGAGGATGCCTGCGTCTTCGTCGCGCCCGCCATTGCCGGCGATGACCGCTATATGGGCACCTACAATACCTACAACACCATCAGCTCCTCCGCGACCAGCTACATCCTGGGCGACAACCTGTCCAAGATCGGCGTCAGCCAGTTCCCCTGCCAGCTGCTGACCGTTGAGGTCCCTGCGAAGGCCGTGACCCCCGTCGTCGGCACCGCCTACAAGTACGGTCTCTTCCAGGCGAACCTGAACCAGATGCTGTTCCTCTCCGGCACCATGAGCGGCAACTACATGGCCACCACCACCAACCTCGCTGAGGCGGTCGACGTCTACATCGAGGAAGTCGAGGGCGGCACCCGCATCTACTTCATGGACGGCGAGACCAAGACCTACCTTGATATTTACGAGTACGCGGAAGGCAAGCTTGGCTGCCATCTGACCACCGAGCCCACCGCCGTGTTCACCTGGAACGAGGACGCGAAGGTCTTCGTAGCCGAGGTCGGTCCCGAGACCCGCTATCTGGGCACCTACAATACCTATAACACCATCAGCTCCTCCAACACCAGCTACATCCTGGGCGACAATCTTTCCAAGATCGGCATCAGCCAGTTCCCCGCGATGTTCTATGTGATCGGATTCTGAGCTTCTGAATGATCAAAAAACAAGGCACCGTCTCAGGGAGCACTCATCAGAGTGCCCGCCCAAGGGCGGTGCCTTTTTTGCGGCGGAAAGCGTTTCCTTTTATTCCGGAACGCGCTATAATAAGGGCAGCGGACAAAACGAAAGGAGGAAGAAGAATGGACAAAGAGAAGAGCCGCGGGAGCCGCCTCCCGCTCCTGCCAGAGCTTTTTCTTTCCTTTGCGAAGATCGGACTGTTCACCTTCGGCGGCGGCTACGCGATGATCTCGCTGATCGAGGAGACCTGCGTCGAGAAGAGGCAGTGGATCACGCACGACGAGATGATGGACCTGATCGTCATCGCGGAATCGACGCCCGGACCGATCGCGATCAACTGCGCGACCTATGTGGGCAATAAAAAGGCGGGCGTCCCCGGCGCGCTGATCGCGACGCTGGGCATGGCGCTGCCGTCCTTTCTGGTGATCTACCTGCTGTCGCTCTTTCTGGAGGGCGCGCTGGAGATCCCGCTCGTGGCGAACGCCTTCCGCGGCATCAAGGTCGCCGTCGCGATCCTGATCATCCGCGCGGCCGTCACGATGATACGGAAGATGCCCGTCAAACGGCTGTCCGTGATCATTTTGTGCGCCTCGGCGCTGGCGATGCTTCTGATCAGCCTCTTTTCCTGGCGTTTTTCCTCGATCTGGCTGCTCCTGCTCGCGGCCCTGCTGTCCCTGTCTGTCCGGCTGGTCCGGGAAAGAGGCTTCCGGGACGGCGGAAAGGAGGGAGAGCATAAATGATCTATCTGGATCTTCTGCTCGGATTTCTGCGCGTCGGCTGCTTTGCCTTCGGCGGCGCCTACGGCGCGATCCCGCTCATCCGCGATGTCGTTCTCTCCTACGGCTGGCTGACCGACGATGAGCTGTCCTACATGATCGCGATCAGCGAGTCGACGCCCGGGCCGATCATGGTCAATCTGGCGACCTACGTGGGCAGCTCGCAGGCGGGCTTCTGGGGCGCGGTGCTCGCGACGGCGGCGGTCATTTTGCCGTCCTTCGTGATCATCCTCCTTATCATGGCGGTCTTTGACCGGGTGACGGAGAACCGCGGCGTACAGGCGGCGCTTCAGGGCCTTAAGCCCTGCCTGATCGGCATCATCCTCGCGACCGGCCTTTACCTGCTGGGCCGCAGTCTTCTGCCGGCGGTCTCGCCCTTCACCCCGGATATCGGCGCGCTGGTGATCGCTTTGCTCCTGACGGGCGTGATCCTTGCCTGGCCGAAGCTCTTCAGGAAAAAGATCTCGCCGATATGGCTGATCGTCATCGCGGCGGTTTTGGGGGCTGTGATCTTTTAAACGGTTTCAAAGAAACAAAAACCGTCCCTTTGTCACGGGATCCGACGGAAGTCGGGCCGTGCCGGGGGACGGTTTTTTTGCTGTGTCAGAAAATCGCGTCAGGACAGATCCTGAAAGAAGGCTTCCGCGATCCTTACGGAGGCCTGCGCGTCCTTGGCGTAGAAATCGGCGCCGATCTTCCTCGCGTACTCCTCGGTGAGGACAGCGCCGCCCACAAAGATCCTGCACTCATGTCCGGCGGCGCGCAGGGCCTCGATGGTCTCCTTCATCGAGGGGACCGTGGTGGTCATCAGGGCGGAGAGGCCGATGAGGCGGATGTTCTCGCGTCGGGCGGTTTCGACGATCAGCGCGGGGTCGACATCGTGGCCGAGATCGAGCACGCTGTAGCCGTAGTTTTCCAGCAGGGACTTGGCGATGTTTTTGCCGATGTTATGGACGTCGCCCTTGACGGTGGCGACCAGGATGCGTCCGCGCGATGCCGGGCTGCCGCTTAGGGCAAGGCGCTCGCGGATCAGGTCGAAGACCGCCGAGGCGGCGTTGGAGGCGGCGATCAGCTGGGGCAGGAAGAGGCGGCCGGCCTCGTACTCAT